>NZ_WEZF01000003.1:0-300000 GCF_009177065.1 Tautonia marina
GATGGCGATAGCGCTTGCGCATCGCCTCGGTCTGGTGCCCCATGAACTCATCGATGATCCGCTGGTCCACGCCTCGGGCAGCGAGGTTGCTTGCAAAACTATGTCGATACGTATGAAAGCCGATCTTGAACCAGTTCCTCCGGCTGTCGAGGCACCACGACGTGCCGCGCATCGGCTGCCAGAAGGCCCGGTTGGCCCGGTCGCTGGACAGGACTTCGAGCGCTTCGGCCTCGGAGATGACGAACTGGCCTCGCGGTCGGCGGTCGCGCCAGGCGAGCAGCTCGTCGCGGAGTTCCGGATGAAGGTCAATCCGCCGGGTCGACTCGACCGCCCGGCGCGACTGCTTGCGGCTGCGGGCGATGAGCGAGCCGCTGTCGAACTCGACGTCGGTCCAGCGCAACCGGAGGACCTCGCCGCGTCGCATGCCGGTGTAGGCCGGCACGGCATGCAGCAGATAGCCGAAGTCGTCGCGGGCCCGCTCGCGGATCAAGGCCAGCAATTCCGCAATCTCGGAAGGGGCCAGGAATAAGCAGTCCCAGATCTTGCCCTGTTCCTCGGGAGACAGCCCCCCGCGCCGGAGGATCGCCTCGATCTCCCCGGTCGTCCGGAAGGGGGGGAGTTCCAGTTCCTCCTTGATCGGGGTCAGGCCCGAGGCCGGGGAGCTGTCGAGGTGCCCCTGGGCGGTGACCCACCGGAAGAACTGGACGATCGTGTCCCGTTCCTTGTGAACGGTGCTCGACGAACGCTCTCTCAGCCGGACCTGGAGAAATCGTTCAAGGTCCCGGTGGGCGATCCGATCGACCGGGGCCTCGGAACGAGGGCCGAGGTGCTTGATCAGGTTCCGGAGATGGATCCTCTCGGTGTAGAGACTTGACGGTGCCTTGTGGGTCTGGGAACCGAGGTACTCCTCAAACAGTGCTTGCACGCTCGGTGCGCGCCTTCGGGCTCGGTGGGGTGCCTCGACGGTGCCTCCGCTGACGATGAAATCCCCGGGGTCCACCCCGTCGGGGACCCGGATCAGCCCGGTCGTCAGCCCGTGCAGGATGCGCTCGACGCCATGCATGGCCGCACGAGCATCGGCCAGCCGGGTGGTCCGGAGCGACTTCTTAAATTCTTTGCCGTCATGGCGAAAACGGGCGACGTACAGGTCACCTTTCCGGCCGAGACTGGCCATCGACGCCTCCGACCTCAAGGAAGATCGGGGGGCCAATCACCGCAGATTGAGGCCCCGGGTGCCACGCCACACGATGCCCGACGCTCGCCGTCTGAGGCACTATTGCGGCACCCAGGTTCTATTGTACCGCCAACGTCGGCGGGATCAATCGTCGTAACCCCTTGGGAGACTTAATGCCGGAGACAGGACTTGAACCTGCACCCGCGATGAAGCGGACTAGCCCCTCAAGCTAGCGCGTCTGCCAATTCCGCCACTCCGGCTGAGTTGTTGAAATTTATCGTACCAGAGACGCCGCGTCAAGGGGGCGGCAGAGTTCGAGGGCCAGGAGACGAGACTCTCGGTCGTTCCAGTGAAGCCGATCGCAAGGCGTGGGTTGGGCCGGGAGGAGTTTGCGGGGAGAGTTCGGCCCATGAGACACTTCGATTGCCGTCGTTGGTCCGAGACGTCAGGCGGAAGATCAACGGAGCGGAGGAAAGCTGGTCGCTCGGGATGGAAAACGGCAATGAGGTCAGGCGTTCACCTGGAGCGATGTTCTTTTGGGGAAAGAGGGAGTGCAATGCGTCACCGTGGAGCATCCAAGCAGCAAGGCTCGACCGAGGGAGCGTCGCCGCGGAAACACCTGGCTCCCAGGAAAGTTGTTCCAGCGCGGTGCTGAGTCCAGCTCGCTCTTCGATCCGGGCGACGAGCGTTGACAGTTCTGGTCCGTACTCCTTGACGACGACATCAATCGCCACATGAGGATGCTTCTGAGGAACAAGAAGCACCGTCAGTTGGGGAAGGGCCGCCGGATCGCAGTGAACCGCAACGTGTCTTGAGGTCCCGGAACTGAGCGAGAGCCTGAGATACTGGCTACTCGTTCCCTCCAGAGAAAAGAATTGCTCAGGAGTCTCCTCATCTACCACCGCAAAGCGAACACCTCCCATCGGCCAGTCGCCGAGCGTCCCGAGCAGGTGGAAGCGTTCTCCACAATCACGCGGAATCCCAAGGCTTTCCAGGGCGTTGGTGATTGTCCAGCGGCGATACAATTCGTGGAACGGTAGACCGGCCGCGCGCTCCAGATTGGCGATACCGACTTCTCCCTGGGTGCAGAGACGTAGAAGGAACGCGTCGCCAATTGTCTCGGCACACCAACGAAGAAAGAGGTACGACGCCCCTCGGTTACCGTGGCTTCGGAACCGCCCGGGGCGATGTTCGTTCTCGACGATTACGCAGGAGCGATTCGGTTCCGAGAGAAACGCGCTCACTCGGTAATCGAGATTCGAGGTCGACTGGCCGACAATCTCCTCGCACAGGTGAGCCATCGCCTCGTCCAGCCACGACTCCTCCAGCAGGGAACCACCCTGCTCCCGACGTCGCGACTCAAGGACGGCATGCGCATATTCATGAGCAAGAACTGTTTCCAGATAAGGGCCGGCCTGGAGTTCCGCGTTCAGGTAAATCATGTCGGCCCGATTACTCAGCGGGCGGGGCAGGTCGTGGTCAAGATCGCTCGCCCGAAAGTAGCCGTCAACATGTGAACCCTGGGGAAAGGGAAGGCTGATCCGTCGGGAGAGTAACACGGTGAACCGCCCGTCGCGATCGACGTCCAGCGCCGTCCCGATCCGGGTTTCGAGCCGAGGATGAATCCGTCGATCGAAGCTGGTGACAAGGGTTCGAAGCACGTCGTCTCCCACCAGCGCCAGATCATCGTCATCCACGAACACCTGAATGCGTTCCCCCACGGCGCGGAGCCGTGCGTCGACCAAGTCATAATGACTCGGAGATCGGGGATCGCCCGGTCGGACTCGGACGGAGAACCCTCTTCGGAGCATGGGATGTCCGGGCTCGGCAGGGCGATTGTTCCGGAGCGTTTCGTCAATCAAGGCGCTCGGAGACAGGGCGATCGGTCGAGCGAGGTCTTCGATCGGAATCTCGGCACCCATTGATCGAAGGTCTAGCAGGCCAGCCCCCTCCTGATCGGGACTCAAGGAACACCGGGCTGCAAAGGTCCCCTCAGTGGCCAGCGCCGAGACGATGAGCACCACCTCGTGATCAGAGAATTCCGGGGGGAGCTCGAACGTGGCAACTCCTGCTCGAATCGGCACTTCGAAGGCCTCGATCGCCTGGCCTCCCGGAACCCCTGGAGCCGGTTGTCCTTCGACAGCCCCTCCCATCAGGATCGTCCCGAGCATCGCGATCAATCCGGGGATCGGCACGAGAGATCGCCCCCTGTCCAACTCATCCCGGCTCGAAAGCATCGACCGTAATCCCCTGCGCCGGAATTCAACCCAATCATTCGAGACGGATCAACTCCAGAGGGAATCGACCAGCGGAACCTGACGACTTCACCGGATTTGACGGATTCTCGGGATCGCGAGAATCGACCACTTGTTCTGGATCGTTCCCCGATCACCAGTTCGGCGCGATCAGTCCACAGGCGTATGGGCAAGCCCTGGAAAGCCGATCGATCCACGAGTAAGGTACGAACCAAAGGTCACGGTCTGGTGAATCTCGGTTGGGAGAGTTCCTCCGAGTCCTTGGGTCTGCCCCTCGGCGTTCGATGACCTGATCACCGCCTCGGACGATCTTCCCTGAGGACCACAACGTGTTCCATCTCAGATCAAATTCGACACCGCACAATACCACCGGAGTCGCGTGATCATGATGCGTTTCCGAACGACGAGCATTTGGACCCAGTTGGCGATGACCGTTCTGGTCTCGCTCACGACGAGTGATTGTGGGTCGATTGCCGTTGCGAGCGACGCGGCGAAGGCCGACCGCCCGAACATCGTCTTCATCTTCTCTGACGACCACGCTTATCAAGCGGTCAGTGCCTACGGATCGACGATCAACCAAACCCCTCATATCGACCGCCTGGCCAACGAAGGCATGCGCTTTGATGCCTGCCTGGTCACGAACTCGATTTGCGGTCCCAGCCGAGCGACCATTCTGACAGGAAAATATAGTCATCTGAACGGATTCTATCAGAATGGCGACCGCTTTGACGGCTCGCAAACGACCGTTCCAAAGCTGTTGCAGGAGGCCGGCTATCAAACAGCCCTGTTCGGGAAGTGGCACCTGGCCTCCGACCCGACCGGCTTCGACACCTGGCACATTCTGCCGGGGCAGGGGGCCTATTATAATCCTCCGATGATCCGCAATGGCGAGCGCGTGAAGCACGAAGGCTACACGACCGACATCATCACCGACCTGACCCTTGATTGGCTGAAGAACGACCGCGACTCCGATCGACCCTTTCTGCTCATGACGCAGCACAAGGCCCCGCACCGGAACTGGCAGCCCGGGCCGAACCATCTCAATGCCTACAAGGACGCCCCGATCGCCGAGCCGCCGACTCTGTTCGATGACTACCAGGGACGTGGCACCCCGGCTCGGACGCAGGACATGACGATCCGGGACACCCTGACCCCGAACGACCTGAAGTTCACCATTCCGAACAACCTGACCGACGACCAGCTCGCGCTTTGGAACGACGCCTACGCGGCCGAGAACGCCGAGTTCGAACGGCTCGGCCTCTCGGGAGACGACCTGGTGCGCTGGAAGTACCAGCGTTACATCAAAGATTACCTCCGTTGCATCGACTCGGTCGATGAGAATGTCGGCCGGTTGCTCGACTACCTCGACGAGTCGGGGCTTGCCGAGAATACGATCGTCATTTATGCGTCGGACCAGGGATTCTATCTGGGCGAGCATGGCTGGTTCGACAAGCGATGGATGTACGAGGAGTCGCTTCGCACCCCGTTCCTCGTCCGATGGCCGGGAGTGGTCGAACCGGGATCGACGAACGATCGCCTCGTCTCGAACCTCGACTTCGCCGAGACGTTCCTTGATGTCGCCGGTGTCCCGATTCCCGACGCGATGCAAGGGCGAAGCCTCGTCCCGCTGCTCAAGGGCGAGACACCCGACGACTGGCGGTCGAGCTTCTACTACCACTATTACGAGTTCCCCGCGGAACATTCCGTCCAGCGGCATTACGGGGTGCGGACGGATCGATACAAGCTGATTCATTTCTACAGCCTCGGCGAGTGGGAGATGTACGATCTCCTCCGCGATCCGCACGAGCTTCGGAGCTGCTACGATGACCCGCAATATACTGAGGTTCGCGAGGAGTTGACGGCCGAGCTTGCCCGGCTCCGCGAGGAGCTGGCCGTGCCGGACGACCTGCGACCCAACGACGTGCGGCGACCCATCGAGACCAATCCCTAACCTGCATTGCGGAACATCCCTTGAGGAGTTTTTCGGATGAAGATTGGAACACACGTGCTGAGCATCACCCTTGGATCGCTGGCCCTGGTCGGCACTCTGGGGATGTCGAGTCCTGAGGCAAAGGGAACCGACGAGCCGGTCTTGCGGGCTGGCCTGATCGGGCTGGATACCTCGCACGTCATCGCCTTTACCCGGGTCCTGAACGCCGAGGAGGCCGAAGGCCCCCTGGCCCGCGTCAAGGTGGTGGCCGGCTATCCGGGAGGGAGCCCCGACATCGCCTCCAGCCGGGACCGGGTCGAGGGCTTCACCACGCAGCTCCGCGACGAGTACGGCGTGGAGATTGTTGATTCGATCGAGGAACTGCTGGAGAAGGTCGACGTCGTTTTCCTCGAAAGCGTCGACGGTCGTCCCCACCTGGAACAGGCTCGCCCAGTGATCGCCGCCGGCAAGCCGTTGTTCATTGACAAACCCCTGGCCGGTTCCCTGGCCGACGCGGTCGAGATTGCCAGGCTGGCCGAGCAGGCGGGCGTCCCTTGCTGGTCGTCGTCGAGCCTTCGGTTTCAGCCGCAGATCGAGGCTGCGAAGGAGCTTGAGATCGTCGGGACATTCACCTACGGACCCTGCTCGCTGGAGGAGCACCACCCCGACCTCTTCTGGTACGGCGTCCACGGCGTTGAGATGCTCTTCGCCCTGATGGGCCCCGGCTGCGAGACGGTCAGCCGGGTCCACACCGACGGGACCGACGTGGTCACTGGCGTCTGGAAGGACGGTCGGGTCGGCACCTTCCGGGGCATCCGAGACGGCCGGGCCGGCTATGGTGCCACCGTCTTCGGCAAGGAGAAGATTGAGACGATCACCGTCGGCGGCGGCTACCAGGCGATGCTGGTCGAGGTATGCGAGTTCTTCCTCGACGGCGAGCCGCCGGTCCCGCTGAAGGATACGGTCGAGATGTTCGCCTTCATGGAGGCGGCCGACGAGAGCAAGCGCCAGGGAGGCGCCCCGGTCTCGGTCGTCGACTACCTCAAGGAGAAGGAGACCGAGGTTGGAGTCAGGGCGGCCAACCGAGCCCGCGAACAGAAGTTCCGTGCCCAGGGACTGATTCCCTGAGCACCATGTCTGGATCATCAGAGGAACGACGTGACGGCGTCGTTCTGATGGGTCCTGCCGGCGGATCGGCTCAACTTCGATCCGCCGGGGGCCGATTGAACTGGTCAGGTCGATCGTTTGCATTATGATGTCCGATCGGCAAGAGACAGGGATGGTCTGCGCCGAGGTCGCTCGGAGCGCGGCCTCGGGGTTTTTGGTTTCCGCGTGGGACGAATCGCCAGGAGGGCTTATGCAAGGGGCACGCGATCGCGTCGCCTCGGGGCGACGCCGGATGGTCGGGATCGTCTCGGTGTTCTTCTTCGGGCTGCTCATTGTCTCGGGCACCGAGTCCCCGCTGCGGGGCCAGTCGACCAGTGAGTGGGTTGAGGCCGTTTTCCCCGAGCGAAGCCACAACTTCGGGACCGTGGCCAAGGGTTCGGTGCTTCGACAGCACTTCAAGATCATGAACCGGACGAACCGCGAGGTCCGCATCTCGGGATGGAAACCGATGTGCGGTTGCACGGATGTGAACCTCGGGGCCCAGGCGATTCCTCCGGGGGCTCAGACCACGCTGGAGGTCGTCTTCGACACCACCAAGTTCTCCGGCTACAAGGCCACGGGGTTAACCCTCTACCTCGATCAGCCCAGCACTCGCACGGTCGACTATTCGCTGACGGCCTTCATCCAGGATGAGATCGAGGTCAGTCCCGGGGTGCTCGACTTCGGTGACCTGAAGCGCGGGGCGACGGCGGAAAAGGTTGTCACGTTGCGATACCGAGGCAACCAGAAGGACTGGCGCGTGATCGACATGAGGCACGCGAACTCGTCCTTGACGGCGGAACTGCAGGAGGTACCCCGATCGGGCAAGGACGGCGTCGAGTATCGCCTGGTGGCGCGGCTCGATCCGAATCGGCTCCGCAACGGCAACTTCCGGGATCAGGTCACGCTGGTCACCAACGACGAGCAGCGGAAGACGATCCCGCTGTCAGTCGTGGCCCGGGTCTCGTCGGAGGTGGCCCTTTCGCCGGCGGTCCTGAACCTCGGTTCGGTGCGAGCGGGCCAGCGGGTCGAGCGGACGGTCTTGCTCCGAGGGTCCACCCCCTTCCGGGTGATGGAGACCAAGGCGGTCGAGGGAGCGATTGCCGTCTCAGGAGAGGCGGCTGATACGAGCCGCCCGTTGCATCAGATCAAGGTGGCGATCGAGACGCCTCCTTCCACGACCGGGGCGTATCATGCGATCCTGGAGATTGAGACCGATCATCCCGACGAGCCGCCAGTGCGCTTGACTGCCTTCGCGACGGTCGTCCCCTGATCACGAGCCCGGCATTGCGGACCCGATCGAGCGAGGATCGGGTCCGCCCCAGAGCCACCATCGCGTCGGAATCATCACGGAGGTTGCACCCATGTCGCTCGTCCAATCGCAAACCTGGCTGGCCGAGTCGCCGGCCTCGACCGAGGAGATGGCGCTGGTCGTGGCCGATGCCGGGTGGCACACGACGGCTAACCTGTTCCGGGCGATCGACCGGCCCAACGTCTCCTCGCTCCTGCTCCAGTGCTGCGACGTGGCTAACGCCAGGACCAAGGGGATTCCCATCTGGCGATGGTGGGGGAGTCGGCCCGAGCCGATCGGTCCGAAGCAGTGGAGCCAGCAACTGGTGCTGCCGCCGGGGTGGATGAAGCGGTATCCGAAGATCGGGATGAAGCCGATTCAACGGGCGATCGACCGCTGGAGACGATCGCTGCCCTTCGACGGTCCGCTCGCGCTGGTGATGACCTATCCGCATTACCGATACCTCCGCGACCTGGTGCGGCCCGACCTGCAGGTCTACCTGAACCTGGATGACTACGCCCTCTACTGGCCAGCCCAGGCCGACGAGGTCAGGGCGTTGGAGCGACAACTGGTGGCCGAGGTCGATTTGACCGCCTGTGTCGCTCAGGCGAGGGCCGAGTTCCTCCGGTCGGTCGTGCCCGAGGCGGCGGCCCGCATCCGGCATGTGCCGCACGGGACGCCCGAGGCCTTCCTGTCGCAGGAGGTGACGGGCAAGGCCGGTCCAGCGCCGAGCGATCTGGACCACCTGCCGCGCCCGTTGCTCGGGTATGTCGGCGGGTTGGAGGACCGGGTGGACTGGCCGTTGCTCATCCGGGTGGCGGAGGAGTTCCCCGAAGCGTCGATTGTCCTGATTGGGAAAGAGCCGAAGGATGAGTCAGGCGGTTGGTACGAGTCGGCCCGGCGCTGTCTGGCGTTGCCGAACGTCCATGCGGTGGGATTTCGGCCTCAGGAGCGGCTTGGCGAGTACCTCAGGAGCTTCGATGCCTGCCTGATTCCGTATCGGGTGGATCATCCGTTCAATCAGGTCTGCTGCCCGACAAAGATCATGGACTTCATGGGGAGTGGGCGGCCGATCGTGGCGACCAATTTGCCGGAGTGCCGGCTGTATTCCGGGGTGATCGACGTGGCGACCGACACGGACGACTTCCTCGGCGCGATTGCCTCGCTCAGTTTCCTCCAGTTCGACGACGGCCGGGAGTGGCGGCGGCTGGAACTGGCCCGGACCAACTCGTGCCGCCGGGTGGTCGGCCGCCTGCTCGATGCCCTTCGACCGAACCTCGCCGAACCGATCGGGATACGCCCGCGATCGGCCGGGCTGGCCACTTGACTTTGCGGCCCCTGCGTCGGATGTTTGGAACCTTCATACCCTGAAGGCCCCGGTCCCTGGTGCGCCTCGACCACCCGAAACGAATCGGACTCAGTCTATGGAATACGGCACGTTGCTTCTGTTTGCCCAGGAGGCGAACCTCGCAGAAGCCCCGGACTTCTTGACCAGAGTTGCTCTGGAATTCAAGCAATTGTTGACGGTCTGGGGCGATCCGAAATACTGGCCCTTGATGGTCCTGTTCTTCCTGGAGTTTGCGATCTGGGGAGCCTGGATCGTGGTACTGGGGAACTACCTGAATGCGAAGGGGTTCTCTCGGCCCATCATCGGCCGGATTTACGGGACGATGCCGCTGGGGGCGATCTTCTCGCCCTTGATTGTGGCGACGGTCGCCGACAAGTACTTCAACACGGAAATTGTCATCGGGGCATCGCATCTGATTGGCGCGGTCCTGTTGATCGTGCTGGCCCAGATGAAGCGGCCGGCGACCTTCTTCTGGGTTGCCCTGGTTTATGCGTTGGTCTATTCGCCGACGCTCTCGCTGGTCAATGCGGTCGCGTTCACGCACCTGCCGAATCAGAACCTGTTTCCGTACATCCGGGTGTTCGGCACAGTCGGTTGGATTGCCGCCGGGCTGTCGCTGAAGCTGCTGCTGAAGCCGGATCGGCCGGTCGATAACAAGCCGCTCTTGCTGGCGGGAGGGCTCTCGCTGGTCCTTGGGATCTACACGCTCTTGCAGGTGCCGGAGACGGTCCCGCAGGTCGACCCCAATGCCGGGATGTTGCCGATCGTCAAGGCCCTGCGGATTCTCGTCGAGCCGAGCGCGGCGATCTTCTTCGGCGTGACGTTGATTGTCTCGATGGCGATGGGCATTTACTTCGCCTTCGCGGCCCTGTTCATTGAGCAGCAGTCGGGCGTTCGATCGCAGAACGTCGGGCCGATCATGACGCTTGGCCAGGCGGTCGAGGTCTTCTTCATGCTGGCCCTTCCCCTGGTGATCAATGACCTCGGCATCCAGGCGGTGCTGTTGATGGGGGTGGCGGCCTGGTCGTTGCGGTTCGGGTTCTTCTCGGTGGCGGGTCGTGGGAAGTACTTCCCGCTCGTGCTGCTGGGGGTGGCCTTGCATGGGCTCTGCTTCGACTTCTTCTTCGCGGCCGGGTTTATCCACGTCGAGAACCTCGCCGATGAATCGATCCGGGCGAGCGGGCAGGCCCTCTACGGAGTGGTGGTCTACGGGCTCGGCATGTACCTCGGTACTGAAATGGCCGGTTGGCTGAACCAGCGGTACACAAAGGAAGAGGCCCCGGCGATTGCGGGAGAGCCTCCGGTTCGTACGACCGACTGGCGGAAGTTCTGGTTAATTCCCTTTGTCGCCGTCACGCTGGCGATGCTGGCCTTCATCGCCTCGATGTATCTCGTCGCCGAGCCGGCACAGCCGGAGATCGACCCCGACGCCGAGCCGGCCGCCGTCGTCGAGGGGGAGGTTGAGACGGACATCATCGCGGTCGAGCCGGCCGTCGAGGAAAGCCCGGTCGAGGTCGAGGAGACGCCCTGATTTCCGGGCGGATTGCTCGATCATCTGGGGGTCATGGACTCCCGGAGTGATGGGCGAGGTGTGAGTCATCACGGGCCGAGACTCGGGCAATGCGGTTGCCTGGGCTCGGCCCGTGGTCGTTGGCACGGGGGAACGGGAGGGCGGACGCTCGGATTCAGCGGTGGGGGATGGCACAGAGCGGGGCGAGGGTGCGCCCGGGTGCGCCGAAGGGTGCGCTGACGGGGTTGAGGAGGCGAGCGGAGATCGTGGCGAGGCCTTCTGGTGCAAGTCGTTTTCAGGTTGAGGGTTGAGGCGAGGAATCTCGTGAGGGTGGTTCGGCGGGTTGGCTTCGTTCCGGGGCGGTGCGCTCGGACTGAGGGGGATTGAATCGGCGGGGGTGGGGACGGCGGTGACGGGGTCGCGATACCAGCCGGCGAGCGAGGAAGAGGAGGTGGCGCGGGGGCCTGACTGGCGTTCCTTCCGGGCGGCTTCGGCGGCACGACGGTTCTCGGCGCGGATCTTCATGATCATCTTGAGGTTGCGGTGGTAGCTCAGTTCGGCCTCGCGTTCATAGCGGTGGGCCGAGCGGGCGGAGCGCGACTGGCCGGCATCGGCGAGGGCGGCCAGGCGAACGGCCTCACGCTCGGGGCCGTCGACGGTCTGCCAGAGTTCGTCGCGGAGGGCATGGAGGCGATCGAGGCGATCGGCGATGAACTGGTGAAGGGGAGCGAGGGAGGCTCGATCGGCCTGGCCTTGCGGGGCGGTGTGGTCATCGCCGGGGTTCAGAAGCAATCGGAGCCGATCGGCGAGGGGCGAGGACGTCTCGGTTGCGTCGGTCGAAGTTCCGACCAGAAGGAAGGCTTGGGCGGTTTGCTCGGCGGTCCAGGGACGACCGGCGGCCAGCGGAGCGTCGAGTCCTTGCCAGTGGTGGATGAGCCAGTCGCAGCCGAAGGCGGATTGCTCCAGGGTGTTGAGGGTGGAGGCGGGATGCGTCCGAAGGCGCTGGGCCTGGCGTCGGAGGCGTTTGCGGCGTTTTTCGTCCCAGTTGCGGAGGGCATCTCGGGTGTCGCCGTCCAGGCGGGACTCGCGGGCGGCCTCGCAGCGTCGGAGGCGGACCCGGGCGACGGCGGTGCGGCGGACGAGATCGGCCTCGACGATGTGGTCGGGGGTGAACAGCTCGCTGAGGGCGTCGAGCGACTCGGCCAGGGCGGCGCGTTCGTCGTCGGTGACGACCGTCTCGGCGGCCAGGCCGTGACGCAGCCGGTTGCGTCGGGAATGGTCCTTGCCCTCCGGCGTGATCGGGCCGGTCGAATGGAGGGCGTTGAGCCGGTTGGCGGTCGCTCGAAGTTCGGACGAGTTGAGCATCGCAGGAGACTCCCGGTGCGAGGGCGAGCGGTCTGGTCAGGGAGGAGGTTTGGGTTGTTGGAATGGGAGGGGAGGAACATGCCCTTCTCGATAGCATCGAGAAATTGAGGGGGTTTAGTCACAAAATCTGGGGAATTGGGGGTGGAGTGGGTGGTGAACGAGGAAGGGGAGGCCGGGCCGTTGGCCTGGTGTCGGGACGACGACGGGCCCCGAAGACGAAGCGGATGCCCGGCGAATCCTTTGAGAGAAGCGTCACCTGAACCCCTCGTGACGAGGCTCGCCCCAAACACCACCTGCACTGTCTTGGGGACCGGAGGAGGGCCGGGCATCAGGTGATTGAACGGGGGTTCTCGATCAATAACGGGGGCTCGGGATCGAAGATCCTTGAAAGCCGATCGATCGAGGTATCAGGAATGGGCCGGCGGCGATCGGGCGGACGTGATCCGAAGATGAACGCTGCGAGCAATCGAATCCCGAGGCAGGGGAAGGGGAAGGGCAATGGCCAGATCGCCGGAGAATTTGAGGGACGGGATCCGATTTCTGGATGAAACACCCGAGCCGGTCGAGCCGACGCCGCCGCAAGCCTCGGGAGGCAAGCGCAAGAAGAAGGAATGGCCGGTGGGGCTGATCGCCTTTCTCGCGGTCGTGACGGGCGGCATCGTGTGGAAGATGGCGCAGGACGACGAGATCGCGGTGCGGGAGGTGTATGAGGAACGCTTCGAGGTCGACGACGCGCCGAGGATCGAAGTCGACGCGATTCAGGGGTCGGTGCGAGTCCGGAGAGGATCGGACGGGATGGTGGTCTGCCGGGTGGAAACCGAGGGGCGAGGGATGACACCGGGCGAGGCGGGCCGGTCGCTCGGGATACTCAAGCCGGTGATGCGATCGACGGGAGATGGCGTGTCGATCCGGATCGGGGGGATGGAGTCACGCGGGCCGATCTCGGGAGGAGTGGCGATTCGCCTGGAGGTGCCGGCCGACGCTCAGGTGCGGGTGATGACCGACCAGGGCTCGATCCGCGTGTCGAAGGTGCGAGGTTCGATCGCCGCCCGGTCGGGGCTGGGGAAAATCGAGGTGGAGGGAGCGTCGGGGCCGCTGGTCCTGGATTCGAAGAACGGCTCGATCGAGGTCGAGGCTGAGCAATCGCTGGTGCTGGCCAGCACGTCGAACGGCTCGATCGAGTTTGAAGGATCGCTGGCGGAGGGGACCTCGCGGTTTCGGACGAGCAACGGGTCGGTGTCACTGGAATTGCCGGAAAATCAGGCGCTGATCGTCGACGCGAAGGCGGGCAACGGCCGGGTCTCGTCGGACTTCCCAATCGGTCGGGTTCGGAGCGAGTCGGGCGTGATTCCGGTTGGGTTCGACCCGCAAGCGCTGGGGATCGCCGGGGTCGAGATCCGGACAGGGAACGGGTCGATCCGAGTCGAGAAGGAGGAGGACTAAGGGATCGCGGAGCAGAGCGAGGGGAGCGACGTTGAGAGGAGGAAGCAACTCGCCGAGCGGGTTTCGGCCGAGGGATCGACAGACGGTGAAGCGGTTTGGCCGGCGCCCCGATCGCCGGCGAAAACGGCCTGGAGACGGGGAGCGGCAGTCTTTCCAGGCGAAGGGTTTCGGCATAGAGTAAAGGGCGGAGCTTTTCCGGACCCGAGCGAGAGAGGTACGCGCCGCGATGAAGATCATCCTGGCCAATCCCCGCGGATTCTGCGCGGGCGTGAACATGGCCATCGAGAGCCTGGAGCGATCCCTGGACCTGTTCGGGGCACCGCTGTACGTCTACCACGAGATTGTGCACAACAAGCATGTGGTCGAGCGGTTCAAGGACCGCGGCGTGGTGTTTGTGGAGACGCTGGCAGAGGTTCCCGAAGGCTCACCGGTCCTGTACAGCGCGCATGGCGTTTCGCCGCAGATTCGGCAGGAATCGCAGGCGAGGAACTTGCGGGCGATCGACGCGACCTGCCCCCTGGTGACGAAGGTGCATCTGGAGGCGGTGAAGTACGCGAAGCTCGGCTACACAATCGTCCTGATCGGCCACGAAGGGCACGACGAGGTCATCGGCACGATGGGGGAAGCCCCCGAGCAGATGATTCTGGTGGAGTCGGTCGAGGATGTGGAGAAGCTCGACATCAACCCGGAAAAGATCGCGTACCTGACGCAGACGACCCTGAGTGTCGATGACGCGAACGTGATCATCAGCGCCCTGCGGAAGAAGTTTCCTCAGATCGCCAATCCTCCGAAAGACGACATCTGCTACGCGACCCAGAACCGCCAGGACGCGGTGCGGAAACTGGCCTCGAAGGCGGATCTGGTGCTGGTACTTGGCAGCCAGAACAGCTCGAATAGCCTGCGGTTGGCGGAGATTTCGACGACGATGGGGGTGCCCGGCCACCTGATCGACGGCGCGGCCGAGATCCAGGACGATTGGTTCGAGGGGGTCGAGACCGTCCTGATCACCGCCGGGGCGAGCGCTCCGGAAGACGTCGTGCAGGAGTGCATCACCTACCTGCAAGACCGCTACGGGGCGACGATGACCGAGGAAACGATCCGGGACGAGGACGTGACCTTCCCGTTGCCGAAGACCCTGCGGCAACTACTGCCGGAATCGGCCTTGAAAGTCGTTCGCTGAGTGAACCCAGCGTACTCGACCTTCCCCTCTCAAATGATGCGTTGCCTCTTTGCCTTGGGTGGCCCCGGTTGCTCGTCAATCGGGGTCGCGGAGCGACGAGCGGTCTCGGTGCGGCCTCCCGGAGCCTCTTGCGGCTGCGCCGCCCCGGTTGGCGAGCAACCGGGGCCACCCAGCGGGGGACCGGTTCCCGGGTTCTGTCCTGCGCTGGCTCGGGGTTTCGGGGCGGTTACGAGGTGAACCGAGAGGGAGCGGTGGGTGGTTCCTCCGATCCTGGCCAGGGCTCGACGGCCACGGGCTGGCCGGACTCGACATCGAAGAATCGGACATCGAGGGAGTCGAGGTCGAGCAGGGCAAAGGTGCGCGAGGTCTTGACCACGGGCATCGAGACGAGCGAGCCGGGGTTGACGATGAGCTTTTGGGCCGATCGGTAGCACATGGGCTGATGGGTATGGCCGTGGATGATGATGTCGGCATCCAGCGAGGAAAGATAGCCGTCGAGGATCGACGGGGGGTGAGTTCTGGGGGTGATGAAGTCCATGTCTCCACGAGGGGAGCCGTGGACGACGACAATGACGCGCCCGGAGCGATCGAAAACGAGGCTGGGCTCCAGGCGGTCGAGCAAGACTCGGGTTTCGGGAGACGGAGAGCCACCGCCGAATTCATCGGGCTCGTGAGGAGGGCGCTCGATGGCCCAGCGGTCGTGATTGCCTCGGACGGAGGGAATCTGGTGCTCGTGGAGGAAGGCGACGACGCGATCGGGGAACGGGCCGTAGCCGACGAGGTCGCCGGCGCAGACGATCGAATCGGCTCCCAGGAGGGTCAGGTGCGCCCAGGCCAGTTCGAGGGCGATGGGGTCGCCGTGGATGTCGGAGATCAGGCCGAGCTGGGGCATGGAGCAGGAGTTTCGCAAAGGGAGTCGGGGGAGTCTCAGGCGTGGTCGAAGGGAACCTCGTGGTAATCGAGGGCCCATTCGCGCATGAAGCGAACGCGGTCGGGTCGGATGCGGTAGATGATCAGAGCGGGGTTGTCGATCGAGCCGAGGTAGTTGCGGAGCAGCGGGTTTTCGTTCCAGATCTGTTCGAGCAGGGGGCGGTCGTCGAGGACCTCGGCCACGCCGGTGATGCGGACCTGATCGTGGCGGGGGTCGAGATAGCAAAGCTCGACGTGGGGGTTGGCGGCGATTTCGGCGGTCTTGTGATAGTCGCGGAGGTTGGCGACGTAGACCGTGAAGCCGTCGGTCCGGACCGGAGAGACGGGCCGGAGCCGGGGTTGGTTGCCATCGAGGGTGGCGAGCATGGGAAACTTCGCGGCCAGCATGACCGCCTGGGCCAGCTCGGGCAGGCGATCGGGGTCGATCGGCTCGGGGGCGGGACGAGACATGACGCGACTCCGAACGGGGGGCGAAGAGGCGAATCGACGGGGTTCGGGAGCATCCAGTGTACCCGATCGGCCCTGAGAATCACGTCGAAGGCCCCTTGATTGGACGAGGGATCGACGGCAGCTTAGAGGGTATCCGGGGGGTCGGGGTCATCCGGGTGGGATGATCGGCCGCCCCGGCGGTCTGGTGGATTCGATCCGGACCGAACCGCTCTGCTCTCGGAGGAACACGACCATGAGCCGATGCGCCGCGACCGTCCTCGCGCCGCTGATGGCCGCCTTGACCCTGTCTCTGGCCGTTGCCGAACGAGCCGATGCCGAGGGGCCGTTTCCCGATGCGAACCTGGATGCCGCCGTCCGCAAGGCCCTGAAGCAGGGACCGGATGCGGAATTGACCGATGAGACGCTACGGAATCTTTACATTCTGGAAGCCCCCGACCGCGAGATCGCCGATCTGACCGGGCTGGATCGCTGCCCGAATCTGGCGTTGATCAACCTGAAGAACAACGCGGTGACCGACCTTGCCCCCCTGAGCGGGCTGGCGAACCTGCAATCGCTCGACCTGTCGGAGAATGAGATCACGTCAATCGAAGCGCTCAAGGGATTGGAGAAGCTGCAATATCTGGAATTGAGCAACAATGCAGTGGAATCGATCGAGCCATTGGCGGGCCTGGTGAACCTGCGATCGCTTTATCTCTCGGAGAATGAGATCAAGGAGATCGGGGCGCTTGCGGAGCTGACGAAGCTGTCGTCGCTGTATCTTGATGGCAATGCGATCGCGGATCTGGCGCCGCTGGAGAAGGTCACGCGAGTCTCGACGCTGGATTTGAGGGGAAATCAGATCGAGAATCTGGCGCCGTTGACCTCGCAGACGGATGTGAGAATGCTGTTCCTGGAAGGGAACCCGATCAGCAGCCTTGAGCCGTTGATCGGCTGGGCGAAGACGGATGCGGAGGGATCGAAACGGTTCGCGCCGTATCTGGAACTGTACCTCGGAGGGCTGGAGGTTCCCGAGGAACAGGTGGCCCAGTTGAAAGAGGCAGGGGTTCGGGTCCACCAGGGCTGAGCCCCGACCGGTGGGATCAGCGAGACGCCTCGACCCCGACCTGGCGGCACATGGAACGCAGCGGGCAGGCCGAGCATTTTGGTCGGCCCGCGGTGCAGAGGAACTTGCCGAAGGGGACGAGGCGCTCGTTGATCTCGATCCAGTAGCGTTTCGGAAGGACCTGGGCGAGAGCCTCGGCGGTCTTCTCGGGGGTCCGGGTGGCGACATAGCCCCATCGATTCGTAATGCGATGCACATGGATGTCCACGCAAATAGCCGGTTGGCCGAACCCGGTGGCGAGAGTCAGCGCGGCGATCTTCGGGCCGACGCCTCGGAAGGCGGTGAGTCCTTCAAGGGTGTCGGGAACCTTCCCCTGATGCTCCTGAAGAATACGACGGGCGATTTCCTTGAGGTCGCGGGCCTTGACCTCCCGAAAGCCGACCCCCTGAAGCAGCTCGACGAGTCGAGCGTCGTCGAGGGCCAGCAACTGCTCGGGGGTGCGGGCCTCGGCAAAGAGGCGAAGGCAGGCGACGAGGGTCGTCTCATCTCGGGTGCGGACGGAGATCAAGGCGCCGACGAGTTGCTCGAAGGGGGAGTCGAACCCTTGCTCGCGCAGATCGAACATCGCGGCTTTCGGAAACGGGGCCACGGCGCGGCGGAGACGACGGAATACCTCGTCGATGTCAAAGGGCTCGGAGGACGGGTCATCCATGCGGGGATCTCGATTTCAAGAGTGCAATCAGCGGTGCGTGGTCGGTGAGAGGAGCAGTCGGGGCCGGATTGTAGGCTCGATTGCCGCGAGGCTATGATAATGGAACCTTGAACATTGACGCACTGATCCTTCACGAACCTCGACCGAGACGACCCTTCATGCGATGGCTTGCTGCTTTGGTGTGCTGCGTGGGCTTCGGGCCGATGATCGACGAACCGACAGACCGCGCCGAGCGTTCGGAATCGATCGCCTGGCCCGCCGGGCCGCTGGAAGTGAGAATCGTGTCTCCCGAGCCGGTCGCGGCGTCGAGCCTTTCGGGAATCGAGGGTCGACAGATCCCGTACCAGTCGGGGGGGATGGACTCGGAGCAGGAGGGGGAGAATCCGCTGGGTCAGGTGCGCATTGCCGGAGTATCGCTGGCGGATGAGGGGCGCACGCTGATCTTGCTGACCGATCCGCACCCGGCCGAGGCGACCTATCGGGTCGAACTGCCGGAAGGGCTGGGAAGCATTGCCTACGACCTGACCGGAGTCGAGGCCATCTGGACACCCGAGACGCGGTCAGACTCCGAGTGGACGGGATGGCTGCCGGAGCTGGATCTAGAGGCTGCCCGAAGTCGGCTGGCGGCGTCGGTCGAGCATGAGGAAGCGTTCGGGCGGATGAGCCGTGCGGGATCGCTCACCTTGCGGACCTTGCTGGCAATGCCCGACGGGGAAACGACGGTGGTGATCCAGGCCGATCGGCCCTTTGAGGCCGAGCTGATGTACGTTCCGCTTGAGGTGGATGCCAACCACCGGGCTGAGCAGGTCGTCGATCCCTTCGGAGAGCCGGTTGAGCTGTTCCTGACTGTGCCCACCGGCCCGGACTGGGACGGACGATTGCCAGAGTTGACCGTCCAGGTTCTGGCCGACGGGGACGACGCGCCAAGGCCGATCGGCCGGTCGGATCAGATCCTTCCGTGGGCACCGGCGCCGATCGCAGCCCCCAGCGAGTTGCCGAGCCTTCCGGAGAATCTGGCGGGGGGAGACCCGAGCCGAGGGGAAACGGTCTTTTTCGGTGAACAAGGGAAATGCGCCGATTGCCACCGCGTGGGTGATCGGGGAGGGCAGGTCGGGCCGGATCTGTCGGACATCGGCAAACGGTTCTCGACGGCGGAAATTTATCGAGAGATCGAAGCACCAAGCGCGGTGATTGCTCCGGACTATCTGCCGTATACCGTGGCGATGCGAGACGGTCGGGTTCTGGTGGGAGTGGTGCGGGCCGAGGGGCTGGATCGGCTTCGGGTGGTGGGAGCGGACGCGGAGGAAGTGGACCTGAGCCGTTCGGAGATTGAGGAGATCCAGCCGGTCTCGACCTCGATCATGCCGGTCGGTCTGGCGGGGGCCCTTGGACAGCAAGATCTTCGGGATTTGCTCGCGTATCTGGCGGCGCGTCGAGGAGAGTGAGGCCACCGGGGGATCACCCGGCGGGACATGCTCGGTCAACGAGGAAGGGAGAGGCCATGCGGTTTATCGTTCTGACGATCGGAGTGGTCGGGGGCGTGGCGGTCTGGTGGCTGCTCAGTTCCCAGGCCGGCATCGATGCCTCGAACATCGAGCGCGAGGTGGGGGCCGACGCGACCGTCATCGCCACGGTGGAAGACCTGGCAACGCAAGCCGAGCAAGCGTTTTATCAAGGGGATTACACGCGAGCCGCTTCGATTTATCGCTCAGTCGTTCATCAGCAGCCGGGCAACGGTCAGGCCTGGGCCCGCCTGGCTCACGCGACGCACGAACTGGGTCGGTACGAGGAGGCGCTGGAACTGCACGACAAGGCCGCCGGGTTCGAGGAAAACCGCGCGACCTCGCAATTCAAGATCGGCTGCGCCCTAGCTCAACTGGGTCGAACCGATGAGGCGCTGGCGGCGCTGGAGGAGGCGGTCCGATTCGGCTACCGAGATCGCTCGTGGAGTGAACAGGAAGGGGACCTGGAATCCCTGCGGGGTTCGGATCGGTTCGCTCGGCTCCTGAATCGCATGGGGCCCCCCCCCGAGGGGAAGGGAGAACTCGATTTCTGGACGGGTTACTGGATTGCCCGAGATCCGGAGAGTGGCAGGCCGCGCGGGCACCTGAGCCTGCAGCGCGTCGAGGGCGGGCATGTCTATCAGGAACAATGGAGCGAGTACGCCGGTCATTCGGGGCGAGGGATGCTCTACTTCGACCCGACCGATGGGCTCTGGTGCCTGGATCGGGTGGATAACCAGGGACGGATACAGAAGCTCCGGGGTCAGCGGGAAGGGGATTCGCTGGTGCTGAGCGGCACCTTGATTCACCGCAGCGGCCAGGTCCAGCCGCTCAAAGTCGTTCTGGAGCAGAACTCCCGAGGAGGGGTCATGATGGTTTCCCAGGTTTCGGAGGACGACGGGGAGAACTGGCTTGCGTTCTCTGAAACCCTCCTGAACCGGGATAACCCGATGTGGGTGGGACGGGGCCGGTAACGCTCGAATCGCCTGACCAGACCGCCCGCGGCCGAATCGCGGAGTGGTCGGAGCCGAGCCCGACGGCCGGAACGACACGAGCGAAGTGCGATGGCACGATTGCCTGGAGGGGATGCCGCATCGCGAGCATGGTCGTGGATCGTTGCTTCAACCAGTCGGTTCTCGAAGAAGGGACGCAAGTTGAGCCGGGGCGCGAGTCGATGCAACACGAGGAAGCAGGAGGACTGACCGAGTCGCGTTGACGGGGGTAGGGTGATGGGCTATGGTGCCGATCCCGATCCGACAGGCCGATGGCGAGCCGATGATCCCGAGGCTCGCCCGGAGCCGGGGACCTCAATCACCTCTCCGGTCCATCGGCGTGCAAGGAGGCACCGGATGGCCACCGCTCTGGACGCGACGACGCTGGCACCGCCCAGCGATGCCCTGGCCTTCGCCCGCGATGTGCTGCGCCTCGAATCCGAGGCGATTGATCGCGTCTGCGATCAGCTCGACGAGGTCCTCGTCGAGGCGGCCGATCGGATCTTTCGATGCCGGGGCAATGTCGTGGTAACGGGCATGGGCAAGGCGGGCCTGGTGGGCCAAAAGCTGGCCGCCACGCTGGCCTCGACCGGAACGACGGCATTCCCCTTGCATCCCGGCGATGCCGTGCACGGCGACCTGGGGCGCATTCGATCGGGCGACCTCGTGCTCGCGCTCTCGCAGAGTGGCGAGACGGAGGAAGTGACCCGGTTGATCCCTTCGATCCGGCAGCTCGGGGCGGGGCTGATCGCCCTGACCGCGAGTCCGACCAGTACCCTGGGGCGAGGGGCCGACCTCTGCATCACACTCGGATCGATTGCCGAGGCGTGCCCGCTCGGTCTGGCCCCGTCGGCCAGCACGACCGCAATGATGGCCGTGGGAGACGCACTCGCGCTGCTGGTCAGCCGGATGCGGTCCTTCGGTCCGGACGACTTTCTCCGCTACCATCCCGGCGGCAGCCTGGGGCGCAAGCTGAGCCGGGTTGCCGACCTGATGAGGACCGGCCCGCACGTTCGGACGGCTCGGCCGGGCGAATCGGTTCGAGCGGTCTTCGTGCGGCTGGGCGGAGCTCGGAGACGGAGCGGGGCGGTGCTGGTGGTGGATGAGGCGGGGGGATTGCTTGGCATTTTCACCGACAGCGATCTAGCCCGGCTCTTTGAGCTGAGGCGAGAGCATTGGCTCGACCGGGAGATCCGTGAGGTGATGACGGCCGATCCGGTGGTGGTGTCGGTCGATGCGACCATTGCCGAGGCGGTCGAGTTGCTGCGTTCTCGGAAATTGAGCGAGTTGCCGGTCGTCGATGCGGAACGGCGGCTGGTGGGACTGGTGGACATCACCGACCTGATCGGCCTGGAGGCCGACGACCTCGAACCGTGAGGCCGCCGGATGCCGGAGCCGTCCGTCCTGACCCAGTGCCAGTTCCGGGGGTGCCGTCCGAAGTCGCTTCGGTGGTGGCGGTGCCTTCACGTTGAGTCATGGGTTCGCGTCGGCACACCCGGGGGCCGAAGCGCATTGCAGACCGAATGCGGACCGACATCATGACCCGAATCGTTCGAACCGTGATCACGTTTGCTCTGCTGATGGCCGGATATTTCGGCTACGAGCACGGGTTTGCGATCCTTTCCGCGCGGGTCCAGCCGGTGATCCCCAGGGCGAAGGCTCGGTTTGACCTGAGGCCCTCGGCGTCGCTCGGCGCGCAGCAGGCGACGGATCTGGCGGTGCGCAACTTTGGCGAACATCACTGGACCACTGGGAATGTCAGTGATGTGACCAAGTATTACAACAATGATCGTCGCTACTGGATGTACTGGAGTACGCTGGAATTTCCCGACGAGCAGGACCGCAAGCGGATTGTGCTGGCACCCTTTGCTGTCATCTGGGAATCGAACAAGGACGGCAGCACCAAGCTGTTGACGGGCGACCGCGCCGTGATCGACTTCGATCAGCCCTTCAGCTTCATGGGGGGCGGGCCGAAGCCGAACGTCGTCCACTTGAAGGTTGAGGGGATTGATGAGCACGTCTTGATTCTGGATGACAAGGGAACCCCTGATCCGCAAGACGACATGGTGGTGACGCTGCCGTACGCCGAGTACTTCGAGAAGCAAATGCAGTTGCGCTGTGATGATCAGGTGCAACTGGTGGATGGCGACGTCACGGTGCGCGGCAAGGGGTTGGTGATCTCGTTGCGGCCCTCGGAAGGTTCGGGCGGATTCCCCGGCGCAGAGGTGGTAACGCTCAACCACGGGGTCGAAATTACGTCGGAAGATATCGGCAGCTCGGGATTTGTTCCCGGCAACGCGTTACCCGAACAGCAGGTGGTGTCGGCCGAAGCGGTCGAAGCTCCGAAGACTCCGGGGAAGTTGACCAGCGGTTCGATGCGACTCCAGTTGCCGAAACCGCGGATGCCGGCTCGGGTGGGGCCTCCGGCACCGCCGGCGCCGACGATCGCGGAGTTCTCGACGAACGTGGTGATCGAGCGCGGGGTGGACCAACCCGACCGCATTACGGGTGATCATCTCTACGCCATTCTCGTTCCGGGAGACTCGCCGGCATCGGGCCCCGTGGATGCCCCAGTCGTGGCCGAAGGGGACCCGGCGGCGGCGGCGACCGAGGAGACGGGCTCGGGGGCCTTGCGGCTGCTGGAAGCTCGGGTCGATGGTCATGTGGTCTGGCTGGAGTCGCAATCGGAACGCCTGCGACTTCGAGGCAACGAGATGATCTACCGGAAGCCGGGGAGCGGCATTCCCGATGTGTCGTACTTCCGGGCCGACCCAGGCCAGCAGATTGAGTTTGAGCGGATGGAGGTGGATGAGCAGGGGAATCCGACCTCGTACGTGACCGTGCTGGCGGCCGACGCGACCTTGCACGGCGACCCGGAGAATCAGGGGCGATCAACGGTCATCACCCGGGGGCCGGTCTTGCTGGAGATGCGATCGCGGCGGGATGGCCCGGTCGAGCGTTCCGCCACCGCTCGGAATGAGATGGTGATCGAGACCTCGCTGGCCCCGGCCAACGCCGAGGACGAGGTGCCTCGAACTTTCATCACCCTGCAAGGGTGGCCGATCTTGAACGACCCGAGCCAGTTGACCCTGGCCTGCCGGGACAAGGTAGTGGTGAGCCTCAAGCCGCAGGGGGGCGGGCCGGAACTCGCGCAGGGCTCGAACGGCGAGCCGAAGGGCCGGTCGTACCAGATGGAATGGATCTCGGCCGTGGGTGACGTGCATCTGGTCACACCCGAAGGCTCGGCAGGACCGGCCGGAATGGTGGTGGCCGGCGATCGCAAGCCGAGGCGGGAATTGAACGCCCGAGAGAAGCTGGACGTGGTGTTCACCTACCTGGATGCAGTCGCGCCCGTGACCGATGTCATGGCCGGTGGAACGGGGCAATCTGCTCCCAGGGCGAGGTTCGCGTCACAGGTCCAGGAGGCGCCCCCAGGGCCGGAGGCTTCGGCCGATTCGGCGGTCGCGAGTCGATCGGGCGTTGCAGAGACTGGTACCGAGGAACCGCCGTCGCCGCCGTTCTCGGCCGAGGCGGATCTGGTCTGGGCTCGGATCGAGGTGACCGGGAATGGACCGGGGATCGACCTGACGGGAGGCTCGGGAGGGACCCGAGAGGTCCGCGAGGCGCGATTCCGGCACAACGTCGTCATCCATCAGGACCCCGCGCCCGGGAAGCAGGCCGGTTTTCATGTTGATGCGGATTTCGGCATCGACCTGCAGAACGTCGGGCCGGGCCGCATGAAGCTGTTCGCTCATGGCGAGAACCGTCCGGTGACGATCGCCTCGGACGACGTGTTCATTCAGGGCTTCCCCGATCCGAAGGCCGACGGGAAGGTGGTGGTCGGGGTGGATCAGTCGCATGACTACGCCTTCATTCAGGGGCCGGGTCGGCTCTGGAACCTGTCGGATCGTTCGAGCATGGGACGCCTGGAACTTGCCTCGGACAATCAGGACGAAGCCCCGGCGAAGAATCGCGAGCCGTTGATCGTGACCTGGCAGGAGGCGATGTTCTTCCACGGTCAGTTTGCCGAGCCCGACGGCTCTCCCGGTCCGGCCCGAGCGTTGTTCCTGGGGGATGTGAAGGCGAGGAACGGCGACGCGGGGTCGGCCTCGCAGGAAATGGAAGCGGTGTTTGATCGCCCTGTGTCGTTTGACCGGGCCTTGCCGGGTTCGAAGCCAACCGAGGCGACGGAATCAGGCGAGCCCGAGCTGGAAATTGCGTCGATCATCGGCAACGGGCAGGTCGAGCTCTGGAACCTGGTTCGGGATGCTGAGAATCGGGAGTTGATCCGAGAGCTTCGGCAGTCGAAGGGGGAGTCGGTCACGTTTGACCGCCAGGCCGATCGGTTCTGGATGGACGGAGCGGGAAGCGTCTCGGTGGCGACGCTCGAAGGGGGACCGTCGGGATCGGGGAACTCGGCCAGACGGTTGATCCCGACCGGGGCTCAGAACAGGGACGATCCGGCGGTGGCTGATGCCAATTCGCCCCGCCCCATGCGGTTGACGAAGACGAAGATCGAGTTCAACGAGGGGGTTGAGGGGCAGCTGGGGACGGTCGGCGGTGGCTACCGTGTGGCCGAATTCCGAGGTGATGCTCGCGTGATTCGGGCCGCGGTCAAGCAGTACCAGGACGATTTGGAGTTCGACCGGCCCCCTTCAGACGCGGTGATGCTGGAAGGGGATACGATTTACGTCGAGCATAACCCGGCGGTGCCGGGCATTCCCGATCGCAACTTCCTGAAAGCGTTTGGAGCGGCGCAGGCGAGGGCCGACGGCAAGACCCTGCTGGGGGATACGATCACCTACGACTCGAACACGGCAAACTTCTTCGTCAGGGGAAGCGCCTCGGCTCCGGTGACGATCGCCAGCCAGGGATCGTTCGGGCAGCCGACCAGCCGGACGACCGCCCGGGCCCTGCGCTACAATACGAACACGGATGAGAGCGAGCTGCTTGATCCGGGGTCGGGCATCTTCTTCCGTCCCGATACGGGCTACCGCATCGGCGCCGTGAATCCGCCGAAGGAGAAGAAGGAGTCGGAGCCGGAACGACCGAAGCCCCGCCTGCCGAGTCGGAGCGACATGGAACGGCAAGGATTCACCGGGAACTGAGCGGCAGCGACTGGCTTACCTGGAAACTCCAACCGGCTCCGGTGCGACGAGGCACCGGAGCCGGTTGCGTCAAACGGTCTTGCGATTCCGATTGAAGACGGGTCAGTAGACCTCGCCCGCGCGGACGACGTGGCCGGAGCTTCCGACGGCCGACTCGGCGCCAGGGGCGTAGCGGAAGTGCCAGCCCTCGGCGGCCCGGATGTTGAGGAAGTCGTCCTGGGTCAGCCCGTACTTGGCGAACCAGGGAGCGCCGCTCTCGCGGACGATGGCGTCAACCTCGGCAACCCGCTTGGCACCGGTCTCGGCGGCAAAGCGAGAGCGAGCCTCGGCCCCTTCTTCCTGGAAGTATTCCTTCCAGAAGGCCCGACCGCCGAGGATGCCCGAGGCGCCGCAGTCCATGGCCATCTTGACCTGGGTGACGTAGTCGGCGTAGTCAACACCGGCCGAGAGGAGAACCCAGGGGGTCTGGCTGCACTCGGAGAGGGCGAGCAGGTTGTCGCGGAGCTGTTCCTCGGACTCGTGGCCGAGGGTGCCCGGGAACTCGGCCTTGTAGACGTCGCACCAGCGGGAAAGCTGGCGGGCGGACTCGATGACGGTTTCGGCCTTGCGGTTGAGGAAGCTGGTGTCGGTCTTCTTCTCGCCGTCGAGGGGGAAGGCGACCGGCTCAAGCAGCATGAGGATGTCGAACTTGCGGCAGTCCTCGTAGATCTTCTGGATGAAGTCGAACTGGTGCTGGCCGCTGTCGAGCTCGGTCGGCTCGAAGGGGGCGAGCAGCTTGACGACATCGACGCCCATGAGCTTGATCTTCTCGACCGAGAGGCCGGGCTCGATCGAGCCGAGCGGGCCGCCGCGCTTGTTCTTCGGGCCGCCGGACTTCTCGACGCGGACGATCAGGCCGCGGTCGGGGGGCACGGCGCCGGTGGCGATGGCGGGCCAGGCGCCGTAGTAAGCGTCGATGAGGATGCCGGAGGCCTTGGGGGCCATGTGGCGGACCATGTCGAGCTTGGCCTCGACGATCTCTTCGTAAGTCGGGTCGCGGTCCTCGCCCTTGGCCTTCAGGCCCTTCTTGGCGAGGTCGATCATGGAGCTGTTCTGGTCGAAGGCAACCATCGTCAGCGTGCCGTTGGGGTTGCTGATGCGTTGCAGACCCCGAAGCTTGCCGGGCGTGAGCCCCCGGCCGAGCAGGACAGTGGCGCCGAGTTTGCTCGGGGTGCTGGCGGCGACGGACATGGTAAACGTTCTCCTGAGAAGCAAGAGGACCAGAGGAAACGGTCGAGGGAGGGATCGGAGATCGATCGAGCGGCAGCGGGAGCCAACGATTGCCCCGGTCGGCGCGCAGTCGTTCCGTATCGGCCGGGCGGCCGGATCGGCAGCGAGTCTAGCATCCGGCGATACCGAGGTTCAAGCGACGTTGGCTCGGGTCGATCGGCGCGCGAAACGCCCCGGACCGACGGCGGAGGAGACGCCGGTCCGGGGCGATCGGGCATCGGAGGTCAGGTCGTAAGGATTATTGCAGGTTCATGGTCCAGTACGGGCCAGGACCGTACGCGATGCCGAACCGGGTGGCCGAGGGGGCCAGCATGTTCTGGGCATGACCGGGAGAGTTCATCCAGCTGATGGCGATGTCGAGGACCGAAGTCTGGTTGTAGCCGCAGTTCTGGAAAAAGTTGGCCATGATGTGGTGGCCAAGGCCTCTTGAGCACTGCGCGGCGTTGTTCTGAGAGGCCCAGGCGGCGAGATTCGGATCGTACGCGAGGGGAGGCAGTCCGGCCGAGGCTCGGTAGTTATTGATGATGGCGGCAAAGCCGTACGGGTCGCCGTAAGCCTGCTCGGCGGGGTACTGGGCGGAGGGGTCGGGTGCGGGCTGAGGCTCGGGTTCGGGTTCGGTCAGCACGTCGAAGTTCGGGAAGATGTCGAGGACCGCGTGGCCAAGGGCATCATCCCGGAGCGGCACGAAGGTTTCGGGGCGTTCTGTGGCGAACACACGGGTCGACAATCCGGGGGCGAGGGTGAGGATCAGGGCGGCCGCGATGGTTCTGGTCGTCTTGATCATGGCTCCAGGTCTCTCTGTGATCGAATCGGGTTCTGGCCCTGCCGAGGGCGCACGGGGAACGTCAACCCGCGCGGGCATCGCTCGGACGCGGCCTGCGAACCGGCTGGCTGGTGAGGAGTCTGCAAGAGGGGCAAGTGCCGACGAATCGTTCGACTCTTGCGATCAGTCAAGGTGTGTGTCTTGGGGGTGCTGGGAAGACAAGGCAAGCGCTGCGCCAAACTCCCCTGATTGACGAAACTTTCTGTGAGATGGGGATTTCCGCGCAGGGTTGTTCGGATTGGAGCGATTGCAAGGGGGGTGTTTCACCGAGGTGAGCAGGGCCTCTCGACAGATTTACAAGCAAGTTCAGGGAAAATGCTACAACGCGGGGCGTTTCTGCCATCGGTGACGGGAAGATCGGGCAAAACGACGGAGGGGAAGAAACGGGGCGATTGGTGCTCAAGTCATCGAGGTGAGGGATTC
This sequence comes from Tautonia marina, assembly GCF_009177065.1. Lineage (NCBI taxonomy): Bacteria > Pseudomonadati > Planctomycetota > Planctomycetia > Isosphaerales > Isosphaeraceae > Tautonia > Tautonia marina. Next base: position 27,894 of record NZ_WEZF01000003.1, read on the forward strand.
GGCGTCCGTGCCGATGGGCGGCGAGGGGGTCGTCGGAATCGGTGAGATCGCTCAGAGCCGATCGTAGGCGGTTGAAAAGAATTCGTCGAGTTGATCGACATCGCCCGTCTGAAAGCCTTGACGGAACCATCGGACGCGCTGCGCGGAGGTGCCGTGCGTGAAGGAGTCGGGGACGACCTGGCCCTGGCCTCGACGCTGCAGGGTATCGTCGCCGATGGCGTTCGCGGCGCGGAGGGCTTCTTCGAGATCGCCGGGTTCGAGAATCTGGTTCATGCGGTCGGCATGATGAGCCCAGACACCGGCGAGGAAGTCGGCCTGGAGTTCCAGGCGGACGGAGAGACTGTTGGCTTCCTCCTCGGTGCGGGCGGATTCCTGAAGGCGGCGGACCTCGTCGGAAATGCCGAGGAGATTCTGGACATGATGGCCGATTTCGTGGGCGATGACGTAGGCTCGGGCGAAATCGCCCTGGGCACCGAAGCGGTTACTCAGTTCGTCGAAGAATCCCAGGTCGAGATAGGCTTTCTCGTCGAGAGGGCAGTAGAACGGTCCCACGGCGGCACCGGCAAACCCGCATCCGTCGGTCTGAACGGCCCCCTGAAAGAGGACCAGCGTCGGTGGTTCGTAACGCTGGCCGAAGGAGGAGGGGAACAGCTCGTTCCAGACATCCTCGGTATCGGCCAGGACCACGGAGACGAATTCGGCCTGAGGATCGTTCTCGGGGGGATTGTCCGGAGCCCTGGCCGCGCCGGGGCCGACACCACCGGCACCGGCGGGCACGTCCTGGAGCAGCGCCTGGGGATCAACGCCCAGGGCGAGCATCACGAGGATGAGTACCAGAGAGCCGAGCCCGCCGCCGATGGCCAGGCCGCGGGTGGGAACGCCTCGGCGGTCTTCGATGTTGTCGCTTTGTCGTCTGCCTTCCCAGCGCATGGTGAGAGTCCTCAAGAAGGATCTCTCCGGGCTGTCGAGTCTCGATCGACGGGCCGGGTGATCCCGATGCGATGAGATTAGGCGAACGGGGTGGGCGTTGGCAAGGAGTGTGGCGAAGATGCTGCTTGGGTGGAGGCGGGGATCACAGCCAGCCGAGGGCATCGAGCGCGGCGAGGTGCTTGCAAAAGGTGTCGGAGCGGTCGGCGATTTCGTAAATCCAGTGGGCGCAATCGCATTGGGTCGAGCCGTCGGCGAGCCGGCAGGCATGAAAGGGGCCGTCGTCCGAGAGGGGGATGCGGGTCAATCGCCAGATGCGGGGGGCATCGACGGCGGGGGGCTGGCGATGCAAGGCATAGGTCGTGCCGCCGATGACGACGAGCACGGCATCCGGGGTTGCGGATCGCCCGAGTGTCAGAACCGTCGCCGGGGGTTCGTCGAGGGCGGCTTCGAGCAAAGGAAGCCCGTAACGAGCCCGGAGGCGGTCCCAGGAGTTGCGGGCATCGGACAGGGCGCGGCGAAAGAACCAGGTGGTGTCGTGGAAAGGGCCGAGGAAGGATTCGGAGGCGGCGAGATCGGCCTCGGCCACATCAAGGATCATCCGGCCGCGCTGGGCAAGTTCGACCGCCTTGAACGCAGGCGCATCGAGGACGATCCGGCGAGGCCGGTCGTCGGTGGGCGGTGGAGGATGCTGGACGGGCAAGGGCATGACCGAACCGCTCCAGTCGTCCCTCGGGTTCGAAGGGGCGACGACCACACACAGTCGGCTGAAGGCACCCGGAGAGATTGTGGTTCGAACGATCCTCGGCGCACCGGGAAACCCCGGAGTCGATCCGTCCGAATCAGGGCTGCGTCGGTCCGGTGGCGATTGGGACCAGATGGAGGTAGTGCCGCGCGTCGCGGGGCTGCGAGTTCTGAGCCTCGGCAATGCGGTAGAGGCGACCGAGATGGGGAACCGGCCCGTCGACCGAGGGGGCAGGGAGTCTGGTCCGCTCGGCCGTTCGGGCCGATCCGATGAGGCAGACTTCCCGGAGTGAAGGGTGAGGTGATCGGTTTGGTTGCGGTGCCGAAGATCGCGGCCATTGAGGGGCGAGAAGACTCGACATCGTTGTCCCTCCGTGCGGTGTCCATCACAACGAGCCGTTGAGGCGGAATCCGGCATGCTCGCGCAACCGGAACAACCTGAACATCCGGCATCAGTGTACTGAGCACCAGTCCGGGTGACAAGCGTGCAACGGAGGTTTTGTATCGAATATCCCGGCGTACAGCGCAAAAAGGTGCAGCAGGAGCGAGGGAATCAAGGGATGGGAACGCCGAGGTCACGGAGGATGGTCGTCAGCGCCATCAAGGGGAGTCCGGTGATCGCCGAATGATCGGCGCAGACGATTTGCTCGAACAGGGCAATTCCCCGCGATTCAATCTTGTAGGCCCCGGCGCAGTCGATCGGCTGGTCGGCCAGGACGTAGCGTTCGATCTCGGCTCGGCTGAGGGAGCGGACGTGAAGGCGAGCCACATCCGTATGCTGAATGACGCGCGAACCCTGGATCACGGCCATTGCGGTGATCAGCTCGTGATCGCGTCCGGAGAGGGCAAGGAGTTGCTCCACGGCTCGTTCGACCGATCCCGGCTTGCCCAGGACCTGCCCTTCGAAGGCGACGAGTTGATCGGAGCCAATGACGATTGCGGCAGGATTCGATTCGAGCCGGGCGACGGCGTCGGCCTTGGCAACCGCAAGCCGATCGGCCAGTTCGCGAGGGGAGAGCCCCTGATGCTTGAGCGCGTCTTCATCGACCCCAGGCGCCCGGCAGCGGAAGGGCAGTCCCAGGCGTTCGAGCAGGGCGCGACGGTACGGGGACGTGCTGGCGAGAATCAGGTCCATCGGCTTGGCTCGATTTGAGGGGGAGTGGTCAACGGACTTCCCTCACCGACCAGGAGGAGAGTTCGGAGGTGTTGATCAGGTTTTGGCGCAGATCGTTCAGAAGTTGCGTGAGCGTGTTTTGAGGGAGCGAACCTTCAATCAGGACCTGAACTGAGTCAAGCTCCCAGGAGGTCTGAACGGCAATCCCCTCGATCAGAAATCGTCTCGACAGGACATGTTCGTCCTCTGGGAGTGGGATCTGCGTCAACTGCATTCGAGAGGGAAGGAGGGTTTGATCGAGGTTTGAGAAAAGGATTTTTTCGAAAGGGACAATCACCCGCTCCGGGACCTCGATTTCGAATTCGCGCCAGTCGCTCCGGTCGGTCAGGCGCTGCCAAAGGCCGGTGGTGAGGTCGAGACGGAACTCATCAACCGAGCGTTTGAGAATGCCTTGCGACTGCGGAACACGTCGGAGGCGATCGACCATACGCTTGAGCATGCCTTGCGGTTCCGGATCGACCCAGACCCGACCGCCGGAGACGGTGATGCCTGATCGTTGGGCGTCGAGCGTTGCCGAATGAGAGGAGATCCAGCCGGGAGCCTCACCGTGAGTGGAGACGGGGTCGATGCGGTAGGTCTGGAGATCGAGGGTGAAGACAGGGGTCGTGCCGGGGCGGCGATCCTCGGGGTATCCCATGTTGCCGATGAGGATGAGCCGATCGCCAACGAGGGTGGCGGTGTGGAAGTCGGTCGGCGGGAAGACCTCGCGGGGGTAGCCGTAGATCTCGATCCTGTCGTCGGGGGTCTGGACGAGGACGTGGTTATAAATGCAGAAATCGGGATCGTAGAAATCTTCGTGTTCGCCAGCGACGCGAAGGATTCGGCCGTCGGGCAATTCGATGCGGGGCTGGCCAAGATCACCCGGGCACCAGTCGGGACCGTCGTCGGGATAAGCATCGAGGCCATAGTGCTGACGGAGTTCGACGGGGTCGATCCGCTCGCGGACGATCCACTCCCAGAGTTCCAGGTGCATGCGCTCTGGGTTTGATCGGCCGAAGCGGCGATGCCGCTGTTCGTGAAAGGTGGCGAGGGAAGGCGGCATCAGGGACCCCCGAATACGGGTCGAGCTTCCTTCCCGACGCGAACGAGCGTTCGCTAGGGCCGAGGAGGGAAGACGGAATCGACCTCCAGACGCCAGCCGGGGACGGCGGGTTCAGCGTCGGCAATCTGGCCTCGGGTGAAGACGATGGGAGCTTCGGGGTGATCGTGGCGGTAGGAGCGAATCACCTCGTCGATGGGGTCAACGTCCCAGACGACGAGCGTGCCGGCTTCGAAGTAATCGGTGCGCTTGGCGGCGTAGGAGCGGTCGGCGTCAGGGCCGAATTCGCCCAGGGTACGGACCTCGACCGCGAAGGTCGGAGGGCCGTCGATGAAGTTCATCGGATTGATCGGTGGGGCGCCGTCGTGAAAGGAAACAGCGGCACAGAACGATTGACGGCCAGACCGAAGGACGGGGACGGCATAGGCAACCGTTGAAGTGAGCATCTCGCCGCGGCCGGTCTGTTCGGCATGGTGGTCGAGGGACAGAGCAAGCCGTCCGACGACCCGGGCCGGAAGGACTCCGAACATCGGGAGGTGGACAATCCGCCCGCCGATCAACTCGGCACGACCCTCGATAGCGTGGAGGTCTTCGATGGAAGCCGCAGTCGGGATCATCGGTGGTTGCCTCCGTCGGATCGAGGGGTTCAGGAAGCCTCATATTTCTCTGCGATTCGGGTGACTTGACTTCACTTCAGTCAAGTCACCCAAACGACAGAAACGCAATTGACCGGAGAGCATGCTCACTGATTCAAACGCAACAGATCCTGGATCGCGTAAACGTCCAGCTCGTCGCCGCGGAGGCGTTCCAGGGCGGCCACGGCGGCGCGGGCGCCGGCGAGGGTGGTGATGCAGGGGACGCCGTGGGAGACGGCAGAGGCGCGGATGCGCCCCTCGTCGGTGCGGGCACCCTTGCCGCTGGGCGTGTTGACAATCAGGGCGATGGCGTTGTTGGCCAGGTGGTCGAGAATGTTGGGTCGGCCTTCCTGGATCTTGCGGACGGTGGTGACGGCGATGCCATTGTCGGCCAGGAACCCGCCGGTGCCGGGGGTGGACATGAGGTCGAAGCCCAGCTCGATCAGCTTGCGGGCGATCGGGACGACCCCGGGACGGTCGCGCTGGGCGACGGAGACGAAGATGGTCCCCTCGCGGGGCAAGCGGGTCGAGGCGGCGAGCTGGCTCTTGGCGAAGGCGGAGGGGAAGTCGTGGTCGATCCCCATGACCTCGCCGGTCGAGCGCATCTCGGGCCCGAGAACGATATCGACGCCGGGGAACTTGATGAAGGGGAAGACGGATTCCTTGACCGAAACGAAGGTCGGCTCGGGCTCGGTCGTGATGCCCTGCTCGCCCAGCGTCTTGCCGACCATCACCCGAGCGGCAGCCTGGGCGAGGTTCAGGCCGGTTGCCTTGGAGACGAAGGGGACGGTGCGGCTGGCGCGGGGATTGACCTCAAGGACGTAGACCTCCCCATCCTTGACGGCGAACTGGATGTTCATGAGGCCGCGGACTTCGAGGGCCTCGGCCAGGGCGTAGGTTTGGCGCTTGAGTTCGGCGACGACCTTGGCGGGGAGGCTGTAGGGGGGGATGGCGCAAGCGGAGTCGCCGGAGTGAATCCCGGCCTCCTCGATGTGCTCCATCACGCCGCCGACGAGGGTTCGCTCACCGTCGCAAATGGCGTCGACATCGACCTCGGTGGCGTCTTCGAGGAACTTGTCGATGAGGACGGGGTGATCGGGGCTGGCCTCGACGGCGTGGGCCATGTAGCGGTCGAGGCTCGGTTCGTCGTAGACGATCTCCATCGCTCGGCCGCCGAGCACGAAGCTGGGACGGACGACGACGGGGTAGCCGATCTGAGCGGCGATGCGGCGGGCCTGATCCTCGCTGGTGGCGGTGTCGTTGGGGGGCTGACGGAGGCCGAGTTGCTCGATGACGGTGCGGAAGCGGTCGCGGTCTTCGGCCTGGTCGATGCGATCGGGGCTGGTGCCGACGATCGGCACGCCGGCGGCTTCGAGGGCCTTGGCAAGGTTCAACGGGGTCTGGCCACCGAACTGGACGATGACGCCGGTCGGCTGGACGCGATCGACGATGTTGAGGACGTCCTCGACCGTGAGCGGCTCGAAAAAGAGGCGGTCGGAGGTGTCGTAGTCGGTACTGACGGTCTCGGGATTGGAGTTGACCATGACGACCTCGAAGCCGTCGTCGCGGAGGGCGAAGGCGGCCTGGCAGCAGCAGTAGTCGAACTCAATGCCCTGGCCGATCCGGTTCGGGCCGCCGCCGAGGATCATGATGCGGGGCTTGTCGCCGACGCGGGACTCGTCCTCGTCTTCGTAGGTCGAATAGTAATACGGGGTATAGGCTTCGAACTCTGCGGCACAGGTATCGACGAGTTTGAAGACGGCGTTGATGCCGCGCTGCTTGCGGTCGCGTCGGACCTCGACCTCGGAGGCGTTCCAGAGGTGGCCGAGTTGCTTGTCGGAGAAGCCGGAGCGTTTGGCCTCGCGGATCAGGTCGTCGGACGCGGCGTCGAGCGAACCGGCCTGGCGGAGTTTCCCCTCGATCTCGACAAGTTCGGCGATGTTTTCCAGGAACCAGGGGTCGATCTGGGTCAGGGCGTGAATGCGATCGATCGACATGCCGGAGAGCATCGCGTCGCGGATGGACCAGATGCGTTCGGAGTTCGGCGTGGCGAGCTTCGCGGTGATGTCGTCCTCGGATGGGCGATCGCCGGAATACCAGCGGTCTTTCGGGTCGCAGCCGAGCCCGAAGCGGCCCACTTCCAGACCTCGGAGGGCTTTCTGGAGCGATTCCTTGAAGGTCCGGCCGATGGCCATGACCTCGCCGACCGACTTCATCTGGGTGGTGAGGACGGGATCGGCGTCGGGGAATTTCTCGAAGGCCCAGCGGGGGATCTTGGTGACGACGTAGTCGATCGTCGGCTCGAAACAGGCGGGTGTTTCTCGGGTGATGTCGTTGCGGATCTCGTCGAGCCGGAAGCCGACGGCGAGCTTGGCGGCGATCTTGGCGATCGGGAAGCCGGTGGCCTTCGATGCCAGGGCACTGGAGCGGCTGACGCGGGGATTCATCTCGATGACGATCATGCGGCCATCTTTGGGATTGATGGCGAACTGAACGTTCGAGCCGCCGGTTTCGACGCCGATCTTGCGAAGGATGGCGATGGAGGCATCGCGCATCCGCTGGTATTCCTTGTCGGTAAGGGTCTGAGCGGGGGCGACGGTGATCGAGTCGCCGGTGTGGACCCCCATCGGGTCGAAGTTCTCGATGGAGCAGACGATGACGGCGTTGTCGGCGCAGTCTCGCATGACCTCCATTTCGTATTCCTTCCAGCCGAGGATGCTCTCCTCGATCAGGACGGTGTGAACGGGGCTCAGTTCGAGCGCATAGGTGACCATGCGGTCGAACTCGTCCTTGTTGAAGGCGATGCCGCCTCCAGAGCCGCCGAGGGTGAAGCTGGGGCGAAGGACGCAGGGGAGGCCGACCTCGTCTCGGATGGCCCGGGCCTCGTCGAGCGAGTGGGCGACGCCGGATCGGGCCGATTCGAGGCCGATCTCGTCCATGCACTGCTTGAACAGCTCGCGGTCCTCGGCCTTGCGGATGGCGTCGGCGTCAGCACCGATGAGGCGGCAGCCGAGGCGATCGAGGGCGCCGGACTCGGCCAGGGCGAGGCCGACGTTCAAACCCGTTTGGCCGCCGAGGGTGGGCAGGACGGCGTCGGGACGCTCCTTGGCGATGATCCGTTCGACGACCTCAGGGACGATCGGCTCGATGTAGGTCCGGTCGGCCATGCCGGGGTCGGTCATGATCGTGGCCGGATTGGAATTGGCGAGGACGACCTCGTAGCCTTCCTCGCGGAGGGCCTTGCAGGCCTGGGAGCCGGAGTAGTCGAACTCACAAGCCTGGCCGATGACGATCGGACCAGCGCCGATGATGAGGATCTTCTCGATGTCCTTGCGCTTGGGCACGGGCGGTGACTCGCTTCGCTTCGCTTCGGGAGGGACGCGGCGTGGGGACGAACGGACAGGCGGCGCGCATCGGGCCGCGGCACCTCGTTTCGATCCCGCTCGATCGAGGAGCCGCGGCCCGAAAATCGCCTGATTCTAGCCGGAAGACCGGCCCACCGACAAGGTTCGCCACCAGGGATGAGCAAGATCTCGCCGCCGAAGTGATGCCGGGAACAGGGAATCGGCGGCGAGAACGGGTCAGTCGGCCTCGGGGTCGTCCTCAACGAGGGTGATATCGTCGGGGTAGGGGGGTTCGAGGGGACCTCGGTAGCCGTCGGCCTCGCACGAGTAGCAGCAGGCCAGGTCGGTGTAGGTCAGGCCGGGGTGGCGATCGAGAATTTCATCCTCGGGAACACCGTGATCACGCATGGAGAGGATGTCATCGACGCGGAGGTTGAACTGATCCAGGACCGGCCATCGGGCATCGAACGACGGAACCATGGCAACGCGGCTCCGCCAGTCGCGCGCGGCGGCCTCGATCTCGTCGACCTCATCGTCCTTGCCGTCGTCGATGGGGTCTTCGGAGGGGAGGACCGGCTCGGGCTCGGGCTTCGTGGATTGCGGCGGAGCCGAAGCAACCGGAACGGGAGGATTCGGCGGAGCCTCGGGGAGGAGAATTGACGCCAAGGTGGGGTTTTCCGGGTCGGAATCGATGATTTTCCGGAGCAAGTCGAAGGTTTTCTGACGCTCTCGGAACGAGGTGAGCATGGTCTTGAGATACTGGTTCGCGCCGGGAACGCCTTGATCGAGGGCGGCGTAGGCTTTTCGAACACGCTCGAACGTCCAGAGAATGATGTCGATGCCGCGGTGTTCCAGGTCGGTTCGGGGAGCCAGGAGCGTTCGGATCTGGTCACAGACCGCCCGGAAGGCATCGTCGTTCATCGACCCGAGCGGGTACTGAAGAAAGATCGAGAGGTCGGTCTTGGGTCGAGTGCTGGTCCGAGATTTCCGGGGGCGAGGGTCACCGTCGGACGAATCGCGCTGGGGTTTTGGAGTGCGAGCCATGATGATCGTTCCAATCGTGAAGGTGCCGAACGGAGTTGCAAACGATCGGCGGGGAGTTCGTCGGGGAGTTCCTGCAGCGTCGCAGGTCATCGAGCGTGGGTGCGCCCCTCCGACGTCGCGAGGCTCGGGCGGTTGGCACGAGTCTCACGGTGATCGCCGCTCCTTTTAATCATCGAAAGAAAGATAGGGTCCAGTCACAAAATCAGGCGGAACGATCAAGAAAATTTACAAAATCACGTCAAGCTTTCAGAATCAGCGGCCGTCGGCGGGGACTCGGACACGTTTGCGCGTGACGAAGGGTTCCTCGCTGCCTTCGAGCGGGTCGCCGGGCTGAATCGACGCGAGCCGAGCTTCGGCGCGGGCGGCGTACTCGGGAGAAAGCTCGAAACCGAGGTAGCGACGACCGAGTTTCCGAGCCGCGGCAAGGGTGGTCCCACTGCCGGCGAACGGGTCGAGCACCAGATCCGCTTCCGAGGAACAGGCCCGGATGATTCGACCAAGGATTTGCTCGGGCATCTGGCAGCCGTGCCAGCCGGCGCGTTCCTTGAAAGTCCCGCAAACTCGGGGGACGTACCAGGTGTCGGAGGCAGGCTGGAAGCCTTCGGGAACGTCCTGAGGGCGGAGAATCCAGGTGTCGTCGGGGAGCCTTCCCTTGGGATTGGCTCGGCGATCGGCGTAAATCAGCTGGCGAGCCGAGGGGACCCGGACGGCATCGTCGTGAAAGGTGAACTGACGAGGATCTTTGACAAAATAAAAGAGATGGGCATGACTCCGGGCGAACTTTCGGGCGCAGTGAACGCCGAAGGTGTAGTACCAGATGACCCAGCTTCGGAGGTGGAGCTTCAGTTCGCGGTGAAAGAGGACTTTTAATTCGGCGGCAAACTCGTCGCCGATGGCAAGCCAGAAGGTGCCCGTTGGCTTCAGCAGGCGAACGACCTGCCGGCCCCACTGGAGCGACCAGTCGAGGTACTCGTCGGCCTTGCGAGCGTCCTGGTAAACATCGTACTCGTAGCCGATGTTGAAGGGGGGATCGGCAAAGGCCAGTGCCACGCTCTCGCCGGGGAGCGAGGCCATCGCCTCGACGCAGTCACCGTGCAGCAATTGATCGACCGGAAGGCCGCTTCGGGGCATGGGAGCAGTCTCTCGGCTCGGAGGTGCAACGCGATCCCGCCCAGAGAAGGCGAGAGAGGTCGTCATCAAAGCGTGAATCTGATGGGGCAACTCACGGCATGCTGACCAAATCCTAGCACGCCGGGAGGTTCCCTGAGGGCTTGGGCGTTGCGGGATCAGGGGCGGGTGATGAGGGTGGTGTCGATGTCAGCGGTCAGGAGGGCGACCCGAATCGATTGCGAAGCAACGCGGGGAGTTGTCGGTGAAGGGCTCGAAGATCGCAGGCCACGAAATCAGCGCCGATTCGGGAGCAGGGATCGTCGAGACCCGAAAGGGCTCGGCCACCCGCAATCACCAGCAAGGATGGGCTGATCGATCGACTCTGCGAGATGAGCCAGGCGGCCTCGTCGAGGTGCTCGGCCAGCGAGACGGAAAGGGCGAGAACACTGGCCCGAAACTCGGCCACAAAGTCTCGGATGGATTCAGAAGGAGCCCCCTCGCCGAGCAGGTGGACCTCAAGCCCGGCGGCCCGGAGGATGTCGGAGGCCATCATCAAGCCCAGGACGTGACGCTCATGGGGAGCGCAGCAGGCCACGGCGGTGCCGGTGATGGCGTCGGGACGAGCCCAGATACGCGGACCGTGGCGGAGAATCAGGTCACGAGTCACCTCGCTGATGTAGTGCTCGTGGGCCACGCTGATTCGGTCTTCCTGCCACTCCTGTCCGGTGTGGATGAGCGCAGGGACGAGCACCTCGTCGTAGAGGCTCGCCACATCGCCATTGTGTTCGACGAGAAAACGCTCGACCAGGCTCATGGCCCCGGGACGATCGAGTTGCACAAGGCGATCAAAATAGGCAAGGTGAGGGGGCATTGGTGTCGTACTGGTCATCACGAACCCCTCAACCATCATCCTCGGGAGGAGCGATCGCCGCCGGGCGGTTCCACCCTTGGAATTCTAAGAACACCTGCGTCTCAAGCTATCGTAAACGCCGGTGCGGAGTGATCAAGCAGGAAACCGGATGACTTACCAGGCGTCGCGATCGTCGGGTGAGCCACTGCGATCGAAGTCCGCATGGCTGTAGGGGTCGAAGGTCGCGGATTCGAGCCGCTCCGCTTCCTCGGCCACCAGTACCTGAGCGGTTCGTCGGCACGCAACGCCGGCAATCAGACAGAGCGTCGCCACCTGGAGCGAGGCGATCACCCGCAGAAAGGTCACGCCGAGGTACATCAGGGCCTCGGCCAGATTGGGCCTGGGGCCGGCGATCAGGGGCCAACCGCCTCCCCATCGGGTCTGGGTAACGAAGTAGATTAGTGAAACGATCAGGCCGACCATCGAAAACTGCCGGGCCGTGCGTCCGGCATCGGGCGCGGCCTTCATGCCGAGATGCGAGGCGACTTCGGCCGCGAGGCTGGCAAACAGGTAGAACTCGACCCAGCCGAAAATCAGGACGGCGTTGTGCAGCAGCCACTCGTGGCCCATCGCTCCGACCGGGAGCCCCATCATCCCGGCCTGGGAGATTCCCCAGTGGATCGAGTCGAACAGGTTCAGGATCACGAGCAGTCCCGCCCGGCGCTGCCAGTGGGAGTCGGTCCAGCGGCCCCAGAGCAGGTACGAACCGAACAGGGCGCCGGCGGTGATCGGCAACTCAACCGTCCAGGTGAACCACGGTTGATTAAGCAGCACGAGGAGTCGTTGATCCCAGGTCAGGAGGATCCACAACATCAGGGCGGCACTCAGGCAAAGCAGCCCGAGCGCAGCACCGGCGATCCAGAACCCGGCGGTGCAGAGCCAGTAGCGGGGGGCCAGCGATGGGTGCTCGACGTCCATGGTTCCTTTTGATGAATTCGGGGTCCGGCCCGGGGGACGGTACGGGGCGGAAAGGGTCATCATCGCGTGCGGCGATCGGATTCGTCAACACGAGGGGGTTCGTCCTGTTCCGTAAAGACGAGGGCAACTGATCCCCAGGGCCGTTCCGGAGAGGCAAAGCTTGCGGCATTGCCCAGGACGGTAAGCTCAAGCCGGTTGCGAAGGCGAAGCGGCGAGGGAATCGGCACCTCGATCGGATCGGTTGAGAGCGCGTTCTCGGCCGATCGCTCGATCAACGGTTCGCCGTTGAGGTGAACGGTCAGCAACCCCGGCATTGACTCACAGCGAAGCCGGCACGCCATTGACGCAGACCCACGAGCCGGTCGCCCAAACTGGCGCAAAATCGTCATGGAATCCCGAGCAACGGGGAGGGTGTCGGATGGGAGGGGGAGGCGGATCGGTTCGATGCCGGGATCGGTCGGAAACCGGAATTCCCAGGGGCCTCGGAGTCGGATCAGGTGTTCGGGCATCGGAGGTTACGCTTTGGTATGGTCAGGTTCGGCGAGGTTGAGTATAGTCACTTTCCATCCCGGTCGTCTGGAGCCAGTCCGTTTCGACTCCCTTCGTTCGACTTCACGACCTCCCGACGTGCCTTGGATCCGATCGCCGCCGTACGGCCCAGGTCGTGCCGCCGGGTTGGTCGGAACGGGGAACGCAGCGGACCGCGTGCCCCGAGCGAATCGAGCCGCAAAGGCGAGGCGTCTCGCATCGTCTCGCATCCCCCCTTCCGAATCATACCGATCGACGCCGTCGCCCATGAGCACAGGCCAATCGCAGACCGACGCCCCCATCCGTTCGCTGCGCGGGGTGAAAATCCTGGGGAGCGGTCGGTATGTCCCGGAGCGGGTCGTGACCAACCACGACCTGTGCGAGATGCTGGGGTTCGATCCCGAATGGATCGTCAACCGGACCGGCATCCACGAGCGCCGGTTCGCACCGCCCCATCAGGCAACCAGTGATCTCGGCACCGCCGCGGCAGAACGTTGTCTCGCCGATGCGGGGTGCGACCCAGGAGAGGTTGACCTTCTGGTCGTCGGCACCATGACTCCGGACATGGCCTTTCCGTCGACCGGGTGCCTGATTCAGGACCGCATGAAGCTGCGATGCCCGGCCTTCGACCTGCAAGCCGCCTGCGCGGGGTTCATGTACGCCATGCTGACGGCGGCGCAGTTCGTGGCGGCCGGAACCAGCAAGCGTGCCCTGGCAATTGGGGCCGATTGCAACAGTCGGGTGATTAATCCGGGCGATCAGAAAAGTTACCCGCTCTTTGGAGATGGGGCCGGCGCGGTCTTGCTGGGTCCAGGGGAGCCGGAGCAGGGCTTCCTGGCCTATCAACTCGGTTCCGACGGCTCCGGAGGGGATCTATTGAACCGTCCGGCCTGTGGGAGTCGGTTACCACCTTCGTCCGAGGCCCTGACGCAGGGATTGCATTACCTGACGATGGATGGTCGAGCCGTGTTCAAATGGGCCGTGCGGATGCTGGCCGATTCGTCGAGCGCGGTGCTGGAGCACGCCGGTCAGACGATTGACGACGTGCGGTGGTTCATCCCGCACCAGGCGAATATCCGGATCATCCACGCCGCCAGCGACGTGCTGGGTTTCCGTCGCGAGAAGGTGTTCAAGAACCTGGAAAAGTACGGGAACACTTCGGGTGGGTCGATTCCGATTGCGTTCGATGAACTCCGGCGCGACGACCAGATTCAGTCGGGTGATCTGCTCCTGCTCTCCGGGTTTGGAGCGGGCCTGGCCTGGGGAACCGCATTGCTGCGGTACTGATTGGCGGCCCGAAGGTGGCCGACGAGCTTCGAGCAAGACACCGAGCCGATGACGAAGGGCCGCGGTGGACACAAAGATGGTCCACCGCGGCCCTTCGTTGACGCAGGTCAATCCTGGTGAAGGTGCGTTCGGATCGGGATCTCACATCCGGGTGAGAATGGAGTGGATTCGCCTCGGACCTTCGGGCTGAGGCCCACCGATCGAGGGGAGATCACCGATCAGTCGGCGGGCGAAGAAGCCCGCACCCTGAACACGGGTCGGTCCGGTCGGCGGGGCGAAGGCTTCGTCGCCGGTGATCCGGTAAAGGTTTCCGGTGAACCGGCCGGCGATGGTTCCATTGCCTGCCTCGTCGGTCGGGGTCCCGTAGACGCCGTCGGTCGGCCGGTAGGAGGCGGCGATGACCGAATCGACCAGATCGCCTCGCTGCTGGTAGAAGCCGATGCGGCTCGGTTGACGGATCGGGTCGAGTCCCTGCCGGAAGGAGAGGTAGTCGAACCCGGCGGCGACCAGCGTATTGAGGGAATCGCCAACGATCGTCGTGTCGCCGATGGAACGATTGGCGGTCATGGTCACGTTGGTCTGGGCGAAGCCCGGGCGCGTGACATAGTTGATGGTGCCGGGACCGCCGTACTGGATCGTCCGGGGGTCGGGAGGAATCTGACGGACGAGGTTGGTCGGGCCAAAGGTGCTCGAACCGATTTCCTCGGCCGCGATCACCCCACCGGCGAGGCCGGAGGCGGGGTAGCCTCGCTTGCCAATCGGATTGCCGGCTTCGAGCAAGGAGGGGGTGGTGTTGGCCGGGTTCCCGAGCCCTCGGAGGAACTTCAGTTGACCGATCTGGCCTGCGGTGGCGTCAATCGCCACGGCATCGGCAGGACCGCCGAAGTGGGCATGGCCGACCCGATTCAGGCCGCTGAAGCGGTCGGTGAAGGGCTGATCTCCACGGGCGAGAACGAGGTTGCGGGCCGAGCCGACAACCTTCATTCCTTCCACTCCCCTCGCCTCAACGTTCGTGCGGCCCGTGTACGCGACCGGCGAAAGAATGGCGTTGATGTCGGCCGGGACGATGTTGGCCGTGACCGAGCCAAGTTCCAGCGAGTGAATGTCGCCGTTGACGATCAGGCGGACCGTCGGTTCGGTCTGCGGCACGTTGTTGATCGGCCCGACGGCAGGATCGAAGGCCGTGTTGAAGATATGACCGATCTGAATATTGGGCCGGACCCGTAGCGGGGTGCTCGGGTCGCCAATGATCACGTCGACCGGCTCGCCGGCCTCGGGGTTGACGGCGGCCTCGATGGCGTGGAAGGAGAGGTTCTTGACCCCGCCGAGCAGCGCGATGCGAGGGGGGCCGGTCGGAACCTCTGTGGTTTCTCGGAGGACGAAGCCGTTGAGTGCGATTGAGGCGACCCCATCGGTCGCAAGCAGGCGATTGAAGCCCACCAGGCCGTCGGTGATCACCCGATCGGAACTCTTGACCTGTCCGGTGACACGGGTTCGATGCGGGTCGGTCCCGACGAGCTGAATCGTGTCGATCTCGGAGTTGAGTAGGCCGTCGTTCGGAGTGACATCGGTGACAATGGCCACACCGGGGCCGTCCACGGTGATGGAGAACTGATCACCGTTGGGCAACTGTCCGATCAGGACCTTGCCGTCGTTGTCGAGCAGTGTCTGGAGCTCCGGCCCGTCTCCGATCGGATGAGGTCGGGCCACGATGGGAAAGTTCGTCGAGGAACGATTGAACAAAAGACTTGGAATCAAGTCTGGGTTGATCTGTCCACCCCCACCCGAGAGCAGCTGGCGCGTTTCCAGCGATTCGAGCCCCACGCGAGCCTTGGCCCGCTGGGTACGAGGGCGATTCGTCTGCTGCCGAGAATCTCGATTCATGGAAGAACCCCTCCTTGACTGCCGCTTCACCGATCGATGGCCGCCCTCGCGGTACACCACCGACCGAACCACTCCGGCCCACGACGCGATCGCGGCACCTGAGGCGGCAGAGCCTGGTGTCTAGCTCACTGGTTCGGCGATCCGTCGCGTTGGACTTCATCGACGAAGTGCTCAAACCAGGGGCGGGTGTCCGCCTGAACCGAGCATTTCGGATCGGACCGAGGCGCCGGTCTCACCGGTCCCGAGCATTCGACCGAAGAGGACGATGGTAAGTGTGCCGTGCTTCCGCGATGTGTTCGGATTACCCGCAAGCGTCGTTTCGCGCGATAAGCTTTGATCCATTTGAGACCGACGGTGGTGAATCCGTCACACTGCGACATTTCTCAATGTCATGTCGCTTCTCAACTCAACGGGTTCGGTTCTCCAGCTTCCGGAAGGAGTCGGTCAATGAGCAACGGATGGCCGGGTGCCTGCCCTGGACGGCGGGTCCTCTCTTTGCTGATGGTGCCGGCGATGGCAATGATGCTGATCTTCGCCGGTTGCGCTCAAAATCAGAAACGGCCCGGCTTCTTCGAGAAGAATGTCGGTAAGCCGCTCTTTCCAAAAGCCTCGACGACGCGGCCCGAACCGGGCCTTCGTGTGCAGGCTCCCGGGGTGGATGTGAAGGTTTCCGATCGGACTCGGGAGGAGATGCAGGTCGCGCGGTCTGGTGAAGCCTTGGTCGATGGCGCGTCTCGGATGAGCTTGTTTCGATCAGGTTCGTCGAGTCGTTCCCTTGAGGAAGCGAGACCGGTAGACTGATGGAATGCGGAAACCAGGCCGGTTCGGCTGGCAATTTGCCAGGTGAGCGGGTCAAGATCGTTTGATTGAGACTGCGGGAGGATGCGGGTTGAATCGCTTCTTGCTTTCGCTTCGAGCCTTCTGGGACGTGCTCACGGATCGGGAGATGGCCGAACGGGTCGCGCTTGCCCTGGAGCCGCCGAAGGTGTCGGGTCCCGATCTCCGCATCCTTGCCCTTCTGCAACGTGATGGCCGCCTGATCGACTTTCTCCAGGAAGACCTCGAAGGGTTTCCGGACGAGCAAATCGGCGCCGCCGTGCGAGACATTCATCGCGGCTGCCGCAAGGCACTGGCTGAGTACCTGGAGATTCAGCCGGTGCTCGCCCGGGAGGAAGGGGATACGGTGTCGGTGGACGCCGAGTTCGACCCGGCGGCGATTCGACTGCTTGGCAACGTTTCGGGCAACCCACCGTATCAAGGAACGTTAAAGCATCACGGCTGGCGGGTGACGGCTGCGAAGCTTCCGAACATTCCCGAAGCGCGGGACGAATCGACCGTACTGGCTCCGGCCGAGATTGAACTGTCCTGACGTCATGATCCCGAGGCGATCGGGCAGACCTTGCTGCCTGTTGAGCCGAGCTTGACTGGAACGATTTCCATGTCCCGATTCGTTGTCGGCATCGACCTGGGAACCACCAACAGCGCTCTGGCGTATGTCGACACTTCGGAGGCGACCGATGAGCGGCCGGCTCCGGTGCGGTCGCTGGCGATTCCTCAACTGGTCGCGGTCAACGACGTCTCGGAACGTCCGGTGTTACCATCGTTCCTGTACTTGCCGTCGGAGAAGGATTTCCCGCCTGGATCGACCGATCTTCCCTGGGCGAAGAAGCCGGATCGGGTCGTGGGCGTGCTGGCTCGTGAGCATGGATCGAAGGTGCCGGGACGATTGGTCGGCTCGGCCAAAAGCTGGCTCTGTTACGAAGGGGTCGATCGCGAGACGGCGCTTCTTCCGTGGAACGCTCCGGAGGAGGTGCCGAAAGTCTCTCCGGTTGAGGCGTCGAGTGCCTATCTCGGCTACCTCCGAGACGTCTGGAACGCTCTGATTGCGGGGAAATCGGCCGGGGATCGACTGGAGAAACAGGAGATCTATCTGACCGTACCGGCCTCGTTCGATGCCGTGGCCCGCGAGTTAACGGTCGAAGCCGCGAATAGCATCGGCCTGGAGCAGGTGACGTTACTGGAAGAGCCGCAAGCGGCCTTCTATGCCTGGCTTTCGGGCTTGGGTGATGAGTGGCGGAAGCGCGTGTCACTGGGCGATCTGATTCTCGTCTGCGACGTGGGCGGAGGAACGACCGACTTCACGCTGATCGGCGTGGCGGAACAGGATGGGGACCTCGTCCTCAATCGCCTGGCGGTGGGGGAGCACATTCTGCTCGGTGGTGACAACATGGACCTGGCCCTGGCTCACGCGGTCGCCGCGACCTTGCCAGGAGGGATGGAGAAGCTCGATCCGACCCAGCGGATCGGGTTGACCTACGCCTGCCGAAACGCCAAGGAAACCTTGCTGTCGAAGCCAGAGTTGGAGTCGGTGACGGTGTCGGTGCTTGGTCGGGGATCGAAGGTGATCGGCGGCGCAGTGAAGGCCGAGCTGACCCGGACCACGCTGCAGACCGTGTTGCTCGACGGCTTTTTTCCGAAGTGCGAAGCGACCGACCAGCCCGCGCGAGGTCGTCGGATCGGGTTGACGGAGATCGGCCTGCCGTATGCGGCCGACCCGGCGATTACCCGGCACCTGGCCCGATTTCTCAGCCGACAGGCTCAGGCAACGTCGTCGGGGGATGCCATCGCTCGACCATCGGCCGTTTTGTTTAACGGTGGGGTGTTTCAAGCGACGGGCCTGCGCGATCGGGTTTCCGAAACCCTCTCGGCCTGGGGAGGAGCGCCGATTGCGGTTCTCTCGGCCGACGAGCCAGACCTGGCGGTGGCGCGAGGAGCGGCCTATTACGGGATGGTGCGCAGGGGAAAGGGGATTCGGATTCGGGGGGGCGTGCCTCGCTCGTATTACGTGGGGATCGAGACCTCTGCCCCGGCGGTTCCCGGCATCCCGGCGCCGATCAAGGCCCTCTGTGTCGTGCCGATGGGAATGGAGGAAGGGACGGAGGAGGATGTTCCCGGTTCCGAACTCGGGCTAGTGGTCGGGGAATCGGCCGAGTTCCGCTTTCTGGCCTCGACCGTGCGACGAGACGATACGATCGGCACGGTGCTTGATCGCTGGTCGTCGGAGGAGCTGGTTGAACTGTCTCCGCTGGTGATGTCGCTCGGCGATCAGGAAGGGGAGGAGGGGGACGTGGTTCCCGTGACCCTGCACAGCATCGTCACCGAGGTGGGGACGCTGGAACTCTGGTGTGAAGGAACGCGATCGCCGGGACGCTGGAAACTCGAATTCAACGTGAGAGATCAGCAGGGCGAGAGCTGATTTGAGAATCGGCTGATCGAGCTCAAGGCTCCGATCGGAAGGGGTTGTTCGGTCACGGTCGTGAGGCGAGTTCCGGCGGTTCGTAGTTCTGCGTTCCCTCCGTGCCGGTCGAGTGAGACCGGCCAATGGTGTCCGGTCGATGCCCGGAACGGTTGACACGCTTCGATGATTGACGCACTCAAGGACAATCGGGACAGAACATGCCCCTCGAAGATCATCTGCTGACAGAGTCGAGAAACCCGGCTTCGGAGCGAATCGACACGCTCGATGCCCTGGGGATCGTTCGCGTCATGAACGAGGAGGACGCGAAGGTAATCGAGGCGGTCCGCGCTGAGGAGCAGGTGATCGCGGAAGCGGTGGAACTGATCGCGGATCGGTTTCGCCAGGGCGGACGCTTGATTTACGCCGGAGCGGGGACTTCGGGGCGTCTCGGGGTTCTCGATGCGTCGGAGTGCCCGCCGACGTTCAGTACGCCTCCGGAAATGGTCGTCGGGTTGATCGCCGGGGGACCAACAGCCCTGACCCGAGCCGTGGAAGGGGCGGAAGATGATCCGGAACAAGGAGCGGCAGATCTGGATGCGCTCGGAGTCTCGGCTCGCGATGTGGTGGTCGGGATCGCCTCGTCGGGGCGAACGCCGTACGTGCTTGGGGTGGTCGATCGAGCCAGGGAGCGAGGGGCAAAGACCATCGGCATCGCCTGTAACCGGCCGAGCGTGCTGGGGGAGCGGGTGGATCTTGAGATCGCGCTGCTCGTCGGTCCGGAGATCATCGCCGGATCAACCCGGTTGAAGTCGGGCACGGCGACGAAGCTGGTGCTGAATACCTTGACGACCGGAGCGATGATTCTGATCGGCAAGACATTCGGCAATCGGATGATCGACCTGCAACCGACGAATCAGAAGTTGCGGATCCGGACCCGACGAATCCTTCGGGAACTTGGGGACCTGGACGATGAGCAGGCAGGAGCCTTGCTGGAACAGACCGGTGGTCATTTGAAGGCGGCCCTTGTGATGGCCCTCTCCGGTGTGGATGCCCCGACCGCCCGGCGCTTGCTCGACGCTTCGGGAGGACAGGTTCGGGGTGCCATTGAGGCCGCTCCTCGCGTGAAGACGCCATGAATCGGCTTCCCCTGGTTCTTGGCGTCGATGGAGGAGGAACCTCGACGGTTGCCTGGCTGGCCGCGATCGAGGGTGACATCCTCGGTCGAGGGACCGCGGGGCCATCGAATGCCAAGGCGATCGGGCCGGATCGAGCTCGGTCGGCGATTGGGGAGGCGATCGCGAGGGCGAGACATGATGCGGGCCTCGGAGAAACCCCGGTCGAGGTGGCGTGCCTCGGCCTGGCGGGCTTCGATCGCCCGGACGATCGAGCCTTGCTGGCCCGCTGGTGCGAGGACGACGGCTGGGCAAAACGAGTCGTTCCCGCGAACGACGGAGACCTTGTCCTCGCGGCGGGGACGGCCGAGGGGTTCGGAATCGCCCTGATTGCCGGGACCGGTTCCATCGCGGTCGGACGCGCTCCCGATGGTCGGTCGGCCCGGTCGGGGGGATGGGGGCCGCTGATCGGTGATGAAGGAAGTGCCTATGCCGTTGCCCTGGCCGGCTTGCGGTTGGTCGCAAGGCGGTTCGATGGTCGATCAGAACCACCGATCGAGGATCGGTTGACCGAGTCGCTTTGTCGGGAACTGGGAGCGCCAACCCCTCGGGAGATCATCAGCGTGCTGTATGGGCCTGGCTGGGATCGGGCTCGGATTGCTGGACTGGCGCGCTGCGTGATCGAGGCAGCCGAACATGACCGGACCGTTGCGGACTTGATCCTCCGTCCGGCGGCCGAGGAACTGGTGGAGTTGGTCGACTCGGTTCGAGTGGGGATCGGTTGGGACAAGCCCGGGCATCCTGATCCGCCTCCGTTGGCAATGGCGGGCGGGTTTCTGCTCGGGGCCGAACGGTTACAAGGTCAGGTGCGGGAATTGCTTGGGACGCGGATTGGGCCGGTGGGAATGGTGGCCGACCCGGTACTCGGGGCGGTGATTCTGGCGAGGAGGGCATGGGAATGATCGGCAGCGCACCTCGGGTAGCAACGGGGCTTGACCGGCTGGTGGACGAGGGCTTCGACCGCTTGAGGGGTCGAAAGGTCGGCCTGATCGCGAACCAGAGCACGGTGGATCGTCGCCTCCGCCACGCGATTGACCTTTTCCATGGGGCGTCGGGGGTCGAGCTTGTCCGTCTCTTTGGTCCAGAACACGGGCTCCGCGGCGAAGTGCAGGACATGGAGGGGGTGGGGTCCGAGACGGATTCCCGAACGGGCCTGCCGATCGTGAGTCTCTACGGGGCCACTCCCGACACGCTGAAACCCCGAGCCGAAGACCTGGACGGTCTGGACTGCTTGATCTTCGATCTCCAGGACGTGGGATCTCGGTACTACACCTTTGCCGCGACGATGTTCTACGCAATGGAGACGGCCTCCAGCGTGGGTTGCTCGTTTCTGGTCCTCGATCGGCCAAACCCGCTCGGAGGCATTGGGGTGGAGGGGCCGTCGATTCAGGACGGCTTTGAGAGCTTTGTGGGGGCCTACCCGATGCCGATCCGCCACGGGATGACGGTGGCAGAGTTGGCTCGGCTCTTTCAGGAGGAACGACAGCTCGACCTGAACCTGGACATCGTAACCTGTTCGGGATGGACGCGGGAGATGCTTTGGCCCGAGACGGGCCTGTCCTGGGTTCCCCCTTCTCCGAACATGCCGACGTTTGACACAGCCCTGGTGTATCCGGGCGGTTGCCTGATCGAGGGAACAAACCTCTCGGAAGGCCGGGGAACGACCCGTCCCTTCGAAAACTGGGGCGCCCCCTGGATGGAAGGAGCCTCCTCTCGCATGGTCGAAACGCTGAACGATCTGCCTGGGGTTCTGTTGCGTCCGAATGTATTTCGACCGGTCTTCCACAAGCACGCCGGAATGACATGCTTTGGCGTCCAGCCGCATGTGGTTGACCCACAAGAGTTTTCGGCGTTGAAGACGTACGTTCTGATGCTCGTGCTTGGCGTTCGGGACGATCCCGAGCGGTTTGCCTGGCGAACCGAGCCGTACGAGTTCATCGACGCTCCGATCGCCATCGACCTTCTGTTCGGTTCGTCGGAGGAACGGCTTCGGATCGAGGCCGCGGCTCAGGAACAGCCCTTCGATTTGAAGGGATGGATTGAGGACCTGTCGGAGCGGTGGAGGAGGGATGAGCAGGCGTTCCAGGAGCGAAGGACACCGAATCTGATCTATCCTTTGTCTTGAGAAATTGCGATCATTCGGTTTGAATTGGCCGGCGATGGGGCCGGTTCTCCGGGTCTTGCTCAAGAAAATTCTCTTTCGAAGCGAGAACCTGGATTCTTGCCGTCCCTTGCTTGGGACGGTACCTTCCCCGAATCTCCGTAAGTTTCCCGCCCCCGGGCTCGATCCAGGTTGCTCAGTTATCGCGGCTTAGCGAGTGCAGCCGACCCTCCACGATCCCGAAACGGCAGTCAAAGGAACCTCATGACGATGGAGACCTTGGCACAGCCCAAGTCCCGGGCGACGAAGATCGCCTGGCCCCCCCTGATCTGGATCGCCGGGTTACATGCGGGGGCGTTGCTTGCGTTCTTCCCCCAGTTCTTCAGCTGGAAGGCAGTGGCGGTCTGTTTGTTCCTGCACTGGCTCTCCGGTGGCATTGGAATTTGCATGACGTACCACCGGCTCCTGACGCACCGGAGCTTCGCGGTTCGTCCGAAGTGGCTTGAATACGTGATGACGGCAATCGGTTGCACCGCTTCCGAGGGGGGGGCGATTCACTGGGTGGCCGACCACCGGAAGCACCATGCCCACTCGGACGATGAGAACGATGTGCATAGCCCCCTGCACGGTGGGTTCGGCTGGGCTCACATGTTCTGGTGGATGACGCCGGACATCACCTCGGAGCATACCCCCGCCTATCATGCCCGATGGGCTCCGGACCTGATCCGCGACCCGGTTCACGTTTGGCTGGATCGCTGGCACCTGATTTTCCCGATCGGCCTGGCTGTCTTGCTGTTTGCGATCGGCGGGATGCCGTACCTCGTCTGGGGCTTCTTCGTTCGATCAGTCCTGGTCTTGCACACGACCTGGCTCGTCAATTCGGCGACGCATGTCTGGGGTTATCGATCGCACGACACTCGGGATTCGTCAACGAATCTCTGGTGGGTTGCACTGCTGACCTACGGCGAAGGTTGGCACAACAATCATCATGCGTTCCAGACGTCGGCCCGGCATGGTCTGCGATGGTGGGAATTTGACATGACCTACATGGCGGTCAAGCTCATGTCGTGGGTTGGCATGGCACACTCGATCAAGCTGGCGAAGGTCAAGCCGCAGGCGGCAACCAGTGTGGCGGCCGTTTCCTCGGACGAGGCGCCACCGGTTCGATCGCACGTGACCCAGCCGAAGCCTGCCGTGGGGGTTGCCAAGTAAAGTCGAGGAGCTTGCCCAATCCCCATGAGGGTTTCGCCTGGGGTTTGGTTTGACGCGACTTGAATCGATCGTTTCCCGTTGTCTCAGAATTCTTCGGGCCGAATCACCTTGCAAAGTGATCCGGCCCGCTGCCATGATGGTGGCTTCAGTCGCGGCCCTAGCTCAACGGCAGAGCAGGGGACTCATCAATCAATGGTGGCACCGGAAGGTAACTTTCGGCTGCGAACCGGGTGAATTGCGGGAAGCCTAAACCGTGTGAGCACGCCATGAGTCGTGACGGCAAGGTAATCCGCAGCCAAGCCTGGTCGGGCACTGGTGGCCAGGACGGTTCAGAGACTAGCGGGGTGAGTCCCAACAATAATCCCCGCCGATGAGCGCCCGGCCTCCCTCCGAGGGGCAACCCTCGGTGGGGAGGATGAGATAGTCCGAGCCCCGTGGAAACGCGGGGGCCCTCGAATCCCTTGGTTGCAGGTTCGAATCCTGCGGGCCGCATCGCCAAACTTCCGACGATCGATCGCCTCAGAAGACTCTCGCGATGGATGGTTATCCGCTGGCCGAGCCTCCCCCTGACGATCGATCGCCTCGGAACGCGACTGAGGTTTCGGAGGGCGCTTCCCTGGAGGAGGCATTCTCTCACCCTCATCTGGTCGTTCCCCACCATTCTCGAGCGGTAACGCGCTGGGGCCGACTCCTGCGCCTGGTTGTGTTTCTCGGGGTGCTCATCGCTCATGCACTGCTGAGTTTCGCGTGCTTGGGGGGATGGTCAGAGGTTTCGAGTCGATGGCCTCTGGCGTGGCACGACCACCCGATGCATTACCACAATGCGTTGGTCACACGGTCCTTTTTCGTCCAAAACGGGACGACGGCCGGTTACGATCCGTACTTCATGTCCGGATATGCGAAGAGCATCGTTTCGGACCCGTCCGGGACGATGATCGAAGGCGTCATTGCCGTGTTCGGGCGCGATCGACCGGCGCAGACGTACAAGATGCTGGTGCTGACCATCATGGTCATCCTTCCGTGGCTAATCGCGCTGACGATCCGACTGGTCGGGGGGGGATTCGACGCGGTCGTTGCGGGCACGATCGCCTTCCTGGTTTATCTCTGGACCGACTTCCCGCTGGAATATGCAGGATTTGGGATGCTGGCGTTCTTGCTGGTGATCCCGTTGGGATTGGTGGTCCTCGCGCTGGTGGTGCGATTTCTGCGAGGCGGCGGATTCGTACGCTGGGTTCTCGCGACGGTCGGCTCGGGGATGTTGATCTTTGTGCATCCTCTGGCCGCGCAGACGGTCGGACCGGCGGTGCTGGCGGCCTATGCCGCGGCGGTCGGATCGAGTCGCCGGTCAGGAGAACGCCTCCCGATTGGGAGGCATCTGGGGTTGCTGCTCATTCCGCTCGCGGTGCTGGCGATCAATGCGTTCTGGTGGCTCCCGGGAATCATGCTCCGGGGAACCCGTGACCCGGACGGCGCAGATTTCTTCTCGCACCCGGAGCCGGTCTTCAGCCGGATTGCTCAGGTTTTCGGTCTGGATGTCCCGGCTCAGCCTCCGATCCAGATCATCCTGCTCGGTGGAGCGTTGCTGGGCCTGGCGGCCTTGCGCAAACGATGCCCCTTGCAGACGATGGGGCTTGGGGCCTTTCTCGTGATGGGCCTGTTCTGGGGCTATTTCGCCGGCTGGTTTCCCGCGTTCAACTTCCTCCAGCCTGGTCGGAACACGTACGCGGTGTATTCCGCGGCGGCGGTCGCGAGCGGGCTGGGTTGGTCCGCCTTGAGACGCCAACTGAGCCGAACGTCGATTCGTCTGGGTCGGTGGTTTCTCGTGGCGACGGTTCTGGTGTCGATCCGCGTCTTCGTTCCCTCGATGATCCAGAACATCGGATACCGAACGGGGCGGGAACCGGTCCCGGAGTTGGTCTGGCAAGCGGGGGAACTTCCTCGTGTTCGTTGGTTTGGACCAACGGGAAAAGCACCATTTCTTTCGAGTCGTCCGACGCCCGAACTGACCTGGCTTCTGGACCAGATTCAAACTCATTTCGAACCCGGCGACCGTATTTATTATGAGGAGGGGGGGGAACAGCGAGGTGATCTGACTGACCCGTTCGGCGGGCATCGTTACGGGGGATTATTGCCAAGCCTGGCACGGGTTGAGGTCATCGGAGGTCCGTTCCTGAACGTCCCGGTGCGGGAGAACTTCACGCAATTCGGCATGGGCAAGTTGTGCGGCCTGGAAGCCTGGGGACGCGAGGAGTTTGAGCAATTCAGCCGCCTCTACGGCCCGGAGGGGATCGTTTGCTGGTCGGCTACCTCGCAGGAATTTTGCCGATCCCATCCTGATCTGGTCGAGATTGTCGCGGATCTGGGAACCTGGCTGATTGCGAAAGTGAAGGGGTTTGAAGGCGACGCCATTCGAGGCGAAGCCCGCGTGATTGCGGAGGCCGGAAAGCTCGAAGTGGAGCCGGTCGCCGTTGACGTTGACGGGATGATCGTGCTGCGGTATCACTCCGTTCCAGGGCTCCGGAGTGATCCTCCGGGGCTGCTTCGCGAGGTCGAGGAGCCGGGCGATCCCGTGCCATTCATCGGAGTGATTCGACCCGAAGGGCCGCTGACCATCGAATGGAATGCGTTCCCTTGATTGTGGGCCGCTGGAACGTCCGACGCCCGACGGATCGGGCCGCTTGACGCCTGAGGCCCTCTCCAAGGAAGGAGTCCGCCGTGCCGCCCGAGCCAACATCGGGGGAAACTTTCCCCGGCTCCTCTCGCAGGGTCCGGTCCGTCGTCTGGATCGCGTTGGTCGTGACGTTTCTGGTTGCTTCGGGAATTTATTCCTTGAAAGCGGCCGAGGAGCGAAGTGCCATTATTCGATGGCTGCATCAGGTGGAACAGTTGCAAGACGGAGTGAACATCTGGGACAAATACATGTTCCCAAATCCTCCGATCTTTCCACTGACTCTGTATCCCTTGACGAGCATGCCTCCGCTCGCGGCCTCAATGGTCTGGTACTATCTCAAGGCGGGGCTGGCGGTTCTTTCGATCGTCTTTTGCCTGAGGATGGCTCGGACCAAGGAAGACCCCCGACGCATCCCGGGGTGGGCCTTGTTCCTAGTGATCTTGCTGAGTTTCCGACCAATCCTCAGCGATCTTCACCATGGGAATAATAACCTGGTGATCCTGTTCCTGATCGTCTCTGCGCTCTATGCGTGGCGCAAGGGATACGACGTGCTCGCGGGGCTCTCGCTGGCACTCTCGATTGCGTACAAGGTCACGCCGGCGTTGTTTGTTCCTTACTTCCTCTACAAGCGATCCTGGCGTCTGGTGGGTGCCACCTTCCTCGGACTGGGCCTGTTCCTGTTGATTGTGCCGAGTCTCATTCTCGGCCCTGAGTTCAACGGGGAATGCCTGCAGATGTGGTGGCACCGAATGCTACGCCCGTTCGTGGTCGATCATGAAGTGGGAGATCACGAGATCAACCAGTCAATGGCTGGCGTGATCATGCGATATTTCACCGAGCAGGAGGCCACGGGAGACGGGCGATATGTTCCGTTGTACTCGGGCCGGAATTTCTTCTCACTCAATCCGGATCTCGTGGTCTACGGCATCAAGGCGCTCTCGATCGGCATGGTCGGTTTGCTGGCGATGTTGTGTCGGACCGATACGAACCGCCGAGACAATATCCGTTTTCTCGGCGAGTTCAGCCTGGTGGTCCTGACCATGCTCATCGTTTCGGAGCGAAGCTGGAAACATCATTACGTGACGGTGCTTTTGCCCTATACGTACTTGATCTTTCGACTCTGGGCCTACCCGCTTCCTCGCACTCTGAGGTTCTTGGTGGGTGGGTGTCTTGCCCTTTCCTCCTTGCTCATGCTCACCACGTCAAGTGAGGTGGGAGGTCTTTTTGCCAATGGAACAGGGCATAAACTGGCGTTGTTCTATGGCATGTTCTTCTGGTCCGGCGTGGTCCTGTACGCGGGGACGGCGATGGTCCTGCGCTTTGAGACGCGTGAGGCCTTGAGAGCAGACAAGGCGGCTGACGCAACGGCACGGACGATCAAGGCGCCCCACGCCGTGAAATCGTCGATGTCGGTGACCCCTGGGCGGAATCGCTAGGATCGAGTCCCATTCGAATCTGATCGAGAACTGCCTCATCACGCCGAAAAACCGGGCTCAGGCGTCAATTCCAGATCATTGGTTTGACTCCTGGGCTCGTTTTGGTACAATCTTCGTGCGGCGTGGAGCAGCGGTTAGCTCGCCAGGCTCATAACCTGGAGGTCGTAGGTTCGATTCCTACCGCCGCAATTTTTCAAAGCTTACGAAACGTCTGTTTGATCATGTGAAACGCCAACCTCTGCGGGTTGGCGTTTTCTGTTGGTTCCGAGGCCACGGTCCCAGCCGGTCGGTTGTCTCCGCGTTTCCTGCAATCCGAGATCGAGCGATCCGGAATGACGCATCTCCGTCGTGATCGCCTCTGCCCGCTTTGTGACGGAATCCGACTGGAACCGTTTCATCAGGATCGAGTCCGCGAATACCTTCGATGTGGTGAGTGTGGGTTGGTGTTTGTTCTGCCTGAGTCGTTTCTCTCCGTCGAGGACGAAAAAGCTTACTACGATCTTCATCAGAACGACCCAGCCGATGTTGCCTACCGGCGATTCCTGAGCCGTCTCTCGGTGCCATTGATCCAACGGCTTTCGCCAGGGGCTTCAGGACTCGATTTCGGCAGTGGGCCCGGACCAACCCTCGCGCAGATGTTGACTGAGTCTGGATTTCCGACACGGAATTATGACCCGATCTACGCGCCCGACCACCAGGTCTGGAACCACTCGTATGACTTTGTGGCCGCAAGCGAGGTCGTGGAACATCTACAGTCGCCACGCGCGGAACTGGAACGAATTTGGCAGATTCTGAAGCCTGGGGGCTGGCTGGGGATCATGACCAAACGCGTTTGGGATCTTCAAGCCTTCACGACCTGGCACTACAAGAACGATCCCACGCATGTCATCTTTTTCTCGGAGCAGACGTTCGTCTGGCTCGCCCGACACTGGTCCGCAACGCTGGAGATCGTCGGCCCCGACGTCGTACTCTTGCAGAAGTCGTCGAGTTCCGCTCCGGCGCCAAGGGAACAGGAGCTGAAGACATCATGATGGATACGCGCCGGCTCGAATTTTTCAGAAGATTTCGCAGGAATCAGCGTCAGCGTCTTGCAATCCGGAGTGGCTTTGATACGATCTTCCTTGCACCGTGGAGCAGCGGTTAGCTCGCCAGGCTCATAACCTGGAGGTCGTAGGTTCGATTCCTACCGGTGCAACTTGACGAAGCAAATCACGCCAGGCGGAACCCGGATGATGACCGGGTTCCGCCTGGCGTTTTGTTTGCGCTTGTGTCAGAAATGGTCTTCTCGTAGGCTCCCTGATCGCTCGCTGATCCGCTCCCGTGATCGGCTGGCAGTCGAGATTGCGCCCGAAGGATTGGGGAGGAGGCAATCGGTGAAGGCAACGATTCCGGCATGGTGCTTCCTCATCGCTCTGACGACCGGGACGGGAGCATTGGGCCAGCCATCTCAGCCAACGTTGCGTTGGCTGGGACAGGTGGGAAGCGATCGCGTCTCAAGGTCCAGCACACCCGGACCCAACGGGGTGCAGGACCTGGTGTTCGAACTCAACGGTCTCCCAGCCCAGCAAGCGATCAAGAGCCTGACGCTTCGCGGCTACGGCCGAGATATCTGGGGCTATCCCGAAAGCGGGGGACACTGGGCGGCCGATCTGCATCGGGAGCCGGGCTCTCCTCGTGCTCTGGTTTCGGTTGAGCCGAGCCATGACGAAACAGGGCGCAAGTTCGACATCGAGATTGAGCTGGAAGGGGGCCAGCGTTTATCGAGGAGCGTTCAGGGGGGACGTGCTGACCTGCTCGCGCGGATGCCTGAGGTTCAACTCGCCGCCCGATGGGTCGGGCCAGATGGAACCGATCTGGTGAGCCCCGGCCCCTCGGTCGGACCTGATGGATTCGAGGACGCGAAGATCGAACTGGCCCGTCTCGCACCAGACCCAGAGGTGCGGGAACTGACACTCCTCGCCGAAAACGGCCCTTCCTGGACGTTCGGACCCAATCCGGAGGGGAACCACGACGCCTTGTTCATCCGATCGTCGGATGATCGGTCCCGAGGCGCACTGTACCTGAGTCCTGCGCCGGGCCTCGAAGGGAAACGCCTTCGGATCGACCTCTCGTACACCAATGGGACTCGGGATCGGGTGATTTTGGTGGCAGGTTCGGCCCCATTGGATCGAGCCGTTACCCGGGAACCGCTCCCGAAGATCACCTCAGACCCGACCCCGGTCCGATGGATTGGGCAGGACGACCGCGGCCCACTGGGTCCGGGTGCCGTGACGCTCGCCGTCGATCGAATCAGAACGCGAAACCTGCGAGCGGCAGTCCTGAGCGATGGCGTGACCGGGGCGTGGGTCTTTGAGGGATCAGGGACGCGCGGATCGTCTGGGATGCCGTTCGTGGGAGAACGACGCAGGAGGCTGGACGTGCGAGAGGGATCGCGGCCGGGCTCCGTGCTCTTCTCGTTTGTTCCGTACCGAGACCTGGCCGGGGAGGAGATGACCCTGAGGTTGATCGAGGCGGATGGCCGGTCGTCATTGATCCGGTTTTCGGGAGAGTCGTGTGATCCGCTCCGACGCTTTGCCGACCCCTCGGTCCGAGAGACCCGCGTTCGGCCCGGAGATGACCTGGCGGCGGTCGTCGCTCGAGGGGGGACGATTCGCCTTTCGTCAGGAATCTACGAGCTGGATCGGCCGCTCGACCTGCTGGAGCCGACGGCCTTGATCGGGGAGCCAGGGGCTGAGATTCGGTTCCGGCAGCGTCCCGGTGTCGAACCCTGGGCTGAAGCAATCGCGATTCGATCGCCCGGTCGCTCGACATTCTCGGGACTTCGAATTCGGTTCGACGGCCCGGTGCGATGGCATCCGCAGGCGGCCTGGGGCGCGGCGATTCTTGGTGTTCCGAATCTCGGGAAGAGGCCGGGAGGACCGGTGCATGTCGAAGCCAGGGGGCTCGACCTGGAAGCTCCCGTGGCGGGAAGTGACTGGGAAGAGGCGCCAAATTGCCTGAGGTTCCTCGATACGGACTCCGGTGTGATCGAAGGCTGCACGTTGAAGGGTGGGCCGATCATGATCTTTAACGGTCCCTGGCGAGTCGCAAGGAACCGGCACCGGGGAACACAGCCGAAGACGTTTGCCGGGTCGTTCCTCTCGGGTCGGGAGATTCGGGAGATTGAGATCGTCGAGAACGAGGTCCGTCCGGAACCGGCATCGGGCAAGCTGTATCGGTTTGTCGTCCTGGTGGATCGGGGGCATCGGGTCGCGGTTCGGAAGAACACGGTGGTCGGTGTCGGTCCGATGGACGATGACGAACGCCCGCATCCGAACGCGCCGGAGATCCTGTTGACGGAATCGTATCAGATCCGCTTCGAAGGTCGTCACGCGGGGGTGTCGGACGACGGCCGAGTGCTGGCAATTCCGGAGCCGCAGGGGAAGCATCCCGAGGTGGGGGAAGTCGTCGCCGTGCTTTCAGGTCCCGACGCCGGACGGTGGGCCGTGATCGAGCAGATCCTCGACCGAGGGGTGATGCTCGTTGATCGGCCGCTTCCGGCGGGGGATTATGACGTCTCGGTCACACTCGGGTTCGTCGAAACCTCGATCGAAGGGAATACGATTGATTGCCGGGGAAGTTCCGAGGGCCACCCGGTCGTCTTGACCGGAAATCACTACGGAACGAGGCTCATCGACAACGCGTTGCTGGGTGGAGGCAATGCGTTTCGACTGTCGGCGTACGCGACCAATTCCCCGTTTCATTATGCGTGGTCGCGTACCCCGCAGTTTGATCTGACGGTCGAGTCGAACACCGTGACCGACTCGGCTCTGGGAGGGTTGATGGCCGTCTCTCACGGTCCACAACACAAAACGAACCGGGGTCGGGTCTATCTCACGGGCTCGGTCTTGGGTAATACATTTCGGTGGACTGGAGCCGCGCCTCGTGGTTCCGGGAATGATCGGGTTGCCCTGACGGTCGGCCAGGTCCCCTCACTCGATCCAGGTGAGCTGATCTTGAAGACCGGGAGCAATCAGGCCCTCGATGCTCGAGGGGAATCGGTCCCGAATCCGATGCGAATTCTCGTCGGAACGGTGAACGATCGGCGCTATGAACCGACCGGAAAGTGATCGTTGCCTGCTCTGGCACGGATCGCCGGTCGAACTTCAACCCGGCGAGACACAACGTGCCATGAATCGACGACTCTTGCTGGCGATGGCCCTGATGGGAGGGATCGCCTCGACGACGGGAGCAGACGAACCGTTTCTGGAGCTTCAGGAGGTTTTTCCTCCGGAGCAACTCCACAACCACTCCTCCTGCATTGTGGAATGCGCCGACGGCAGTTTGCTGGTGACCTGGTATCGCGGGTCAGGTGAACGGAAGGCCGACGACGTGCAGATTTATGGGGCCCGCAAGCCGGTCGGCGCCGCGTCCTGGGCTCCTCGATTCGTGATGGCCGACACGCCGGATTATCCCGATTGCAATCCCGTGGCGTTTGTCCCTCCGGATGGCTCCCTCTGGCTCTTTTACCCGACAATCCTTGATCATCACTGGGAAGGAGCCTTGCTGAAGTACCATGTGAGCGATCGAAGTGAAGGGGAAGGACCGCCCTCGTGGTCGAAGAGTGGGGTGCTGCATGTCACTCCGACCGGCTTCGGCGAGGCCTATCAGGCCGCGATGGCTCGGATCGACGAGTTGGGGCTCCAGGTCAAGCCTGAACTGGTCGCGCTGATGAACGAGCGGGCCGACGACGAACTGTATCAACGGCTCGGGTGGATGCCTCGCGTGCGGCCCCTGGTGCTGCCGACCGGACGTTGGCTGCTGCCCCTGTATACCGACACGTTCTCGGCCTCGATCGTGGCGATCAGTGACGACAACGGCGGATCGTGGCGGTTCAGTTCGCCCATGATCGGCTACGGCAACATTCAGCCGGCACTCGTCCGACGAGAGGACGGGACCATTGTGGCCTACATGAGAAACAACGGTCCGGGTGAATCGGTCTGCGTAAGTGAGTCGCGGGACGACGGCGAAACGTGGTCGCCGGTGGAGCGATCCAACATTCCCAACCCCGGTACGAGCGTTGATGCGATCCGGCTCGAAAGTGGACGCTGGGCGCTCGTCTTTAACGATACGGTCAAGGGAAGACACTCGCTGGCCATCGCGCTGTCCGACGACGAAGGGAAAACCTGGTCCCACGTGCGACATCTCGCCGTGGATCCGGACGAAACGCAGGCGTTTCACTATCCGACGGTGTTACAGGCGCGAGACGGTTCTATCCACGTCAGCTACACGCACGGTCGACGACCGGAAGGGTCGACGATTGTGCATGCGAAATTGAACGAAGCGTGGGTCATGGAAGGGGATGCCCCCCAGACCTCGCCTTGATCGCTGACCTTCGCGAATTCAGGACATCTCGGATCATTCCCGTGCATGGAGACCGAACCCAGTGGACGATGCCGCCGCGCCGAGTCGAGAGGGCCGAGGTTACGAGTGGGCGACTCGAGGAGACGTCAACGCCTTCTTCGGTCTCATGCTGGATAATGTCAGTGGCCTGATCATCACGACCTCGCTCCTGGTGGGTGTGTTCGGCTTCCCCACCGAATTCGTGCTGACGCGGATGATTCCCGGTACCGCTCTGGGGGTGCTTGTCGGCGATCTGGTGTTCACCGCGATGGCCTTCCGGCTGGCGCGTCGGACAGGTCGATCGGACGTGACGGCGATGCCGCTGGGACTCGACACGCCGAGCATCTTTGGCACGAGTTTGCTGGTCGTCGGGCCGGCATTTCTGATCGCTCGGGATCGAGGGATGGAATTGACCGAGGCGGCGGAACACGCCTGGTTCATCGGCATCAGCATGCTGCTGGCCTCGGGGCTGTTCAAGTCACTCTGTGCACCGATGAGCGGCTGGATTCGTCGGGTTGTGCCGAGGGCCGGCCTGCTGGGATCGTTGATGGCGATTGCCCTGGTGGTCATCAGCTTTTTACCCTTGCTGAAGATTCTGGGTGATCCGATCCCGGGACTGCTGGCACTGGCGGTTATTCTGGTTTCGCTGACAGCCCGATGGCGATTACCGTGGAATGTTCCGGGGGCGTTGGGGGCGGTGCTAGTCGGCTGTGTCGTTTATTACGGAATGCGGTTGGCGGAGGGTTTGTTTGGACTCCCGACCCCGCTCGGTGGTTCCGGTGAGACGTTCCCTGCAATCGCCGCCGGGTTACCACTGCCGATGGGAGCCTGGTGGACCTGGTTCCAGTCGAATTGGGCGGAGGCATTTAACTACCTGGCCATCGCCTTGCCTCTTGCGCTGGCGACGGTCGTCGGAGGGATTGACTGCACCGAGAGCGCGGCAGCCGCGGGGGATGACTATCCGACCGGACAGATCATCTTTGTCGAAGGGCTCGCGACCCTGCTGGCGGGCGGGTTTGGAGGGGTGATCCAGACGACGCCGTACATCGGCCATCCCGCGTACAAGGCGATGGGAGGACGAGCGGCCTACACGCTGGCCACGGCCTTGTTTATTGGCGGAGCCGGGATGCTCGGCTATTTCGTTTGGATTTTCCGGCTCCTGCCGGAAGTAGTGGTTGCACCGATCCTGATCTTTATCGGGCTGGAGATTACCGCACAGTCGTTTATCGCCACACCGAAACGTCATTATCCGGCGTTGGCACTGGCAGTTGTGCCGGCACTGGCGTATCTGGTCAACTTGCTGCTCAAGGACGTGCTCTTCGATCCGGCCCTTGCTGAGGCTGGTCTCAGTTTCGGTTCCTTGAAAGAGTCGGCCCGACAAACGATCGGCACCGTGTCGATGCTGGCGGGAGGATTCATCTTGACAAGCCTGTTGTGGGCCACGGCACTGGCCCGACTCATCGACGGGCGGCTGCGGTCGGCTTCCTTGACGTTCCTGATCGCGGGAGTTCTGTCGCTGTTCGGGGTGATTCACTCCCCTCTGGTCTCCGAAAAGGTGATGCTCCCGAACCAGGCAATCGATGAAATGAAGCTGCAAGAACGGTACGAGGCCTCTCGAATGCAAACACCCTACCACTGGGCAGGGGCTTACGCGGGGATCGCTCTGGTTTTGGCCGCGATCGGTCGGTTCGGGCGCCCCCCGGAGACAGAAGATCCGCATGACCTGCTCGAACCAACCGGACCAAAGAAACCGGAACCGATCGGGATTTCGAGTGAGTAAGACTCGCCCCACTGACGTTTTTCCGACACAATGGAGTCATTGCGATTCCAGACGCGTTCGCCCCAGATGGTGGATTCGATGGTCGAGAGCCTTCTGACCACGAAAACCACTGATCGGAATCGCCTGGCATGCTTGTCGGTGATCTGATGTACAAAGGAATTGCGGTCAGCCCGGGCGTTGTGGTCGGGGTCGCGTACTGCCTGGAAGGCCCGATGGGGCAATCCGAGGTCCAGCGACTGGCTGACGAATCCGACATTCCCGACGAACTCGCCCGATTTGATCATGCCTTGAAACAGGCGTCGGAAGAGCTGGAAGGCATGGTTGCCAAGGTTGCCCAGCAACTCGGGAGTGACGAGGCCGACATCTTTCGGTCGCACTACCAGATGGTGCGTGATCCCTCGCTGGTTGCCAAGGTGCACGAGGGAATTTGTGGATCCCGATTGACGGCGTCGTCGGCCTTGCAGTCGGTTTTGAAAGAGTATGCCTCGATCTTCGCGAGGAGTGGTCAGGAGCTGTTTCAGGAGCGCATGACCGATCTGCGAGATGTCTTCGCAAGGATCACGGCGCATCTGAACGTAAGTTCGAGCACTTCGGCAGCGATTGACTTGCTCGGTCATGAGGAACCGATCGTTCTGGTGACTCATGAAATCTTGCCGAGCCAGGCGATCAGCCTCGGTGAAATGCCGATTCACGGAATCGTGACCGAAGTGGGCGGAGGCACGAGCCATGCCGCGATCCTGTCTCGCAGCCGAGGCATCCCCGCCGTTTCCGGTGCAGCCGGGATTATTGGCCAGGCCAAAACCGGGGATCCGATCGTTGTCGACGGCCGAGATGGCATTGTGGTGCTTCGGCCTGATCCGGAAACCCTGGCCGCCTACCGCAAGATGCAGCGCGATTTCTTCGAGTTGAAGGATCGGCTGGTCATTAATCGTGATCAACCCGCCTGCCTTTCTGACGGCACGCTGATCGAGCTCCTGGCCAACGTCAATACGGTTGCCGATGCTACCACGGCCTCGGCGGTGGGTGCTTCGGGGGTTGGTCTGTATCGAACCGAGTACCTCTTTTTGACGCATCCGGACGTGCCGGACGAGGACGAGCAATACGAGAATTACCGTCGCGTGATCGAAGCCGCTCCCGATCGCACGGCCACGATCCGAACCCTCGACCTCGGTGGCGATAAAACGGTTCCTTATCTCGGGCGGCAGCACGAGGCGAACCCATTCATGGGGTGGCGCTCGATTCGGCTTTCGTTTGAACATCCGAAATTTTTCGAGGTTCAGATTCGAGCGATCCTCCGAGCGGCCTTGCACGGGAAGGTCAGCATCCTCTTTCCGATGATCACGACCCTGGAGGAATTGCAGCACGTAAACCGGCTGGTCGATGAGGCACGACGAAACCTAAAACGCGCTGGAATTCCTTTTGGAGAAGACGTAAAGACCGGAGTGATGATCGAGGTTCCCGCGGCGGCCATGTGTATTGATGCCATGCTGCAGGAAACCGACTTCATCTCAATTGGTTCGAATGACCTGATCCAGTACCTTGTGGCGGCGGATCGAGATAACCCCAAGGTTGCTCACCTGTGCGATCCGCTCAGCCCTGCCGTCTTGCGCATGCTTCGAATGATCTTCGATGCCTGCCGACGGACGGGAACCCCCGCGACGCTCTGCGGCGAGATGGCCGGTCAACCTCGGTCGGTTCTGGTTCTGCTGGGGTTGGGGCTCAGACGATTCAGTATGAGCCCGGCCTTCGTGCCAACGATCAAGGCGTTACTCTCCTCGGTGTCCACTCCGCAAGCGGAACGGTTTGCACATCAGGTGTTACAGCTTAAAACGCGCGAACAAATTCGACGCTATTTGACCGATCGACTTCATGAAATTTCGAGAGATCTGGAACTGTTCGACTTCACCTAGACCCATCTCCAGTCGGTTCGAGGGAGTGGGGCCGATGTGACGGCGTTGGTTCGCCGGGTTCGATTGCGTTGCAATCGACGGAGTGTTACGCTTGCAGCCGAAGTCATGACACCAATCGGCGGAGGCAGTCCTTGAGACGCCATCCGCTTGCGATTCCCTCCTTGCCGGCCGTGGTTTCAGACGAAGTTGAGCGTCGTCTCTGTCACAGGCAGAGCGAACGTCTGGGACGCGTTGCCGCGTAGTGCTCCTTGATGATCTTCGATCCTGCAGCGCGTGTCTTGAAGCACGGGGCGTCTCCGAATGGCCAATCGACCAAACGTCCAGGAAATCCTTGCAGCCGTTCGAGCTGCGCGGCCGGCACCTCCCGAGCGTGAGTCAAACTCCGACGCCCCCGCGCCCTCTCCTGGCCAGGAACCACCCCGAACCGATCTGCCCTCAGTGGCTTCGGATCGCCTCTCTCCGTCCGAAGGCTCCGACGCATCGGCGGCTTCTGTCACTCCAGAAACTCCGCGTCCCCTGACCTTGCAAGAGAAGCTCGCCGCGGCCCGCAACCGACCAGCAACGACGAGCCAGGACGCTCCTGAATCGGCTCCGGTTTCGCTCCCCGACGGGCCTGCGGCCGGAGGACGACCGATGTCGGTCAAGGAGAAGCTTGCCGCGGCCCGCAATCGCCCGGCGGAGGAGGGGGGCCCCCCCGCACCCTCACCTGCGTCCGAGTCGAAGTCAGCGGAACGTCGTTCTGGGAAACCTACCGCCTCGGAGCCCTCGGGAACCGAGCCATCGGCTCCGACATCGCCAGGCAGGCCGATGAGTCTTCAGGAAAAGCTCGCCGCAGCCAGAGCCCGACCGGCGATGGACTCAGCACGACCCGTGGCCAAGAACACGGAGGAACCCTCAGCACGGGTTAAGTCTTCAGATGGGCACGGAGAGAGGGTCGAACGGAAACGTGCTCCGTCGGAAAAACTCTCCGAACCGCACCGCCTGGCCGAGTCGCTCCGGCGATCGGTCGTGAGCCGGTCTGTCGCAACGAACCGGGCCGCCACCTCCGGGGAGGGTTCAGTGGCCGCTCTGAGGGCATCTTCACCGGCGATCGGTTTGACTGCGCCTTCTGATCAGACTCGGAGTGAACCTCGCTTTGGGATCCTGGGAACGGGTGGAGCACGATGGGTGCTCGGTATCGCCGCGCTCGTGGTCGCGGTCGGATGCACCGGAGTCCTCGTCGCCCGGCAGCTTTCCTCGAATGCCCCGGAGCGGATCAACGTGGGCCTCCCCTCAAACTTCGAGCCGAATTCTGTGATGAAGGTGAGCACAGCAGCTGAGCCGTTCTGGATTGTCCGCTCAACCGCTTACGATGGACTGGACACGATTTACGCCCTTCGAGGCACCTGTCCCGGTGCGGGAGAAGTGGCGATCTGGTCGGAGGAAACACAAACCTTCCGGTGCCCTGGAAGTGCGAGCCACTACGCGATCTCGGGGCGACCGATCAAGGGACCGGGCCGCCGAGCACTCGAACGATACCGCGTCGCGCTCACCGAAAACGGTCAAATTGTTGTGGATACGTCTGAGGAGTTCCGAGAAGAGCTTGGCCAATGGGCCGATCCCGAGAGTTTTGTTCGGTTCCCCTCGGGAGAGGCAAGCCTCCGGTGAGTCGCCCGCGCCGTCATTGAAGTACCACGCGAGGGCCAATCGGAACTCTCCCCCGCAGGAGCCATCCCCCCAATAACTTGAGAGAGGTTGAGTGGGACTCTCTCAGCAGACAAATTCCCTGGGAGCACCGGGGCACCAGGCCCACGTATGGAGCATGTTCATGACCGCAATCGCACACAATGGAATTCGTTGGACCATTCTGTTCCTGACGATCCTGGCCGTCACACCCCTTGTCGGTTGTGGGGAACCACAGCCGGGTCTCGAGGGTGCGGTTGTCGTACCGGAACCGGGCACAACAGCTTCGAATGACGCCGGCGAAGGGGATCAGTCCCTGGAACCACTTGAGTGACGAACTCCGTTCGTTGTTCCACGATCGAGGCCGCTTCCGATCGAGCGTTCTCATTCCGACTGGTTGCGCAGTGACAGTTGATCTGCTAGGATAAGATCACTCGGTTCCTGCCAGACCGTACCCTCCTGAATTTCCTACCGCGAGGACTTTCCCTGATGCGAAGCAATTTCTTGACGGCGCGCCGCCTGGTTGCCCTGGGCCTTGGTCTCTCTGTTTCGTTTGGACTGCAGGGCGCGGCCCTGGGACAATATGGCACCCTGAAGGGTCAGGTGGTGTGGGACGGAGCCCAGCTTCCCCAACTGGAACCGAAGGTCAAGGCCGGGGAAAACGTCAAGGATGCCCAGGTCTGCGCAACGGAACCCATTCCGGATGAAAGCCTGGTCGTCGATCCGTCCAGCAAGGGGATTCAGTATTGCATTGTCTATCTGGCTCGCCCCAGGGGAGAGAACCCCGATCTGGCCAAGCAATTGATCGAAGCTGAACCTCAGGTCGTGGTCGATCAGCAGGGCTGCCGGTTTGTCCCGCATGTCGCCGCGGCGCATGAGAAGCAGCAGGTTCTGTTCAAGTCTAGCGATCCCGTCGCCCACAACGTTCGCTTGCAAGGCTTTAGCAACTCGTTGAATTTCATGCTCCCCGCCAACGGTGAACTGCCTCGGGTTCTCTCTCCCGAGCGGCGTCCGATGCCGATGGCGTGCGACATTCATCCGTGGATGCAAGGCTTTGTCATGGTGTTCGATCACCCGTTTTTCGCCATTACGGACGAGCAGGGCAACTTTGAAATCGAAGGGATTCCCGCAGGCAAGCAAAACCTTGTCATCTGGCATGAGAAGGTTGGATATGTGACCGCCGGTGGAGCCCGAGGCCAGGAAGTGACCATCGCCTCCGGGAAGGAATCAACACTTGCCCCGGTGAAGATCGCACCCAGCCAGATTAAGTAAGTCGGTCTGGAGGTAAGGGGAAGGTCTGGTTCGAAGTCGGCTTTGAGGCATTCGATTGCCAGTCGAATGGGCCAGACCTTCTCATCGAGGGTGGTACTCCCCTCGGGACGAGAATGGGGCGCAACGGGTTCATTGCTCCTCTGCGCAGCGATCCTGCTAAATTCGAGGGCAAGATTTGGAAAAGGAGGGCTTGTCGACCGCTTGCCGACGCCCATATCCTAAAGAAAGGAAGGAGGCACGCAAATTGCGTGGAATGATTTCCTCCTTGAGATTCTGAACGGTTCGCAGATTCGCAATCATTGGCCCAGATCAGGGTCAACAACTTGATACAGAAGGCACGCGACGTCGGTTCCGATCACGAGCCAACCAGGATCGAGTGCGTCAGGGTCAGATCGCGGAGAACGCTTCGATCACCCCGTCGTTGGGGGACCGCTGGAACGCTCGGCCGGCAAATCACGGAAGGAGCGCCGATGTTCCCATATGCGCCACGCCCCTGTGCCCGTTTCCGTCGGCTGCGTGTCTCATTCCTCGTCATTCTGATTCTCTCCTCACTTTCTCTCGTAAGTCTCCCCGCCGAGGGAGCCCAAAGGCTTCCGTCCACAATCCATCCAGAAACCAGTAGCGCAGCGGAAGCCTTGCTCAAGACCGCGGCGTCCCACGTTCATCAGCAGCAATGGGATTCGGCCGTTGAACTCTATCAGCGAGCGATCCAGCAGTTTCCCGAAGCGCTCACTGTGGCCGAGACGCTGGACGAGGGCGGCAGAGAGGTGGATGAGGGGGTCGAGGTTTTTGTCAACGTGAGCGAATACGCTCAACGTCGGATCGCGCTCCTTCCGGCCGAGGCGTTGCAACTCTACCGGAACCGGATTGACGGAGAAGCTCGTCACCTGTTCGAGCAGGGTCGAGACCAGCTTGATCCAATCCT
Organism: Tautonia marina; assembly: GCF_009177065.1. Taxonomy (NCBI): domain Bacteria; kingdom Pseudomonadati; phylum Planctomycetota; class Planctomycetia; order Isosphaerales; family Isosphaeraceae; genus Tautonia; species Tautonia marina. The sequence goes on from NZ_WEZF01000003.1 coordinate 68,199, forward strand.
CTTACGACGGGTTGTTGATCAGTTCTTCAGCAGTTCGGTTGGTGATGATGCGACGGAGTTGCTCGCCGACCTCGCATTCCAGGAAGGCCGATTTGACGAGGCACTGGAACTCTATCGCCGACTGGTCCCATCGAGCGATGCTGGTCGGGCATCATCGATTTATCCTGATCCCAACATCGACATTGCCAAGGTTGCCGCAAAACTGATTCTCTGCACCGAGGCACTCGGTCAGCGAACGGGCGACTCGGATTTGCAGAAGTATGCGGAGTTGTACCCAGAATCCTCCGGTGATCTGGCTGGACGTCGTGGCCTCTATGCCGAGATTCTGGCCTCCGCTCTGGAACAGGATCAACTCAGACTCCCTGCAGCGCTGGATTCGAGATGGCCGACGTTCGCTGGTGCCTCCTCTCGCTCGAAGGAGCTGGCGGAGCCGGTCGATCCGGGGGCCCTGGTCTGGTCGATCCCGTTGCGAACGCCGTTTGACGCCAGCGCGAATCTGGAGGCAAGTCCTCGGCGGTTTGGTCAGGATTTCGGCATGCCCGAGGATGATTTTCCCTCGTTTTTCCCGGTTCTGGAGGGAGACGAGGTATTCCTGACCGATGGGCGTTCGGTGCTTGGCTATCCACTTGAGGGGAGTCCGGACGGGATGGCCATGCCAGTGCCGTCCTGGCGGGCTTCCCCTCCCGCATCGGCCCCCTCAGCCGCCCAACCGACGTTCGGCGTCGAACGGCATACCCTGACGATCTTCGGGAATCGAATTTACGCGAGACTCGGGCCCTATGGGGCGGCCTTTCAGGGGAGAAACCTATCGACGGCACCCCCTACGGCAATCATCGCGGTCGATCGTTCCCGGCCCGAATCCCCTCTCTGGATTCAGACCGCAGATCAGGTGATGGCCGGTCCCGGTCAGGAAAACCAAGGGGTTTTGACCGGACAGGTGGCGTTTGGAGGCGCTCCCATCGTCGATGAGAGCGGGGTCTATGTGGTCCTCTTGAAACCGGGGACGCAAGCTCTGACCTGGGTGGCGTGTCTGGAACCCGATACGGGGCAGGCACGTTGGGTCCGATTCGTGTGCTCGGGAACCTCTGCCAGCTTCAGCCGGGTTCCAGGGGCTCGAAACCGCGGCATGATCGTGAATCCGGAGCTGGGACATCGGCTCCTTTCGCTTGGCGGCTCGACGATTTTTTACCAAACGGATCTCGGGGCGCTTGCCTCGATCGATGCTCGATCGGGTCGGTTGAACTGGCTGGCGTCGTATCCCAGGCGGATGGCGGGAGTCTCTGGTCTGGCCACACCGGTCACGCATAATCCCGCGATCGTCCATGCCGACAAGGTGATTGTCGCTCCGGAAGATACCGACCGCGTGCTTGCGTTTGATCGCTCGAGCGGCCAGCTCCTCTGGGAGGCCAATCCCGGGGGACGTGTGACTCACCTGCTCGGTGTCGCTGGAGGAAAGCTGGTCGTCACGGGAAATCATGTCTGGACGATCGACGTCGAAGACGGCAGCATCCGATCGCGGTGGCCCGAGGGGCAGACCCTGGAACAAGGATACGGCCGAGGATTGTTGGCGGGAGGGGAGATTTACTGGCCGACCCGAGACACGCTCTACATCCTCGATCAGGTCACCGGCCGGCCGACCGACCGACCTCCGATCGCCCTCCGCGAGGCTTTCGGCTGCGGTGGGGGAAATCTGGTCGCTGGCGACGGCTACCTGCTCATTGCCGAACGAGATCATTTACGAGTCTTCTGCAAACCGACACGAATGCTCCGCTATTATCGGGAGCGAATCGCGGCGGAACCGGAGAAGCCGGACCTTTATTATCGCCTGGCTCGTACCGCGGAGACACTCGGCGAGGACCAGGAAGCGCTGGAAAGCCTGGATCGCGTGGCCGAACTTGCAAGTCCCTCCGACCGCATCGATGGTCGTCGGCTTGTCGAGGCGGCTCGAGCCGAACGCTTCAAGATCCATATGAAGCTGGCCACGGCAGCTTCCAATCAGGGGGATCCCCAGTTTGCCTCTGAACAGTTTGAACTGGCGATTGCCACGGCTCCTGATGATCGGGAGCGCATAGAGGCCGAACTGGCTTTGGCCAATGCCAGACATGCCGTTGGGGCATCGGCCGAAGCCGTCGAGGTCCTCCAAACCGCGTTGAGCCGCCCTGAAGTTCGTGAAATTGACCTCCCGGCAGACGAACATCGGAGCCTTCGGGCTGAACTGCTGCTGGTGGATCGCTTGCGATGGCTCATTCAGGAATCCGGGCCGGAGCGTTATGCACGATTCGAGACCGAGGCGTCCGAGTTATTTCGGAACGGGCGGAAGAATGACGACCTGCGTCAGCTTGGCGAAGTCGTTCGTCGATACCCTGTCTCACGTCATGTTCCCGACGCACTCGAAGCCATCGGCACGCTTTCCGAGGAACGTGGGGATTGGTCCGAGGCAGCCCGAGCGTATCATCAACTTCTGATCTCTGCTCAGGAGGATCGGCAACGGGCGATTGGGCTCCTCGGACTTGCTCGCTGCTACGAGGCAATTGACCTCGACACCGAGGCTCACGAGGCGTATTTGCTGGCTGGATCGCGTTATGGGGCGTTGGAGATTGAGCGATCGGGGACGGTCCAACGGATCGAATCGTATGTGGCCGATCGCCTGGCGTCTGCTCACGAACGGCCCGAGGCGCAAGCTCCCGTATTAACTCCGCCGCTCGATTCGATCGAACGTTCTCAATGGCCTTCGGAATTCGCTCCGTTGCCGATCGCCGAGCCCGCGATTCGACCGATCTCGGGAACTCATCGTCCTGAGGTGTTGATCGGCCAGGGTCAATTGCGCGGAGTCGAACCGGATTCGGGGGAAATTCTCTGGGAGTGGAACCTGGCAACCCGACCATCCTGGTCGGGCATTGCGGGGGGGCATTTAATTCTCGCGACTTCCGACCGGATTCTCGGGTTCGACCCGATTAAAGGCGAACCCCGCTGGGACGTGCATTCGAAGGATGGAGAACTTGCGTTCGGTCCCACTCCGCCGCCACCAGTCGCGGAAGCAGACCGGCGCGACCGACAGCCTGCGTTGTCCGGGTTTCAAGGGTTTCGGCTTCATGGTGATCGGCTCTATTTCTTTCGAGGCGACCGAGAATTGGTTTGCCTCGATCCGATCGCCGGCCGCCCGCAGTGGACGTACCGCACCTCGGCCATCTCGCTGGATTCACACCTGGGGGTGGGACTTGCCCGAGTCGTGATCCAGGCTCGCATGCCCAACGCAGTGGTCGTTCTCGATGCCCGAGATGGCAGAACTCTCGGTATGTTCCCACAGGACGATTCGGTCGGTCCCTGGCGTCGTCACCCTCACGCCGTGGCCCTGGATCGGGTCGCGATCGTGCCGGACGATACCTCCGTGGTCTTGATGGATCTCGAAACCGGCCAGGCAATCTGGGAGGCTCGGGAAGAGTCTCCCCTGCCATCGTCGCCTCGGCCATCACCGACTGATCCCCTCGTGCTGGGAGATTTCGAGCGCATGCTCGTCCTTCGGGGCGAAACGCTGCAACGGCTCGATCCGATCAACGGACAAGTTCTTTGGTCAACGAACCTGGGGCGATTTCGATCGGATCGCCGGCACGAGTCGATCCTGCTCGGAACCGACGCAGTGTATGTGATGGGTCAAAAGGGGCCCGGCCTTCGCGTGTCCGCGTTGTCGTTGGAGCGTGGCGAACCCTTCTGGAGTGTCGTGCTTCCGGGTGATCTCAACGAGTCATGGGGTCTCAGGCTGACCCCCGACTGTGTCCTGGTCTACCACCTTGGCGACGGGACGCCGGGCATGGCATCCAGCGGCCCCGTGGTCCTTAATCTCCTGAGTCGAGACTCCGGCCGCCGGGTTCAGCGGTTGGTCGTTGAGGGAACGGGAGCGGGCCGTCTGGTCCGCCTTCATTCTGACGGGATTCGTGTGGCCGGAGACGAGGGAATGGTTCGCCTGTCAGAGTGGAAGCCGCATGAACGGCAAGCGGCCTTGCGAGAATTCTCGACACCTTGACGCAACCATTCGAGATCGATTTGACACTTCGAGACGGGTCGTGTTGTGTTAGGATCAGCTTTTCGGTTTGCCACCGGGTCTTGCCCTGGACGACCCCGAAACCCTCTCTCGCTTCGCCTTGATTCGATTGACGGAGGTCCCCGTGTCTGATTCCGAGAATCCGCAGCCAATGCCGCACGAGGATCTCGCCGCAGTCGAGCGCCTCACCGACGCGTTCCAAAAGCTCCGCGCGGAGATGGGAAAGATCATTGTCGGCCAGCAGGACGTGCTGGAAGAACTCCTGATCGCCATCTTCGCCCGGGGCCACTGTTTGCTGATCGGGGTTCCCGGACTGGCCAAGACCCTCATGATTCACACCCTGGCCGATGCCCTTAACCTCAGCTTCAACCGAATCCAATTTACCCCTGACCTGATGCCGTCGGACATCACCGGGACCGAGGTCATTCAGGAGGATAAGGCTACCGGGGTCCGCCAGTTCAAATTCCTTCGGGGACCGATCTTCGCAAATTTGATCCTGGCCGACGAAATCAACCGGACGCCGCCGAAAACCCAGGCGGCCTTGCTCGAAGCCATGCAGGAGCGGCAGGCGACCGTAGGCGGAGAACGGCATCGTCTGCCCGACCCGTTTTTTGTGCTGGCCACGCAGAACCCGATCGAGCAGGAAGGGACCTACCCACTTCCTGAAGCCCAACTCGACCGATTCATGCTCAACATCCTGGTGGATTACCCGACCGAGGATGAAGAGCTTGAGGTCGTCCGCGTGACTACGTCGGCCAAGCCGCCATCGGTTGAGAAGGTCCTTTCCGGAGCTGACATCCTGGAGATGCAGCAAATTGTCCGCAAGGTGCCGGTGGCCGATCACGTGGGTCGCTACGCGGTGAGGCTTGCTCGGTTGACCCGTCCAACCCAGGCCGATGCGCCTCAGTTTGTCCGTGATTTCGTCAGCTGGGGGGCGGGGCCTCGGGCCAGCCAGTATCTCGTTCTGGCGGGGAAGGCCCGCGCGGTCCTCATGGGGCGGCCTTACGTCTCGATCGAGGATATTCGGGCCGTGGCGGGGCCGGTACTCCGGCATCGCATTGTCACCAACTTTAATGCCGAGGCGGAAGGACTTCGACCGGACGACGTGATCGCCCGGCTGGTCACCTCGCTCTCGGCCGACCCGAGCGAGGCGTCCGAGAGTGGTCGAGTACCAAAACTATTTAAATCCGCAGACGCTAGCTAACGTCGAAGGGCTTGGGCTTCAGGCCCGGCTGATCGTCGAAGGCTATGTCGCCGGGATGCATAAGAGTCCGTATCACGGGTTCTCGGTCGAGTTCTCGCAACACCGCGAGTATGCTCCCGGCGACGATGTCCGCCATATCGACTGGAAAGTCTGGTCGAAGACCGATAAGTATTACTTGAAGCAATACGAGGAGGAGACAAACCTCCTGACGTATTTGCTGATCGACGCCAGCGCCTCGATGGGATATGCCTCGGAAGGCAATGTCTCGAAACTGCGCTACGGGCAGTATATCGCCGCGGCACTTTCCTACCTGGTGCTCCAGCAGCAGGACTCGGTTGGACTGGCAGTGTTCGATGACCGAATTCGACGCTACGTCCGGCCCTCGGGGCAGCCATCGCACCTGAAAGAGTTAATTCGTGTGATGGACGGCGAGGCGGCTCGGGAGCGAACCGGACTCGGTCCAGTCCTCCATGAGATGGCCGAGCGCATCGGTCGCCGCGGAATCGTGGTCCTGATCAGTGACCTGCTCGACGGAGACGCCCCCGAACTGCTGAGCGGTCTGAAGCATTTCCGCCACCGGGGCCATGAGGTCGTTGTCTTCCATGTGCTCGACCCGGCCGAGGTGGAGTTCCCGTTTCGGCAGGTGACCAAGTTCAAGGGTCTTGAGGTTCCCGAGGAACTGCTGACTGATCCAGCCGCCTTACGAGACGGGTATCTGGCTGAACTCTCGGCGTTCACGGATGCGGTTCGTAAAGGTTGCCGACTGGCCGACATCGACTACGTCCCCCTCCGGACCGATCAACCCCTCGACACGGCGTTGACCGGCTATCTGGCGACCCGATCCGCCCGGACCCGTAAGGGACCCCGCCGAGTCTGACCCAGAGATCACTCTGTCCGAAGCCAGACCCCCGTCGTAGGATGACAGGACGCATGAGGGGCATCGATCCGAACCTTCAAGCCAGGTCCTCTGCTCTCCAATCCGTGATTGATTCCGCTGATCAGCTCTTCGACCAGGGACGACCGTTGTGACGAACCTTCCACTCCTGGCTATCGGGTTCGCCAATCCCTTCTTGCTCTGGGGGCTTGCGGCAGCCGCCGTGCCACTGCTCCTCCATCTGCTGAACCGTCGGCGATACCGTGAAGAGTCGTGGGCGGCCATGCGGTTTCTACTTGCCGCGATCCGGAAGAACCAGAGACGGATTCGACTGGAACACTGGCTCTTGCTGGCGGTTCGAACCCTGCTGGTCGTCTGTGTGGTTCTGGCACTTGCGCAGCCATTTCTGGAATCGATTGGTGCTGTACCGCTTCTGGCCGGACGGCGGACCCATCGCGTCATCGTGATCGACGGTACGATGAGCATGACGCACACCTCCGCCGAGCGATCGCGGTTCTCCCGGGCCACGGAGTACGCCGACGCATATATCCAGGGGGCCCGCAATGGCGACGCCATCAGCGTGCTGTTGCTGGGTAATCCTCCGAAGGTGGTGATTGGCGCTCCCTCTCCAAATCATGCTGAGGTTCGTGAGGAACTGAAACAGCTTCAGCCGACCCACGGCACCGGGGATCTCGACGCAACCTTCACGAAGCTCCGTGAGGTGCTGGACACTTCGGACATTCCGCAGAAGGAAGTGCTCTTTCTGAGCGACCTGCAAGCGGCCACCTGGCAGGTCGATCCGGAATGGGAAACTGCTCTGAAACGAAACGTTTCCGCGCTGGAAGAGGATCGAGCCAATTGTGTGGTCGTTGACCTGGGAGACACGAGTCGATCAAACCGAGCGGTCGTCGACCTGAAACTGGATGCTCCGATCGTCGTCCGTGACGGGCCTCCGGTGGTGATCACCGCCCGCCTCGCGAATTTTGGATCAGAGGTGGACACTGGCGTTCGCGCCCAGTTGGTCATTGATGGCCGTCTCGGGCCGGAACGTCGCGTCGATCTTCCGCCTGGCCAGGATGTGCCGGTCGCCTTCTCCTACCGGTTCGAGGACCCCGGTGACCATGTGGTCGAGGTCAGACTCGACGAGGACCGTCTCGCCGTGGACGATGCCTGGCGATTGACCGTTCCGGTTCGGGAGTCCTTGGAAGTTCTCCTGGTCAACGGTGACTACAATCCGGAACCCTTTCAGTCGGAAACCGATTATCTCGCTCAGGGGCTCAGTCCCTCGGAAGGCTCGGATCGGACTCCCTCACCGATTGGTGTGGAGGTGGTCACCGAGTCGCAACTGACCCGACGCGATCTTGAGCGTTACGATGTGATTTTCCTCTGCAATGTCGCCCGCTTGAGCCGGGGAGAAATTGACGCGATCGATCGATTCCTGCGACGAGGGGGCGGCGTGGTTCTCTTCGGGGGAGATCGCATTCAGGCGGATGAATACAACGCCAACCTTTTCGCGGGGATTCCCGGTTCGGAAACCTTTGATGGTCCTGGGTTCTTGCCAGCTCGATTCGGCGATGTGGTTTCCTCGGGAGATGAGATCAGTGAGCAACTCGCCGGAGCCCCGGAGTTCGATCCGCTCGACTTCAACCACCCGATCGTCGCGATCTATCAGGGAGCAGCCGCTCAGGTGGTTTCGGGTCTGACGGCTGTTCGCTCCTGGCGATCGCATGATCTGATTGTGCCCGAAGGCTCCACGGCTCGTCGCGTGATGGATTTCACCGATGGTCGGCCGGCGATCCTCACGATGAGCCGTCATCGAGGCACAGTCGTTCAAATTGCCACCACCGCCGATGATGACTGGACCACCTGGCCGCTGCATCCAAGCTATCCTCCCGTGCTGGAGCAGATGACCTATTTTGCGGCTTCGGGTCGTATGGCTCAGCGAAATGTTGCGGTAGGTCAGAGCTTGGATCAGGCGATTGAGACGAATTCGCTCAATGCAGTCACTTCGGTCCTACGTCCCGATGGACGTGAAGAACCGGGTCGTCTGGCAGATGAAGGAGATGGGGCACGCTTCCTGTTCGAAGGAACCGATCTCTCGGGAGAGTACACGGCTCGGATTGGTCCTCCGGTTGCCCGTGAATTGAGCTTTTCCGTGAATCCCGATCCGGCCGAGAGTGACCTGTCTCGCGTGGATACTTCAACCCTGTCGGTCCTGTTTCCCCGCTGGACGTTTTCGAGCTGGGACGGGGGGCCGGTCGATCGTTCCGAGGCCGCAGCGGTCGGTCGCCGCGGCGAGCTGCATCGAGGACTCCTGTTGATTGTCCTCGGGCTGCTTCTGGGAGAATCAACCCTGGCCTGGTGGCTCGGGCGCAGCCGCTAATTGCGTGATCGCACGGGCTCCGACCGTGAAGGAACGTGCCGAAGGAAGGCAAAGGGACGATGGAATCGCTGCTCCGCAACCTGGCGCTTCAACTGGGTGCCTCTCCGGCCGCTCCCGGAGAGGAACTGACCCCGTTTCTTCGCTTTGAGCGTCCCTGGTCACAGGGCCTCTTGCTGCTGGTCTTGCTCGTTGGCTCCTTCCTGATCGTTCGACTGTATCTGAGCGAGCGCGGGGGCTCGATCGCGTACCGACTCGGACTGGCCAGCCTCCGCGTCAGCTTGCTCTTGCTGACCATGTTCCTGATCGCCGAGGCGGTTCTGGTGGTCGAACGCGTCGATCTTCCTTACCTGGTGATCATGGCGGACGACTCGGCGAGCATGGCTCGTGAAGACCAGTATGCCGATGCCGAACTGGTTGAACGTGCCGCACAACTTGCGGCTGAAACCGAACGAGCGGATGTGAGCCGGTTTTCTCTCGTGCGATCCTGGCTCGGTCGTGAGAACGGGGCGCTGCTCGAATCGCTTCAGGAACAACATCGGGTCCGATTGTACTTAATGGCCGGTTCTGCCCGAGAACTCGCCGAGGTGGATGATCCTGAGGATGTCGGCCCGGCCCTATCGGCACTCGACGGCGCTCAAGCGATCGGAGAGCAGTCGTTACTGGGCACCGGGGTGCGCCAGGTGCTGACGGAACTTCGAGGAGCCCCCCCCTCGGCCATTCTGATTCTCACCGATGGTCAGTCGACACGAGGGGAATCCTTGTCCGATGTCGCTCCGCTTGCTGCGCGGAAAGGCGTTCCACTCTATACAATCGGAGTGGGTGATGACACGCCTCCCCGAGACCTCGCCCTGTCCGATCTCGTGGTGGATGACGTGGTCTTCGTCGGCGATGCCGTTCGGTTTGACGCCAAGCTGTCCTCCCGAGGCTTTGAAGGTCTTCCAATCACCATCCGACTGTTCGAGACTCCTCCTGATTCGGGAGACGACGCCCTCGCCAGTGGCCGCGAGGTGGCCTCAGTTCAGGTGGAAGCCCCACCCGACGGGCAGGCCATCCCGTTTGAAATCATCCATCGACCGCAGGAGACGGGAAGGTTCGATTACGTCGTCGTCGCCGAGCCGCAGCCCCGTGAAGATGGTGTCGAGAATAACCGCCTCCGACGCACCATCGCCGTCCGGGAAGACAAGATCAAGGTCCTCCTCGTCGATGGTCAACCACGCTACGAATATCGATATCTCAAAACGTTTCTGGAGCGTCGGCCGGAGTCGATCGACCTCCAGGTGGTGTTGCAAACGGCAGACCCGGAGTACAGCGCCCAGGATATCGTGGCGTTACCCAACTTTCCCACGGCGGCAGAGGGGGACGATGGGCTTTTCCGATACGACGTGGTGATTCTTGGGGATGCTGATCCGCTCTATTTCAGTGCTTCGCAACTTCAGTTGCTTGCAGATTTCGTCACCGAGGAAGGAGGCGGGCTTGTCTTCGCCTCGGGAGAGTTTTTTAATCCAATTTCTTACCAGGGAACTCCTTTGGAGCCGTTGATCCCGGTGCAGCTCACTGGGGCGCGAAATCCGTTTCAGGGAGGAGAGTCGGTTCAGCCGTTCCGGATGAACCTGACGGCCGAAGGTCAGGCCAGTCCCATCTTCCGGCTTGCCGACGAAGAAGCAGTAAGCGAGGAAGTTTGGGAAAACCTTCCGCTCCATTACTGGTTCCTGGAATCGCCTCGGAAGCAACCTGCCGCGTTCGTCCTGGCCGAGCATCCCTCTGTCGCCGGGTCCGACGGTCCTGTGCCGTTGGTGGCCTATCAATTCGTGGGGGCAGGCAAGTCCCTTTACATTGGATTGGACGACACCTGGCGCTGGCGGATCGGTACCGCTGACCGCTATTTTGGCCGATTCTGGGTCCAGATGATTCGCTTCATGGCCCGTTCTCGCCTGAACCGGGACCGACCGGCCGAACTGGCCACCGACCGCTCGACCTATCAATCAGATCAGCCGGTCCTGTTTCGTGCTCGATTCCTGAGCGCCGGTCTCGCTCCCCGTTCGGGAGAAGTCGCGGTTGAAGTGGAGCGGGGAGACCGTCCACCCGATCGCCTGATCCTTCGATCGACCGGAGATTCGTCGGATTCGTTCGAAGGAATTCTTCCGAACCCGGTGCCCGGCGACTATCGCATCCGGCTGCTTCCTCCCCCGGTGCTTGAGGGAGAGATTCCGACCGCCGAATTCCGGATTGAACCACCGGCCGACGAACGAGACCGAGTGCAACTCAACAAGGCTGAACTGGTTCGCGCCGCGTCGCTCTCCGGGGGAGAATACCGCTCGATCCTTGAAGCAGAAAATCTCCTCGACGACCTGCCACCGGCACGTAAGATTCCACTCGACACGGATCCGCCAATCCCTCTCTGGAACGACTGGCGCGTATTGTCCTTGTTTCTGGGGCTGTTGACCACGGAGTGGGTCTTGCGTAAGCGTAAACAAATGATATGAGTGACGCTGAGTACGGCTCAAGACTTTTGGAACGGAACCTTTCCCACGCGAGAGGAGCGGCGAGATGATGGAAACGCTCGATCACCGGATCGCCGGGCTCCGAGGCCACCTCCGACGGGTCCTCATCCTGAGGGGGCTCTGCTGGACAATCTTTTCCGCGGTCATGGCCTTTATTACCCTGACCTGGATCGACTGGTTCGTTCCGCTGACCTGGAACGTCCGGGTTGTGGCCTTGGTTCTCGCGGGAATCGTCGTGGCTCTCATCGCCTGGCGAGAACTGGTCCGCCCGTTACTGATTCCGTTCGATGATCTCCGGCTCGCGTTGTTGATCGAGCGCCGATGGCCCCACCTCAACGATCGCCTTTCGAGCACCATCGAGTTTCTCAAGGCCCGCGGTGCCGCGGATGCTCACGATGGCAGATATGGGTCGGAAGCGCTCCGCGACCTCACCATCACTCAGGCGATGAACGAGATTCAGGGGCTTGATTTTCAGAGCATTCTCGATCCGAGGCCAATGCGGCTCGCTGCGACGATGGCGGGTTGGGCCGCGGCTGTGCTGCTGCTGGAGTCATTCATCGCACCGGAATTCCAGTCGATCGCCGCGCGGCGATTTCTTCTCGACGAGGTCGCCTGGCCCAAACGAACCGAACTGGAAATCGCAGAGGCGCCAACCAAACTGGCCAGAGGAATGCCATTCGAACTCACGGCTCAGGCTGGCGTCGGTCGTGAGCTCCCCGTGGTCCCTCCGCGAGCCTGGTTCGAGGTTCTGAGTCACGTCGCTCCTCCCTTGAAGCTGTTCGACGGAGCGCTTCGAGGCCGTCCACCTGGTTCGGCTCGGATTATCTATCGATTCGAGGACGGAGAAACGATCAATTCGGCGCTCCGTCCTGAGGATCGCGGGACGTTTCACGGTCGTCTCGACGCGGTCAATCAGTCGTTCCGGTTTTATGTTGCCGCCGGGGACGACACGACCGAGTGGGTGAATGTGGCTGTCGTGCCTCCTCCTTCGCTTGATGCGGTGGAGGTGCAGGTGGTTCCGCCAGCGTACACACGACCTTTCGCCAGCGATGAGGAACGCGAAGCCGCCGTCGAAACACTTGCCTCGGATCAGACCCAGATTCGGGCGCTGCAGGGCTCGGTCATCCGATTCAATGGTCGGGCCAATAAGCCACTGAGCTCTGCGAGCTTGATGATTCACGAGGAACCCACCGACATCCCGGTTTCAATCGAGGACAATGGTGAGCGTCTGCTAGCCTCGGTCGATGCTCAGGGGGCTGGCTCGTACTGGTTCTCCCTGCGTGATCGTGACGGCTTCTCCAACCCTGAGGCAACCCGTTACGAGTTGCGAACGATTGTCGATACACCACCGCTCGCCCTGATTGTCGAGCCGCAATTTGATGTCTCTGTTCCTGTGTCTGCCACCGTTCCCCTCCGTATTCGCGCGGAAGATGACTTTGGGCTTCAACTGGTTCGACTGCTCTACACGGTGACCAAGCCTGATTCCGCCGAAGCCGAGGATCATGTCGTTCCCCTTTGGTCCTCGGAAGCCACGATCGACGGCGGACGATCACTTGCTCAAGAAGTGGAGCATCGACTTGAGCTTGCGCCCTTGAACGTGACTCCCGGCTCGATCATCTCAGTGTCCGGAGAGGCCCGAGACTTCTTCAGCAGTCCGGATGACGCAGGGCCTCACCTCACCCGGAGTCGGTCCATTCGGATTCGAGTGATCTCCGAGGAGGAATACCGAGGCCAACTGGATGACCGTCGGCGAGAGATCCGGGAGGAAATCGAACGGATCTTTGAGATGCAGAAGCTCGCCATGCCTCCTGTGCGAGAGGCGATCAACGAACTCGACGCAGCTGGTCAGATCGAGCAAGAAACCGGCGATCGGCTGCGAGAAGCGTCGGTCATGCAACGCCAGGTCGGTGGCCGTCTCGACGAGTCGGGCAACGGTCTTGGAGACCGAATTCAGCGCTTCCTCGACGACATGGAGAATTCCCGGATGTCCGATCCGGAGGTCGCCGATCAGATGCAGCAAATGAAAGCGGCCGTCGATCGAATTCGTGCCGAGCATCTCCGCCCGGCCGAGCAAGGAATCTCCCGAGCAATCCGCGACCTCGAACCGCAAATCGACGGTCAGAATCGCATTGGCAACACCGAAGCGGAGCCCGCCGAAACCGAACCGCAATCGGGGGGACAACCCTCAGTTGGTCAAGCCAAGGATACCGCGACGGGAGAGGCTGCTCCGTCGGCCCCGGCGGAGTCGACGGAGCCTTCGCCTGCTGGCGAGGAACCCCCGACGGAGGCTGCTCCCGAGGGAGCGGCTCAACCGTCGGCACCGAGCGATCCTGTCGCGACCGAGTCTCGCCGTTCTCTCGACGAGTCTCGCCAAAGCCAGCAGGCCATCGCTCGTGAACTCGAAGGGATGCTGCAGGGGCTCAGTGAGTTTGAGACCCTTCGAGGCGTGACCCAGGAGGCTGAGCAACTCCTGAACGACCAGGATGCCGTCAAGAAAGACACTGAGCAGCGGGCGACTGATCCCGGCCTGATGGGAAAGACCCCCGACCAACTGAACGCGGAACAGAAGGCCGACCTTCAGAATCTGGCCGACCGACAACGCGACGTCTCTCGGGATCTTCGAGATCTGGCCAATCGGATGAACGATCTGACTGAGGGGTTGGCCGAAAGTGATCCCCTCGCGGCTGAGGCGTTAAAGGATGCCCTTGATCAGCTTCAACGTGAAGGAACCGCGGCCGAACTCGGGCAGGCGGCCGAGCAGATCGACCGCAACCAGATGGGCCCGGCAGGCCAGGCTCAGGACAAGGGTCGCGAGGCGATGCAGAACCTCGTTGATACCTTGAAAAACCGTCGTGAAAACGATCTGGAACGTCTGCTCAAACAACTCCAGGAAACCCGATCGGAGCTTGCCCAGGCCCAGCGTCAGCAGACCGATCTGCTGGAACGGACCCGACAGGCTCAGGGGCAACAAGGCCAGCAAGGCGGCAAGCCTCAGGGGGCTCAGCAACCCGGCGGGGAACAACCTCAAGGGGGCCAGCAAGCAGGGGGAGAGCAGGGGGGGGAAGCCGACCGTGCTCGCCTTCAGGAACTTGCCAAGGAGCAGGAACAGCTTGAGCAGGAGCTCCGGCGCCAGCTCCAAAAACTCCGAAAACTTCGAGCTGATCAGGCCGCCCGAGCCGGTTCAAGAGCGGCCTCTCGCATGGGGAACGCCGGTCAGAACCTCGATGAAGGAGATGGCGAAGCCGCGATCCGCGATGAGGAAGAGGCCCTCCGCGATCTCGAACAGGCCATTGCCGATACGGACCAGGCGATTCAAGAGGCCCAGGATCGCCTCTTGATGGAGCAATTTGCCAAGATTCGCGATCAGCTTCGCGCGTACAATGATCGGCAGAAGCGACTGCTTGAAGAAACCGAGGCGTTCGAGGCGCGTCGGCAGGCGGGAGGCGGACGACTCTCCCGCGCCGATAGTTTCGATGTTCGCAATCTCGGTCGTGCTCAGGCCGGTCTGAAGGATGAAACGGCGTCACTGGCTGAGCGGCTCGAAGGCGCTCCCGTATTCAAACTCTCTCTCGAACGAGCGATTACTCGGATGGTTGAAGCCGCCGAGCAGCTTGCCGAGATTGAGACGGGCGCCGAGACGCAGCGTGCCGAAGAAGATGCCAGTCGTTGGTTGGAACGTCTGGTCGCCTCGCTTGATCCCCCGAACGAGGAGGATCAGCAAGAGGGAGAGCAGCAGCAACAACAAGGCGGAGGCCAGGGACAACCCGGCCAGGGAAATCAGGGAGACGGCATCCCCGCGGAAGCCCAGATTCGCATGCTGAAGGCCATGCAGGAAGACATCAACATCCGCACTCAGGAACTGGACGAACTCAAGCGGCGAGACGAACCGCTGTCGGAAACGCAGGAGGAGGAGTTCGTTCGCCTCGAAGAAGATCAACACACAATCGCTGACCTGCTCCGTGACCTGATTCGCCCGCGACAACCGGATGGCCTGGAGGACTGACCCATGCCCGCGACTCGATTCCTGATCCCGACGCTGGTCCTGGTTTTCGGGATTGGTCTCTCGGCATCCGCTCAGGACGACGCCCTCGATCGCCTGCTGGACGAGATCCAGCAGGGCACAAACCCTTCAGACGACGCCAAGGCAGGAGAGAAACCGTCTGGAGACAAGGCCAAAAAACCGGCTCCCCCCCCTCTGGGAGACGAGGAGGCCGATGTCGATAAGCTTCTTGAAGGTCTGATCGGCCCAAGATCCGATCGACCTGACGCCGAGGGACAGGCCCCGTCTGACCTGGGACTGGACGCGATGCCGGATCGCCCCGATCGTCTCGGGGACGACGCACGGGATGAACTTGATCGCGAGGAACAGGCGTTCGATGATTACCTGCGTCGCCTGCTCGGTCGCATCGACCCGCCCAAGGATGAAGACCAGCGTCAGCAGTCTTCCGAGGAAGGCGGCCCCCTCTCAGAAACCATGGAGAAGATGCGCGAGGTCGAAAAACGCCTCTCCGAGCTCGACACCGGGGATCAAACCCGGGAGCAGCAAGAACAGATTGTTCGCGACTTCGATGAGTTGCTCCGCCGCATTCGCCAGCAACAACAACAGCAGCAACAGCAACAACAACAGACGGAAATGGCGGGGCAGCAACCTCAGGAGCAAGGGCAAGATCAGAACGGCGAGAACAACGGCGAACAGACCGGCGCTCCTCCCAAGACCCCCGAGCAGAATCCCGCTCTGGTCAACGCGAAGGATTCCTGGGGCCATCTCCAGGATTCCCTCCGCGAGGTCATGGGGAACGTCAGCAGGATGATGCCGCTCGATCAACGACGCGAACTGATTGAACGTTACTTCCTGTCAGTGGCCAAAAAAGGCGTGGAGCGTTAATTCACCCCGTGGTCCTTTGATCTTGAGTGATTCCGGAGTCCCGACCATGGGTCAACCGCTGTCAATGCAATTCCCTCGCCTCTCGCGGCGCTGTTTCACTCGACTTGCGTTGTTCGGATTCGGAGCAGTTGTCGCCGGCCCCCTCCCGTCCGTTTCTGGTCGCCAGGATACGGGGTTTCGGGAAGGACGAACCGGGGAAGTGCCGGAGGGTTCGGCGGCACTGGTTGACGATCGGACGATTCGGGCGATCGATGATGGGCTCGCCTGGCTCGCGGCGAACCAGGCTCCTGACGGCTCCTATGGCAGCGGTTCTTATCGAGCCGCCATTTCGAGCCTTGCGGGTTTGGCCTTTATGGGCAACGGTTCGTCGCCCGGCCGGGGTCCATACGGCAGGAATATCGACGAAGCACTCGGCTATGTCATGTCCTGCGCCGATGCCTCAGGGTTTGTCTCCAGCCCTCCGCCCTCCAATAACCCGATGTATGGTCATGGTTTCGCCACCTTGTTCCTGGCGGAAGCCTATGGAATGTCTCGCCGGTCGGAACTGCGGCCGATTCTGGAGCGGGCGGTCCGGTTGATCATCGATACGCAAAATGAAGAAGGCGGATGGCGTTATCAGCCCGTCCGGGACGACGCGGATCTGTCTGTCACCATCTGTCAGATCAATGCCCTTCGAGCCGCTCGAAACGCTGGCCTCTTCGTTCCCAAGGAGACGGTCGAAGAATGCATTGACTATGTCAATCAGGCGCAGAACCCCGATGGTGGCTTCCGGTACATGTTGCGGGGGGGATCGAGCGCCTTTCCTCGATCCGCCGCCGGTGTTGTGGCGCTCTACAGCGCTGCCGTCTACAACGATCAGGCGGTTGACGACGGGATCGAATACCTCAAGCAGCATCGGCCCGATGACCGCTTCCTTCGTCGACTTCCCCACTACTTCTACGGCCACTACTATGCCGCCCAGGCCATGTGGATTCGAGGGGGAGAGGATTGGAATCGGTGGTATCCCGCTATTCGAGACGAGTTGCTGAACGATCAGGAACCCGATGGTTCCTGGTCCGACGGATTCGGTCCAGCGTACGGAACGGCCATGGCCCTGATCATCCTTCAGCTCCCGTTCAGTTGCCTGCCAATCTTCCAGCGGTAGCAGGTTTTCCGATCGAATCTCGAATCCGATCTGAGAATCACTTCGACGCGTGTGAGCATTGCTCGATCGTCGCCAGAGACATGACGGCCACCATGAACATTGCCGATCGACCTTCCCTTCTCCTGTGCACGCTCTGGCTTGGGGTCCGGCTAGCCGTCCCTGAGTTCACCATGGCCGCTCAGGACGCTCCCGATCCCCTCCCGTCCGAGCCGGTGTTTGATGCGATGCTGAGTAACGGCTCGATCATTACGGGTCGGATTCGCTCAATGTCCTTCGAGGGTCCGTTGGAGTTAGTCGATGAGCAGGGAGAGGATCGCATCGTCGAGGGAGAGGATCTGGTCAAGCTTTCCAGGCATCGCTCCGTCGTCTCGCAAGGGGGTTCGGAGGCACCACTGGTGGTGCTTCCTCTCGGCGATCAAATCCGAGGACAACTCGATGCGGCAGACGAACAGACCATCGAGTTAAGGTCTTCGATCTTCGGAGCATTGAGCATCCCGCTCGATGCCGTCGTCGGATTTTCGATCACGCCCGCTCTGAATCCTCAGGCAGAGGCAACGACGATACGAAGCCTGAGAGACACTGCTCGTGCATCCGATCGTCTGTTCCTTGTCAACGGGGACGAACGCGATGTCACCTTCTCGGCAGTCGGAGAGTCGGAGGTGGCATATCTGGATGCCAATCGGTTACAGAAACTTCCCAAGGAAATGGTGCAAGCGGTGGGACTCGATCCGGGATTATTACAAATTCCCGAAAGTCCTGATCGCTCGTTCGACTTTGTCTTTACGGACGGGAGCCGCCTTCGACTGATCGAGCTCAGCATCCGAGAGGGGCGATTGAAAGGAAAGACCTCCATCGGTGTTGAGCTTGATGCACCGATCGACCGGATCGCCAGTTGCTATGCGTTGAACGAGCGAATTGTCTATCTCTCAGAACGGGAAGCGGCCCGCGAAGTCACCGTTCCCTACGTGGGCCCCGCTCGCCCGGTCCAAACCAACACCACGGTCTTCGGAAACCCGATTACCGTCAACGGTCGGCAATTTCTCCGAGGGCTCGGGACGCAGAGTCGTTCCTTGCTTGCCTATCAATTGCAGCCGGAAGATCAACGCTTTCAGGCTCGCCTTGCCCTGGATGATATTGCCGGACCGCTGGGAAACGTCGTGTTTCGCGTTCTGGTCGATGGAGAGGAGCGATATGCGTCGCCTCCCGTCACATCAGGGGTTGACCCCATCGCAATCGACGTGGACGTGTCGGGGGGCAAGTTCCTGATCCTCGCGACGGAGTTCGGTCCTGGTGGCGGCATTCGCGATTACGCTGTATGGATCGATGCACGGCTCATCCGCGAGTTTGGCGACACGGAACCTCCGGTTGCTGGCAACTGAACTCGCGTTCGATTATGCTTCGGTTCATGCCAGAGAAAACTCCCACGACCTACGGACCCGATCGCGAACGGCAACTCGCGCATCTTGCGTCGAGTGTGGGCCACCATCTCATCAACGCCTTCAGCGCGGTCGTCAGTAACGCCGAGATCCTCAAGCTCTCAAATCCTTCAGACCTCGAGTCTGATCCCGAGCTTGCAGAAACGGTGGATGTGATCGTCAACGTGTCGGTCAAGGCATCGGGAGTCGCACGTCGATTAATCGATTTCACTCGCCCCTCGACACAACCTCTCGATCAGCCGGTTGATCCGGTCATGCTCCTTCAGGAGGTCATCGCCGCATTCTCGCAAACCTACCCAAAGGTTTCCTGGATTATTGATTGCAAACCGGTTGCATGCCTGAATGGAGATCCGGCACAACTCCGATCGATGTTCGAGTACATGATTCTCAATTCGATCGAAGCACTCCATACTACGGGTGGGCAGATCATCATTCGATCGCAGTTCGATGAGCCCGAGTGGACGAGTTTGATTATCGAGGACGACGGGCAAGGCATGGATGCAGTGATTCAGGAGCAAGCGCTCGAACCGTTTTTCTCAACGAAACCAGGTCGCCTGGGTATTGGGCTCTGTCTGGCCAACAGTATTTGGCGTCGGCACGGGGGAACGCTCTCGATTCTCAGTAAGCCTGGTCAAGGGACGATGCTCCGCATGACCTATAGCAGTCAGCGCTGCTGATTCCGAGTGCGTGTGATTCGGATTTCTGGATCAGGTGGCTGTTGACCATCGCGATGCAAGCCCAATGGTGCCGCAGGGAAGGTGAACTCAGCCGATCGGATGAGTCCTTCGCCTTCGGTCGGTGCCTGAAACCGAACCCGAGCCCCGAGGATCTCAAGCCGCTCAAGGCTCAACGCGATCCGGGAGCCGGGATCTGTTCCCACCTCTTCCAGGCAGACGAGACGACCAAACAATGGATCTTCGCGAAGGCTCGTCAGGTTGTTAATCAATTCCTCGGAAGACGAAACCATCGAGAGACGACTGGCGCTGCCATGCTCTGATGGATCGGACGTCAGGACCAGCGAAACAGAATCCCCCGGTTTCGCGGAGTCGACGGCCAAGGCAGCCCATTCGAGGAGTGCCTCAAGGCAGAGAACGCGATCTGTCAGGATTGGACGAATCGGTCCTTCAAGAACGCAGCTCCAGGCAACCCCACGACCAAAGGCCTCGGGCATGACTTGTCGGTCGATCTCAACGAGTAACTCGTCAGGCCGAACGGCAAGCAGCTGCGGCGAGGGCAGTGCCCGAACCTGATCTATGTAATCCAGATAGCGCTGAGTGAGGACCGCAACATCGTCACACATCGTTGCAGCGGTCGTCAGATGGGGGTGCACGGATTGCGGGACGATCGGGTTCAGAGAGAGCGACTCGACCGCCTCTCGAATGTCGATCAAGGGTTTCTCAAGATGTTCGCCGATCGCCGCAAGAATCCCTCGCAACTCGGGAACATCATGTACCGTCCTGAAGGCTCCTCCAGAATCTGAGGGAGCGGGCTCAGCACATCCATGCATAACAATCGCCTGAGAGGTCGGATCGATCGTTCAGAGACTCAGAACCAAAGACACGCGATGGCCAACGACCAAAATTGGGGATCACTGCCGGCCGTGCCCAGAGAAGAGAGAAGAACCTTCCCAGTTGAAATCTTTCATCCCTGGCAAGGTCAGGCTACAGTCCATCTCTCTGTTGTGTCAACCAGTGGGATTGACAGGCCAGAGAAGACCGACCGTTTGGCAGAGGCTCCAGGAATTCAGATCAACTCATGCGCATGAACGATCGTTTCGGCCAGCTTGGCCATTGCGATTCGGCGATCCTGACTTTCACGCTGCAAAAACCGGAAGGCCTCAGCCTCGGTCAAGTTTTTCCGAGACATGATAATGCCTTTGGCTTTTTCGATCATCTTTCGATCGCGAAGCGTGGCTTCCAGTTCTTCGCTGCGCTTTTTGTATTGATCTAATTCCCGGGCCTTGGCGACAGCCATCTGAATGGCTGCGTTGAGGGCGGGGCCAGTGACCGGTTTCAGCAGGTACTGAATGGCACCTTCCTGAATGGCGGCCTCGACCAGCTCGGGTTGACCGTGAGCGGTCAAAATAATGACAGGAGTTCCGGGATCCTGGGCAATCTGGCGGGCCGCAGAAAGCCCATCGAGACCGGGCATTTCGATGTCGAGGATTGCCACATCGGGCAGCGTGCGGCGGCACATCTCGATTGCCCGCTGGCCATCCTCCGCCACTGCGGCAACGCTGTATCCCATTCTGCTCAGAATTTGCTGGAGGCTTGCCCCCACCTTCCGATCATCATCGGCGATGAGTACCTTCATTGCGATGAGCTCCCTTCGTCGGTCGCCGTCGCTCGTCACGAGTTAGAGTCGAGGCTGCAAAGAAGGATCGTACCACGGTACAATCCTCGTGCCAAAGAGACGATCGACAGAATTATTCGAGTCCAAGCGTTGCAAACGGTTCTCGGTCGTCCCTCAGCACTGCTTGCTGGACGATTGAGCCGAGCCTTGATCCCTTGATTTTCCTGACCCAACCCCATGAGGGCGAACCAGTTTCCCAAATCGGGGTTACCACAAGGAACTGAAATCGGTGAAGGTACACGTTCCCCAGGTCTTGTTGTTTCAGGATTTGGTGGTCGGAGAGGCTTGGGAGAGTGTCTCTCGGACAGTAACTCAGGCGGAAATCTCCCTTTTCGCGGGTCTCTCAGGTGACTTCAATGCACTGCATGTCGACCACGAGGCCGCTCGATCGGGGCCATTCGGGCAACCGGTTGCCCACGGGTTGCTGGGTCTTGCGATTGCCAGTGGACTTGGGACAACCGCCCCACGAGTCGAGACGCTTGCGTTCCTGGAAATTGTCTCATGGTCCTTTCGAAGTCCAATCACGATTGGCGACACCATTCGCGTGCTCACCCGAGTGGAGGCGCTGGAGCCCCGTGCCAGAGGCCGACGAGGAGTCGTGACCTGGAATCGCCAGGTTGTCAACCAGCGCGGCGAGGTGGTTCAGGAAGGACAAACGCGCACGCTCGTCCGGGGCCGTTCCACCTCGGTCGACGAGGCCGGCGATTCTCCCTCGATGTGATCGCCAGAGTCGTTTCAAGATTCGGGCAATCGTAACGCGGTAAATGCCTGAACCTGACCGATGATCGCCGGTTCGGTCGGGAGTCGCTCGATACTACTCGCCCCAAAAAAGCCAACGACTCCTCGGGTTCGAGTCAGCACCTCAGCGGCGTCGGATGGCTCGGCAATTGGTCCTCCGTGGCAGAGGACGAGAACATCGTCTCGGGCCGAGTGGGCCGCGTCGGCCATGACTTGAACTCGTTCGATTGCTTCGTCGATTCCCAGGGCGGATTGTGCTCCAATCAACCCCTTCGTGGTGAGACCAACGTGTGCGACCACCACGTCGGCTCCAGCGCTGGCCATCGCGTAAGCTTCGTGCTCGTCATGAACATAAGGGCAGGTCAGGAGGTCGAGCCGATGGGCTCTCGCGATCATGGAGACTTCCTTGTCATAGCCCATTCCGGTTTCTTCAAGTCCCCTTCGAAATTGCCCATCGATCAATCCGACGGTCGGGAAGTTCTGGACCCCAGCGAACCCGGCGTCGCGAACCTCGGCCAGAAATCGATCCATGATCCGGAAGGGATCAGTCCCACAGACTCCCGCCAGGACGGGGGTGTGATCAACCACCGGCAAAACCTCGCGAGCCATTTCCATGACGATCGCGTTGGCATCGCCGTAGGGCATCAGACCCGCGAGGCTCCCGCGTCCAGCCATCCGGAAACGTCCCGAATTGTAGATGATGATCAGGTCAATTCCTCCGGCCTCTGCGCACTTGGCACTCAGGCCGGTCCCGGCGCCGCCACCGATAATAGGTTGGCCCGAGGCGATCTTCCGTCGGAATCGTTCCAGGATCTTCGTCCGCGTCACTTGTTCACCTTCCCTCTTGCAGCGAGAAGTCGTTCAACAGCCGTATCGGCGAATGCTGGATCGTTGAGATGCATGGGGAGGGATTCAACCCGCGTGTGAGTCGCATCTTTCAATCCGTCTCGGAGGGCCGAGAACAGGGCTTCGTCTGCCTCGGGGTCGTAGAAGGGTTGACCGGGAGCATCAAGCGCTGAAACGCCGAGTTCGGGTAGCAATACGACTGTTTCGACTCGAGCATCCCAGAGTACCTGAGCCATTCGTTGGCCGATCAATTGACACTCGCGAGCTTGAGTGCGCATCAAGGTGACTGTCGGATTATGAACATGGAACGTTCGGCCACGGAAACGCTCGGGAACCGTTTCCAGAGGGCCGAAGTTGACCATATCGAGTGCGCCGACACTGACAACTTGCGGTACACCGGCGGCAACTGCGGCGGTCAGACGATCGGGCCCTGCGGAGAGGACGCCTCCGACAAGTTCATCGGCGAGTTCGGTCGTGGTGAGGTCGAGCACTCCGTCGACCAGCCGGTCCTGGATTAATCGCTCCATCGCCTGCCCGCCCACCCCGGTCGCGTGGAAGACGATCACCTCAGCCCCCTGGGCTTCGAGCCGGGCTCGAGCCCGATCGACGCAGGGGGTTGTCACACCAAACATGGTGGCGGTGATCAGCGGACCATCCGATGATCCTTCACTTGCATCTGGAGTGGAGTGCCCCCGGACCATGCCGACCATTGCCTCGGCGGCATTGAGCAGGACGCGCCGGGTGATTCGGTTCAGACCGGCGAGGTCTGCGATCGATGGGATCATCATCAGATCGCTCCCGCCCACATAGGGACGGGTTTGTCCGCTGGCCAGGGTACTCACCATGATCTTCGGCAGACCAAAGGGGGCAGCCCGCATGGCTGCAGTACCGATGGTGGTTCCTGCCGAACCTCCAATCCCAAGGATGCCCTCGACAGCGTCTTCCTCGATCAATCGACCAACCAGCCGAGAGACCCCCCGAGCCGCATCGGACACCGCTCGGCCCCGATCTCGATGCTGATGCACCGCGTCGAGTGACGAACCGGCGGCTTCAAACACTCGATCCCGGGGGATGTCTGCTTCAATCGCTCCGGGATCACCCGATCCGGCATCGATCACCAGAACCTTCAAACCCTCAGATCGGAGGAGATCTCGGAGAAATGCAAGTTCCCGACCTTTCGTGTCGAGTGTGCCGATCAGGAGGACCGCCATCTCGCAACTCCCGTCTCAGATCGATCCGATCCAAAGAACCCGCATGGGTTTTATTCGCTCAACGAAGGGGCAGGAACCGGGTGAGCCGGTCTTCCTGCCCCCGATTTCTCAAACCGCAACACTCCAGTTCGTATTGCGCTCGGGATTAATAGTTCGCCAAAGCGGACGCGGCCTCTCCCTGGTTGAAGCGATCGGCCAGGGCGGTCGCGTACTGGAGCATCATCGAGAGTTCGCTTCCGACGGCGATAAACCGCCATCCCTCGTCGATTCGTCGCTGGGCGTCGTCTGGGTCCTTGACATGAATTCCGCAGGGGACATCATGCCGCGCTGCAGCCTCGCGAATACGGAGGAGGACCTCCTCGACACGCTCAGGGGTCGGGGCGACTCCCTTGGCTTCTCGAAGCGAGGCTGCCAGGTCGTTGGGACCGACAAAGATCGCGTCGATGCCGGGGACAGCGTAAATCTCGTCGGCTCGCTCGACCGCGTCGATATGCTCGGTTTGGATGACGACAAGGATTTCCTCGTCGGCTCCCGCATAGTATTTTTCGGCCGTTGTTCCGTAGTTAAGCGCATGTAACGACCCACCGAGCGACCGATTCCCCAGCGGAGGATATTTGCAGGCAGCAACGGCGATCTGAGCTTCCTCCGGAGTCATCACCATCGGCACAACGATCCCCATTGCACCGCAATCGAGGACCGACTTGATGAGATCGTGGCGACAGCAGGAAACGCGTGCCAGCGGAGTGCAGCCGGCATCAGCAATCGCGCCAAACATCAAGGCGGCCGTCTGGATGTCGGTGTGGGTATGCTCCAGGTCAACCGTCAGCCAGGGAAGACCAGTTCGGGCCAGAAATCGAGCTGCAAAGGTACTCCCGAGGGATAACCAGGTACCAACCTGCGGCTTCCCTTCACGAAGGGCTCGCTTGACGGGATTCGGCTTCACGGATCGAAACTCCCAAATCGAATCTTGGACGGGTTCCCGAAACCGATCAGATGGCAGTCGGCTGGGAAATCAACGTCCAGTCTGTCACGGTCCCGCGCGACGAGCAAGGCAGAGATGGCCGGACAGGACTTCCGGACCTGCAAAACGAGTTGGGATTCACCCGGAGCCTGACAGAAGTCGGAGTATCAGGATCATCCTGCGCTTCTCATAGACCGAATTTACACGCAAATGTTTCATGAATTGCTGCTTTCAACCCGCTCGCACTCAATGTTGAATGTTCCGTTCTTCGAGAATTTCCGAAGAAGAATTCAGATGGCATGGTTTCAACCTTCTCCGCATGCGATGATACTCAAGACCAAGAACAAATCGTCTTGAAATCGACCGACGCATCGGGTTCGATTCGACGAATTTGGCGAGGCGTGGGCATGCGGATCACGATCGTCACCGAGACCTATTTTCCGCAGGTGAATGGTGTCTCTCGGACCCTCTCACAGCTCGTGCGAGTCCTGAAGGAATCGGGCGATGCTGTGCAACTTATCCATCCCGATTATGGGACGCCCAACCTCGCCGAGGGTTCCTCTCGAGTTCCCTCTCTTCGGGTTCCGTTCTATCCGGATGTCCGACTTCCTCGCCCTCCGTATCGAGGGGTTTGTCGGTCGATCCAGCATTTTCGGCCCAACCTGATCCATATCGCGACCGAGGCGACCCTGGGACTGGCCGTCCTTCGATATGCCGTCTCAAACGGGCTTCCCGTGGTTTCCAGTTTCCACACCAATTTCGATCAGTACTCTGACCACTATCGAATCGGTTGGGCTCGAGGATTGATCTGGCGCTATCTCCGGTGGTTCCACAATCGGACGCGGGAAACCTATGTTCCGTCTCGAGCCACCATTGAGAATCTCAACGGACATGGCTTTCAAAATCTCGTCCTCTGGCCAAGAGGAGTCGACGCAAATCTCTTCCGTCCAGACCGGGTAGGTCGCGAGTCCGTCCGAAAGGCGTTGGGATTCGAGGCAGACGATGTGGTGATCTCGTATGTTGGACGGATTGCCGCCGAGAAAAATATCGACTACCTGGCCGAGGCTCTTTCAAGGTCTGTGCATCGTTGCCCTCGGATTCGCCTGCTGATCGTGGGTGACGGCCCTGCGCGTCCACTGATCGAGGCTCGACTGGGCAAGATGGCTCGCTTTGTCGGGTTCCGATCCGGCGAAGATCTGGCCGACCATTATGCCGCCTCGGATCTGTTTGCCTTTGCTAGTCGAACCGAAACCTTCGGGAACGTGGTCCTCGAAGCACTCGCTTCGGGCCTGCCGGCGGTCGTGCTCGCTGACGGTGGTCCGGCGGAGATCGTTCTACACGGCACGACCGGGCTGGCGATCCATCCCGATGCCCCACCCTCAACCTTTTCCGACGCCCTGCTTGCCCTGGCCGAGGATGCTCCCCTTCGCCGTCTTCTTGCCGAGAATGCTCGCGACTCTGCCCGATCCCAGAGTTGGGAGCAGATCATGGGCACGCTTCGCGAACGATACGCTCGGATCATCGAGGAGTCTGTGCCGGCGGTGATTCCCGTTGGCTGACCGTTGCCCTTGATCGAGTGAGTTCTGCAAAACGATCCTTGCGAACCCAGAGACCGCGGCCATCCGGTGAGATCGGAATGCGATAGAGGGTTGTTGGTAAGTATCCTTCCTCAAGGAATTCCCTGAGGCTAGGGAAGGGGGGGTATGCGACCAGGACAAGTTCGGGCCGATTTTCCCGAAGATCGTCCATGAGTTCGGCAATTTTCGGTGAGATCACCGGATGGGGACGGTCGGCGAAGTCCCGCATCAGGTTATTCGTGAAGAAATGACGCGACGGCGCGTCCATCTTCGAATAAAAATTTAAAGGACTTTGCCATCCCCAGACCAGCAAGCTCGGATCGTTCCAATCGGCGGTTCGATCACCAAGGTCTCGCCCAATTCTCCGAAGTTCGACCCATTGGCCTCCCCCTTTGTGTCGAATCGTCAGTTGTTCGGCAGGGACCAGGAGGTAGTCTCTGACCTGGATCACCCCAAACGCCAGAATCGCCCCGGTCAGTCCGAGGCCGAAGACCCACGATCGCCAGGTTCTCCGCTGCGAAGATGCCAGGTCTCCAAGCATCACTCCCACGGCCAGTGCGATGCCAGGCATTGGCAACAAGTAGTAGTGGGCCCAGTACAATCTCGGGGCCACGACCTGAATCATTGCCGAGATCGTCCAGCCGACCAGGACCAACCGGCCAAAACTCGGCCGACGAACCGCCAGACCGATGAGCGACGGAACCGCAACCAGCCAGAGCGGCCAGGAACCTCGCCCCCACCAGACGAGGTACTTGGTGGAACCGAACGGCGGAGGCAACTCTCCCGAGGGATCGGCGTTGCCCGTGAGCCATCGGACTGCAGGTGAAGGCGCGTTCGGCTCGGCCTCGACATCCGTCGCCAACGCCCTTCCTGCACGAATGATGTCGTCGTAGGCGTCCCCCGCAACCCCGCGAACTGCGAGGATGCCGACCACAATGACCACGACCCCGAGAAATCCACCGATCAAGGCACCAAGCGACCTCAGCCGATCACGTAGTCTCAACTGATCGCTCACGTCTCGGCGAGGGAAGGCGATGATGGCCAGGACGAGAATCACCAGATGCAGCGCCGCGACCTGCTTGACCGCTGTCGCGAGTCCGGCCGCGATCCCGGCGAGCAACAGCCAGGTTCCTCGTTTCCCTGGTTCCTGCTCTGCCCTGAGAACTGCTGCCAATGCGGCCACCGCAAAGCAATTGATCGCCTGTTCAAGCTGTGCCCCGTTCCCGTATACGTAGGGGTCGGTGCTCAGGAGGACATAGAGGAAGGCGGAGATGACCGCAGCAATCGTCCCGCTCAGGCGTAAGCCGATCCACCAGACCAGGGCGACGGTGAGCAGAACCAGAGGAATCGGAAGCAATCGAATCGTAAGCTCGTTCGCTCCACCCATAGCAACCGACGCCGCATAGAGCCAGTACCCCAATGGAGGCTTGTTTTCGCTCAAATCGGCATAGAGCCGGTCACCTTGTACGAGTTTTCGAGCCATGTACGCATACGCGGCCTCGTCGCAATCGAGCGGTTCGACGTCCCCTTCCACGACGGGCCAGGGGGCAACACCGAGTCTTTGTTCCACTGCTGGGGCAAAGGTATGTCCGCGCCACCAGACCGCGAAAATCAATGTGATCACCAGCCCGGTAACCGCCCAGCCAGAGATCCGGGATCGCATGGCAATGTTGGCCAACGACTCCCTCCTGAGGTTAGAATCCAGACACGATCCCTCGCCCATCGCCACCTGTTGGCCTGGGTTTCCCTGATGCCCTCGGTGATCGACCGCGATGGTTTCTCATGATTCTACAACGATGGCCACCGTTTCGGCAGCCGATCGAACCATCACAATCCCTAGGCCGATCGGTCATCTCCGCGCGGCGATCCCGGCCTTGATCTTCGGAGCAGCCCTGATTTTCCTCGCCGATCCACCCCGGATGAGCGGCAACGTCTGGTCACGGTACATGACGATCGAGTCGATTGTCGAGCGAGGGACACTGTCGGTCGATGACTCGCCGTATCTGAAACCGAGCGGTTCCCCTGACCTTGCGAAGTTTGGGGATCGCCTGTACTCAGACAAACCTCCGGTGCTTCCGGCACTTGGAGCAGCCGTTTATGGTCCGTTGTACGCCTCGGGATACCGAATGTTTGACCTTCGTTCACCTCGGACCTTCATCGAATCGTTCGGACCGGTGAATCGCGTCCTTGTGGGCAGTCTTATTGCGGTTCCCTCTGCACTGGCGCTCTATGCTCTGCGCAGGATGTTGCAGGCAATCGACATCCACCGAGGCCTTGCGGATTTGCTGACACTCGGATTTGGCTTCGGTTCCCTTCTGCTGACTTATGGCGTCACGTTCAATAATCACAGTGTTGCCGCGGGACTCCTGACGCTCGCCTTTGCAATGGTCTTGCTCCAAGATTCCACGCGGCGATCGGGTCTGATTCGAAGCGTGAGTGCCGGGTTCCTGGCCTCGCTCGGGGCGACGATTGACCTTCCAGCAGGTGGAGCAGTTTGGATCGGTCTGCTGGTTTGGCTGCTGATTCGATCGAGAGGGGCGGGGGTTGCGTTCCTGATCGGCTCCGCCTTCCCCATCCTCGTTCACAGCCTCCTGCAATCGTTCGTGACGGGATCACCCCTCCCGGTCGAGATGTATCCCGAGGCGCTCGCCTATGAAGGATCGTACTGGGTGACGGAGATCGGAACGTATCGAGAAACAATCCCTCGTTCGTGGTTTCTCGTCGAGTTGATCGTCGGTCCCCAGGGTTGGCTGACGGTCACTCCGGTCCTTTTCTTCGCACCAATCGGGATGGCTCTGGCAATGGTGTTCCGCCGCGATGCGCTCCGTTCCGGGGCGATCCTTGTGGCGAGCGTCACCGCAGTCCTACTGGCTTACTACAGTTTCGGTGTTCGACGAACGGACTATTCAGGGCAGTCGTTCGGTGTGCGTCATCTCTTACCAATCACACCGCTCGTCTTTCTGTTCGCCGCCGCCGCTCTCGAACGGCTTCGTCATGTGGCCTGGAGGATCGTGTTCGTTGTATTCATGCTCTTTGGTTCGATTTATGCCGTTTCCGGGATGAACGACCCTTGGAGCCGCATCGAGCGTCGAGACGATCTCCCACTCCGTCTCGCTCAGCGCCTCGTCCTCTACCCTCACAGCAGCTATCACCGCTGATCGGGCCCTGAGGCGATCCCGGTCGGATCACTCAGAGCCCATCTCGTCGTACTCCTCCTCCAGCTCGAAGGGCAGGGGGGGGCTGCCCCCTTAGATCCACGTCCCAGGCGACGGACCCCACATCATCTGGCCCTCCCTGGGGCCACGCCCTCGGCTCGTACTCGCCCCCGTCGTCCTGGCCGTTCGGCCCGATGGAGGCGACGACGAACCGCCCTTCGGGTCGATGGAGACGGAACACCTCGCCCGAGAAGGGGTCGAGGGGCATTTGCGGGAGCAGGTCGTCCTCAATCGCCTCGATCGACACCGGCCAGTCGCCGTGTCGGAGGCGGTGCCGTTCAGCAGCGAGCAGGACCACCATCGAACCGAGTTCCGCCTCGTAGCGCCGATGGGCAAGGTCGCCAGCCTGGCAAGCGGGGGTCATCAGGATCGGGAGTGTCTTGCTCCAATAGGCATGCCACTCGGCACGCTCATCCTCGATCCAGTCTTCCCAGGCGTCCCAGCGTGGGCCTCGCTCGTGCGCCGGTAGCGCGGCGATTGCCACGGCTTCGTTCATGAATTCCAGCGCGAGGGCCATCTGATTTTCGAAAGCGAGTTTCCCCCAGGGGGAAACAGGGGAAACCGTCTCATCAGAATCAAGGAATCCTTCGCCACTCAGGGCACGGATCGGGATCTCCTCATCAGCAAGCCGGCGAATCACTTCGACCATCGTGGCCCGTTCCCCCTTCATCCCGTAAAGCACAAGAGGCCGCAGGAATTCGGTCATCGTATCCGTCTGGAGTCGTTCCAAGGCTGCGTTGGAGGCTTCCCCCTGGCCGAGTGTTCGTCGGGCAGTCTGCATCGCGACGCTACCATTGGCGATTCGTACAAGTTGTGAGATCAAGAACGGCTCGTCACCGATCGAGCGAGCCACGCCGAGGATGGTCCGGCTGGAGTCAATCGCTTCGTCGATCGCACCGTCCTGGGCGAAAATTGCTGCATCGACCTGCAACAATCGAGCGGCTGTCCGTGACGCCTGAGTATCGGCCAAGAGCGTGTCGATCACCGCTGGGCCGATCCAGAGTTCATGCCGACCCGTCTCAAGATCGGCCACCCTGCGAGCGAGGTCGATGGCCTCCTCGTATTCGTCTCGCTCGGCGCGGAGTATCGCGTCGGTCCGGTCGTCCAGCCGGACGTTCGGATCAAGTTCCGCTAGGCGATCGATCGCCATCCTCAACTCGGTCGGAGGCGGATTGACCCAGCCCGGCATCGCCGGCGGTTCATGATCTGGCCAGCCGTCGGGGAGCAGATCAAGGGCCTCCCCGACCACGATGGCAGCGTCCTTCTCGGGATCGACCGTTGCCCGGTTTGCCAGAAGGTCGTCTATCCTCCAGTTTGGGTCGTCGCGATCGGCCGCGGCCACCGCAGCTTCCAGCCGATCATCCACCGCCGTCCCAATCCGAATTCCCACCACGAACGATCCGAGCACAGCCACAACAGCAGGCACCCCGAGCACCCAGGGAAGCACCCGCCAGTAGAACCGCGAGAGGCGAGAGAATCGTGATGGCCTGTTCGCCTGCTCGCTCGATCGTTTCCCGATTGGGCGTTCGAGGAGGTTTGCGAAACGCGACGACCAACCCCGCGGCTTTCCCCTGCGCATCAAGGCAAGGACCATGCCCAGCAACCCGCCCCACACGGCACCGATGGCCGCGAACGACAGCGCGAAGCCGAGACCCCGGACCGTCCACATCGAGACGGCGAACCCTCGCCCCGCCCCGAATGCGATCGCGCTAAGCATCAGGCCGGCAATCGCACCTACCGCCCCGACCGGTATGCCCACCGACGACAGAAGCAGGGCTCCGGCGATCGCCCCTCGCCAGGTCGTAGGAACGACGGCTTCTGACCGTTCCTTCGGCGTGCTTGCAGCCGGGGCGGTCGTCGGGGCCTCATAGTAGGCAGGATCGACAGGATCAGTCGTCATGGTTACCGCCCCGTGCTCCCGTCGCCATCGTCGGGAGATTTCCCCGGGACGTGTGCGGGGATCGTCGCAGCCTCCCGAGCAATCTCAAAGATTACCCGATCACGCGACGATCCCTCAATGCATCACGCAACAATCATGATCGCCCCCATCTCAACGGATTGCCGAGACCACGGCCGGACCATCCGGAACCGACGCGGGCCGCAAATCGCCAACAAGTTCGCCCATCAACGCCGCCCACTGTTCGCAGCACCCTTCACGCTCGAACTCGGCGAGGAACGTTGATCGGCCCTTTTCCGCCATGGCCGACGCAGCAGACGGATGATCGGCCAGGTACGTGATCGCATCGACGAGCGAATCGACCTCGCCGAGCCTTACGGTGATGCCGCAGCCGGCCTGGCGGATGGTGTCGGCCGTTTCGCTGTGGTCCGGTCCGACGAAGAGTACCGGTCGCTCCGATGCCATGGCACCGTAGAGTTTGCCGGGTACGACGATGCCGGTCATCTCAGGCCTCATCGAGACGAGATGAGCATCCGCGACCGTTAGGGATTCATGCAACTGTTCCCGAGGAACATAATCAAGGAGCTGGATGTTCTCCAGGCCCTCGGCCTGCTTCGCGTCCTTCACCTCCCGGAGCCTTGGCCCACCGCCCACGAACAGGAAGACGATCTCCTTGCGGTCGCGGAGGCGTCGAGCAGCCTCGATGAACTCGGTCGCAGAGTGAGCCAGTCCGAGATTGCCCGAGTACATCACGACGAACTTCTCGGAGAGCCCGAGCGACTCCCGCATTGGATGCCCCTTGCGAGGGATCGGGAAGATTTCGTCCTGGCGGCTCCAGACGGGGATCTCGACCATCCGGGAATCGCGGACGCCTTTGTCGCGAATGCGATCGGCCATGTAAGGCCCAAGAACGACGACCCGGTCGGACTGACGATAGACCAGGTCGCTCAGCCAGGCCAGGGCGGCCACCACCGGGTTCCGTTTCGACATCTGCCCGAGGGCCAGGCTCGCATCGGGGTGAAGATCCATGCTCCAGTAAACCTGGCACGATCCCTTAAGGCGACGAAGGATCGTACCCACAAGGCCGATGATCGGAGGCGTGGTGAGGGTGACGACAACCTCGAACTTCGGCAGCGAAAGGGCCTTGCGAACCGCCCCGAGGTAGAAGCTCAGGTAATCGGTCATGCGGTTGAAGACGCTTCCCCGGCCGAGCGAAGTGGCGCGGACCCGGTGAATCTGCACGCCGTTGTGCGTTTCTTCGGCCGGAGGAGGCTCGGCCCCCGGCTCGTAACGGCCCCGGGCACACAGGACATGGACCTCGTAACCGCGATCGACGAGCGACTCGGCCAGGTCCGTCAGGTGCTGGGCCGTCGAGGCATGATCAGGCCAGTAATACTGGTTAACAAAGAGGATGCGAGGCCGGCGCGAGGGTTGGCCGATTCTCGATCCTGAGTGCGGTCGGGTCCTTCCCTCGGACGGATGTCCGGCTCTCCAGAGACGGCCGGATCGGGGAGGAGTACTGGGCTTCGGGATGTCGCTCACCATTTGGCGTCGGCCTCATCCTTGTTGGCACGATACCAGGAGATCGTCTTGGCCAGTCCGGCCCGGAGGTCGGTCGGCGGCGTCCAGCCGTCGAGGACCTGAGTCATTCGGGTCACGTCGAGCACCTTCTTGGCTGCGCCGTCGGGCTTGTCGACGTTCCAGCGAAGTGCGCCTTTGAACCCGGAGAGTTCGTGGACCGTCTCGGCAAGTTCCTTGATCGAGGTGCCGACACCGGTTCCGATGTTGAGGGGTAAGGTCTCGTCGTTGTAGACCTCGGCAGCCAGGACAATCGCGTCGGCACAATCCTCGACGTAAATGAATTCACGAATCGGCTTGCCGGTGCCCCAGACCTCGACCTCTTCGGCGTTGTTCAGATCGGCCTCAACCCACTTCCGCACCAGGGCGGCAACGACGTGAGAGCGGTCGGGATTGTAGGAGTCTCCAGGCCCATAAAGATTCGTCAGAATCAGGTGAATCGAGTCGAGCCCGTATTGCTTTTTGTACGCGACGCCCTGGACAGCCAGCATCTTCTTGGTCAACCCGTAGTTGACGACGCTGGCGTGGCACGGGCCAGCCCAAAGATCCTGCTCCTTGAGTTCTCCTTCCAGGTAGCCGGGGTAGCTGCACGCGGTGCCGATGTTGACGACCTTGTCAATCTTTGTGAGACGGGCCGCCTCCATCAGATTGGCACCCATGACAAGATTTTGATAATAAAGCTGCCCCGGTTCGTTCACGTTGATCCCGATGCCGCCGTAGTAGGCCGCCGCGTGAATCAACGTGTCGCAGGGATGCTCAAGCAGGCAACGAAGGCAGGCGTCGAGCGTCGTAAGGTCGTAGTCTCGTTTGCGAGGAACGTAGACCTCGGCCCCGAATGACTCAAGCCGCGCGACGATGTGCTTTCCGAGAAATCCGGCTCCACCGGTGACTGTCACTCGCTTGCCCGACCAGAAACCCTTCATCGCTCGCGGTCCCCTCAGTGAGTTGATAAAGCAGGATGCATTCCATTGCAGACAGGCAGGAGACGGAAGGCCGCGGGCGAGCGGGAGACACGCTGCCAACTGCCATCCATCTCCACCTGCGAGCGACGAGTCAAACGTTGCTGAACGGGTTGGACCACTCGATCAGTTTCGCGGCCTGGACAAGTTCACGGATCCCTCGGTCGAGGTCGATCGTCGTCTCAAAACCCTTAGCGCGGATCTTCTCGTAGCTGACCTCGTAGTTTCGCTGGTCGGCATCACTACCCACCTCAGCGAAGTGCAGGTAATAATCAACATGCTCGAGAATCTTGCGGGCAACGTCTTGCTTGGTGAAGTTCATGCTCTCATGGCCGACGTTGTAGACGTCATCTTTGACCTCGTCCCAACGCTCGAGGGCGAAGATGAACGAGCGGGCCATGTCACGAACATGCACGAACGTTCGCTTAAAACCGCCCTCATAAACGATCAGGTTGCGATTCTTCACGGCTTGATAGGTGAAGTCGTTCGGCATCAGGTCAAGCCGCATCCGGTTACTCACGCCGAAGGCGGTTGCAAACCGGTAGGCAATCCCGTTGCCGGCATCGAGCACCATCTGCTCGGCCTTGGCCTTGGTTTCACCGTAAAGGGTGATCGGAGCACGAGGGGTATTCTCGTTGCAAATGTAGTCGGGGATCGACCCGTAAATGCTGCCTGTGGACGCATACAGAACCTTCTGGTCTTTCTTACGCTTCTCCAGGATCAACTTTGTGGAGTCGACATTGACGGCCTGGGCCAGTTGCGGCTCTTTCTTGCAGGCTGGATAACCAACGATCGCGGCGAGGTGAATCACTGCGTCGACGCCGTCGAGTGCGGTCTCAACCGTCTTGGGATCGCACACGTCCCCTTTTTGCAGTTCGAAGAAGCGATTTTGGCAGCAAGGAAGTAACCCATGACCACCAAACTTCAGGGAGTCGAGCACGCGGACTCGATGGCCGCGATTGAGAAGTTCGGGGACCAGGGTCGAACCGACATAGCCCGCGCCACCGGTGACGAGGAGGTGCATTGAGGAGTCCCATCCGTGGACGTCATGCGATGACCTTCGCGCAACGGGTTCCGAACCGAAGCGGAAGGGCTCGGGGGCAAGGCGTTCGGGGGAGAGGTCGAATTTCTCGGCGGCCCCGTCCGTGCGGCCTCGCGTCGAGCTGTCGAATCAGGTCAGGACGCAGCGATCAGGCTGGCTCAGGCAACTTTCCGTGAAATTCTCTTGCTGAAACGAACTGCCAGCCTGCGAGTGGGGATCGTACCCGATCGAGCTTTGGAGTCAACGTCGGTTTTCCGAAGAATTAATCGTCGCTTTCTTCATCGGATTCGCCAGAGGGGGGATTCGAGGCGGGGGGGCCGGGGATGGTATAGGCTCCTTCCACCCATCGGCCCAGGTCAATCATCCGGCATCGTTCCGAACAGAACGGGAAGTGGGGGAGGGAGTCGAGGTCGGTTCCCGCGAACTCCCGGCCACACATGGGGCATTTGCCTCGAATCATGGTCAGCCTGTCATGGGTCAGTCGGAAGTGGAACCACTCGAGGCCGCCGGCTTCGAATCGGACTTGGAACTCGAACTGCCGGAACTCGACGAGTCCGAATCGGCCTTCGCGGCTTTCTTGTAGGAATCGCTCCGGTAATCGGTCAGATAGAAGCCGGAGCCCTTGAACAGGATCGCCGCGCCCGCGCCGATCTTGCGACGGAGCGTTTCCTGCTGACATGCGGGGCAGGTCGTTTGCGGGTCGGCCTTGATCGATTCAAAGGCTTCAAATTCATGCTTGCAGCTGTCGCAGATGTAGTCGTAGGTGGGCATGGAAGGTCGAGGGCTCCGAGAGGTGACCGAACGATGTCTGGGAGATCGGTGATTGATGCGTCAAGATTCGATCGAGTTCAGGATGGCTTGACGGAGACAGCAACGCGGCTTGGTCGCAGCACTCGGTCTTGCAGGCGATACCCGCGACTGAGTTCGGCGACGACGGTGCCCTCAGGATGGTCGGAAGAGGGTTGCTGCATCAAGGCCTCATGGATGTTCGGATCGAACGGCTGTCCCAGTGCCGTAATCGGTTCGATACCGTGCTTGGCCAGTGTATCGAGCAGTTGTTTGTGAACCATGTCCAGGCCGGTAATGATCCCTTCGGCTCCGGACTGGCGAGCCGCATCGATGGCTCGCTCGAAATTATCAATGACCGAGAGGAGGTCATTCGCGAGGGGGGCAGCAGCGTAAACGCGGTCGGCCTCGGCCTGAGATCGGCTGCGTTTCTGGAAATTTAGGAAGTCAGCCTGCGAGCGGCGAAGTTGTTCAAGGTAATCATCTCGTTGACGGAGGACTTCGTCCAGTTCCTCGCGAGTCGCGGAATGTGGGGCATCGGTCCGTTCAGCCGAGGCTCGTGCCTTGGGATCAATCGAAGCCTCTTCGGAAGGATTTTGGGGATTCGAATCGCTCATGGGCGTCGGGTCCAGGTTCGTTGCGGAAGGGGGCTCAGTGAATCGCTCTGATCTCCAGGACTCGAATCATCAAGGAGTGTCAGCCTCCCCCTCCTCTGGTTCGGTGAAGAAGTCTCGAAGTTTTTCGAGGAAACTTTTGCGTTTCGGACTGACATCCTGGTGATCGAGTTCAGCGAGTTCGCGAAGCAATTCTTCCTGCCGAGCCGAGAGTCGGCGAGGTGTTTCGATCAGAACCTCGACCAGTTCATCCCCTCGACCACTGCCGGACAGGTCGGGCATTCCTCGACCCCGAAGCTTCAAGATCTCTCCACTCTGGGAACCACGCGGGACGGTCAGTGGGGTAGGCCCATCAAGTGTGGGCACTTCAATCTCAGCGCCAAGCGCGGCCTGGGGATAGCTGATGGGGACCTGACAGATCAGGTCGTTCCCTTTGCGAATGAAGAACGCATGAGGACGGACCTGGACCTGGACCCGAAGATTGCCGCGAGGAGCGCCAGGGTCCCCAGGCTCACCCTGGTTTCGGAGCTGCAGAATCGTTCCAGTATCCACTCCCGCCGGAATGCGGACTTGCACTGAAACAAGCTTGACCTCTCGACCCGAACCCCGACAACCGGAGCAAGGGTCGACGACCCGAACCCCTTCCCCGCCACAGGCCGGGCAGGTCTGGGCCATCTGGAAGAATCCACGGGCCGTAACGATTTGGCCCCTCCCCCCGCAATAGTCGCACGTTGAGGCCACGGTTCCCGGTTTTGCCCCAGTCCCATTACAGGTGGTGCAATACTCTTGTCGGTCGAGTTCGATGGTTCGCGTTGCACCTCGGGCCGCTTCTTCGAGCTCGATCTCGAGCCGGACAAGAAGGTCGGAGCCGGGCCTCGGCCCTCTGCGTCGAGGACCAAAGAAATCGCCGAAGAGTCCGGAACCCCCGAAGATATCCCCGAATGCCGAGAAAATTTCCTCGGCAGACCGGAAGTCATGCACGCCCGCCCCCTCAAGACCGGCGTGACCATAGCGGTCGTATCGAGACCGCTTGTTCGGGTCGGAGAGGACTTCGTAAGCCTCGGCCGCTTCACGGAATTTCCGCTCGGCTTCCTGATCGCCAGGATTGCGGTCCGGGTGAAACCGCTTGGCCTGTTGCCGATAAGCTCCCTTGATCTCATCGGGAGATGCGCCGCGCTGGAGGCCGAGAATCTCGTAATAGTCACGCTTGGTCGTTGCCATCGGCATCGCGTCTCGGTCGGTGGCACTGGCGGCGGAGGCTGTCACCAGCTCTACGGTGAAGTCGGAACATCTTACCAACAAAGGCACGAGACCGAATACCGCAAGACGAGAGGGCTACGATCTCGGCGTGTTTCTGATGCGAACAGGGTCTTTGAGGTGCTTGGGAGATTCTGTCCTGGAATACCGGTCTGCTTCGGTCGAATTCAGCAAGCGACAAAGCAAGGTTCTACTGACGCAAATATGTTGATTTGAACCGCACCCTCAAGCCTGCGATCGATCTTCATGAACGAGCTGCGAGAAAAAAACAAGCTGGAAAATGAAGTCAAACGATTGCCAAAGTTTTGGAAAGGTGTGCGACCAAGCCTAGAAATTTCATCCAAACGTTGATGAACACCTTCGGTCGCCACGAGCAATTCCTGTGATTCGTGGCAACCGAAGGTGTCGCAATTCTCGAAGGCGATTTCACTCACGGACGTTTCGAGCTCGACCGCCCTGAAGAAGGGTTAGCGAATTGAGCCTTCGATTCGCTTGGCGCCCTTCTCCTCGTCCTCGTCCTTGAGGTTGGTGATCATCGCCTCGGTCGTGAGCATCAGCCCCGAAATCGATGCAGCGTTTTGAAGGGCCGTTCGAGTGACCTTCGTCGGGTCGATGATGCCGGCTTCGAACATGTCGACGAACTCGCCGGTATTCGCATTGAAGCCGATACTGCCGCCTTGCTCCAGGATTTCCTGAGCGACCACCGCACCGTCATGCCCCGCGTTCTGGGCAATCATCCGGGCGGGTTCTTCGAGCGCTCGCAGGACGATTGCGGCACCGACCTTCTCGTCACCTTCGAGCGCGTCGTGGATCGCCTTGACAGCCGGGACCGTTCGCAGGAGGGCCGATCCACCTCCAGGAACAATTCCTTCTTCCGCGGCGGCTCGGGTGGCGTGAAGGGCGTCTTCCACGCGGGCCTTCAGCTCCTTCATCGCGGCTTCAGTCGGGGCACCGACGCTGATGACCGCCACGCCCCCGGTGATCTTCGCCAGTCGTTCCTGAAACTTCTCGCGGTCATATTCGGAGTCGGTTTCGGAGATCTGCTTACGCAGTTGCTCAATCCGCTTCTGGATGTCTTCCTTCTTGCCGGCTCCCTGGATGATCGTGGTACTATCCTTGCTCACCTTGATCTGCTTGGCCGAGCCGAGTTGCTGGAGGGTCAAATTCTCCAGTTTCAGGCCGAGATCTTCGCTGACGACGGTTCCGCCGGTCAGGATGGCCATGTCTTGCAGCATCGCCTTGCGGCGGTCGCCGAAGCCAGGGGCCTTGACCGCGCAGATGTTGAGAATTCCTCGAAGGCGATTGACCACCAAGGTGGCCAGGGCCTCGCCCTCAACGTCCTCAGAGATGATCAAGAGCGGTTGGCCAGACTGGGCCACGCGCTCAAGCAGGGGGATCAGTTCCCGAAGACTGCTGATCTTCTTCTCATGCAAGAGGATCAGGGCGTCATCGAGCACGGCCTCCATGGTCGTCGGGCTGGTGACGAAGTAAGGGCTGAGATAACCCTTATCGAACTGAAGTCCCTCGACGAATTCGAGGGTGGTCGACGAGGTCTTCCCTTCCTCGACGGTAATGACGCCGTCGTTGCCAACCTTGCTGACGGCTTCCGCCAGCATCGAGCCGATTGACGGGTCATTGTTGGCCGAGATGGTGCCGACCTGGGCAATCTCTTCGGGCTTGGTCACTTCTCGGCTGACGTGTTCGATCAGCTCGCCAACCGCCGCGTCGACGGCCTTCTCGATACCACGGCGAACGGCGGTCGGGTTGGCGCCGGTGGTCACCGTCCGAAGCCCTTCGCGGAAAATGGCTCGGGCGAGAATGGTCGCGGTCGTCGTTCCGTCGCCGGCGATATCCGAGGTCTTCGAAGCAACAACGTTGACGAGCTTGGCCCCCATGTTTTCGAAGGGGTCGGGAAGCTCAATCTCCTTGGCGACGGTGACACCGTCCTTGGTCACGGCCGGTCCACCGAAGGACTTGCTAAGGATTACGTTGCGGCCCGTCGGTCCGAGCGTGGTGCCGACGGCGTGCGCCAGCGTATCGATGCCCGAGAGCATCTTCCGCCGTGCCGCATCGGAGAAGAGCAACTGCTTGGCCACGTGCGAGAGCTCCTAATGAGGTTCGGTCGTTCGAGTGTCTTGCGTTCGAGATGATTGCGTCGAGGGACGGTTCGCAGACCCGATGAGGTCGACCGCAAGGCAGGATCTGGCCTGCCCCGCGGCGAACAGCGTCTCATTCCAACTGCTTAAAGGATGCTGGACCGCTCAGCCAACGATCTTGGCCAGCACGTCTGACTCGCGAAGGATCTTGATCTCTTCGCCATCCACTTTGATTTCGGTCCCGGCGTACTTTCCAAAGAGGACCTCATCCCCTTCCTTCAGGCCAATCTCGGCCCGACTGCCGTTGTCCAGCAGTTTGCCGGGGCCAACCGCCACGACCCGCCCTCGTTGCGGCTTCTCGCGAGCCGTGTCAGGCAGCACAATTCCGCCGGAGGTCTTCTCCTCGGCCTCGATTTCTTTGATCACGATGCGGTCGTCAAGCGGGCGAATGGTCGTCGCCATGGTGGGGTTCCTATGCGTTGATCAG
Organism: Tautonia marina; assembly: GCF_009177065.1. Classification (NCBI taxonomy): domain Bacteria; kingdom Pseudomonadati; phylum Planctomycetota; class Planctomycetia; order Isosphaerales; family Isosphaeraceae; genus Tautonia; species Tautonia marina. The sequence continues at coordinate 108,281 of NZ_WEZF01000003.1, forward strand.
GTTTGGTGAGGGAGCGATCCCGTAGCTGTTGATTTGAACGTTCAAGGCAATGGATTGGCCGTTGACCGGTGGCCTTTGGCCTCGGTCACGACCTGACCTCGGGGGACCGGGCTTACATCATTCCCATTCCACCCATGCCGCCCATTCCACCCATGCCGCCCATTCCACCCATGCCGCCCATTCCATGGTCGTCATGATGGGGGTCGCCACCGGCGGGCTTCTTCTCTTTCTTCTCGATGATGATCGCTTCGGTCGTCAGCAGGAGGCCTGCAACCGAGGCACCATTTTGAAGCGCGGTGCGAGTGACCTTGGCCGGATCGACGACACCGAAGGAGAACAGGTCGCCCCATTCGCCACTCTCGGCGTTGTAACCGAAGTTCGGTTCACTCGAACGGCGAATCTTATTGACGACCACTGATCCGTCGAGGCCGGCGTTCTCGGCGATGGAGCGGCAAGGCTGCTCAAGGGCTCGGCGGACGATCTGAATTCCGAGGTCCTCGTCACCACCGGTCTTCAGGTCATCCAAAATCTTGGCGGCTCGGACCAGGGTGGTGCCGCCACCGGGAACGACGCCCTCCTCAATCGCCGCTCGGGTGGCGTGCAAGGCGTCCTCGACGAGGGCCTTGCGTTCCTTCATCTCGGTTTCGGTGGCGGCACCGACGTTGATCTTGGCCACGCCACCTGCAAGTTTCGCCAGGCGTTCCTGGAGCTTCTCGCGATCGTACTCGGAGTCGGTGGTGCTGATCTCTCGCTTGATCAGTTCGGTGCGTCCCTTGATCGCGTCGGCCGTACCGCGGCCCTCGACGATGGTCGTGTGGTCACCACTGAGGATGACCTTGGCTGCCCGTCCGAGGTCGGTCAGCTGAACGCTCTCGAGATCGATTCCGAGATCCTTGAAGATCGCCTTACCACCGGTCAGGGTGGCAATGTCTTCGAGCATGGCCTTGCGGCGATCTCCGTAGCCCGGAGCCTTGACGGCGGCCACCTGGAGAATGCCTCGAAGCTTATTGACCACCAGCGTGGCCAGGGCTTCACTCTCGACATCCTCAGCGATCACCAGCAAAGGCTTGTTCGCCCGAGCGATCTGCTCCAGCAGGGGCACGAGTACCCGAGGCGTGCTGATCTTCTCCTCGTGGATCAGGATGTAAGGGTCTTCAAGGACGACCTCCATCCGGTCCTGGTCGGTGATGAAGTGCGGGCTGAGATAGCCGCGGTCAAACTGCATTCCCTCGACGACGTCGACTTCGGTTTCGAAGCCTTTGCCTTCCTCGACGGTAATGACGCCGTCGGTGCCGACCTTCTCGAAGGCGTCGGCCAGGCGTTCTCCGATGCTGCGATCGTTGTTGGCCGCGATCGTGGCAACCTCGGTGATTTGCTTTTTGTCGCCGCCAACCGACTTGGCACGCGCCTTGACCTCTTCGACAACCCGCTCGACGGCCTGATCGATGCCTCGCTTCAATGCCATCGGGTCAGCCCCGGCGGCAAGAGCTTTCAAACCTTCCTTGAAAATCGCCTCGGCCAGCACGGTTGCGGTGGTGGTTCCGTCACCCGCCGCATCCGAGGTCTTGCTTGCGGCTTCCTTGACGAGCTGGGCACCCATGTTCTCATAGGCGTCCGTCAGCTCAATTTCTTCAGCAACGGTCACACCGTCCTTAGTTACCGTCGGGCTTCCCCAGCCCTTGTCGATGACCGCATTGCGGCCTCGGGGGCCGAGAGTGCTCCGCACGGCCTTGGCCAGCTTGGATACACCACTCGCCAGCTTCTGGCGTGCTTCTTCGTCGTAAGCCAACAGTTTCGCCACGGTCGTCGTCTCCCTCCAGCGCGGTCGCGCCGACGCGATGTCGCTTGGGCTTCGTCAGTCGTTCGTTGGGGGCGATCCTCCGAAAACCTCTGGCATAGACTTTCCAGCCAGAAGGTCTTCGTGTTCGACGCGGCAAGTGGCAAGTCGTGTACCATGAAGAGAGATCTTTGTAACTCGTTCGACGATCAAAGTTTACGCACAGCGGCGAGCAGCCCGACGTCCTGCCAAACTGGCAGTCGTTTTGGCTTCCATGCCATTTCGACGGGAGCTGGAGCCTTGTCGGCGAACGGTCGAGCCGTTGAGATGAAGGCTCGCGAAGTGAATGGGGTGCCGATCACTCGGTGCCTTACTGTTCGTCTCCGGCGTTCAGCCCTCCAACGCAGTTCCATGAGGCCCGTTCGATGGGAAAATGCGTCCTCTTGACCACAATCTTGCTTGTGATCTCTTCAACACCGGGGCTCTTAGCAGCAGAGCCAACGGAGCACCTGCTCTGGCCCGATGGAGCGCCTGGTGCGCTCGGTTCGGCCCCGGCCGACCAGCCAACGATCATCGTGTACCAGGCTGATCCCTCAGTGGCGACGGGGGCGGCAATCGTGATCTGCCCCGGAGGTGGTTATGGGGCTCTTGCCATCGATCATGAGGGCCATCAAGTTGCCCAGTGGCTCAACTCAGTTGGAATTACCGGGGTGATTCTCAAGTACCGACTCGGCCCCCGTTACCAGCATCCGATTCCATTGACCGACGCCCAGCGCGCCCTGCGAACGGTGAGAGCCAACGCGGATGACTGGGGAGTTGACCCATCTCGTGTTGGAGTGCTGGGATTCTCTGCGGGAGGGCATCTCGCCTCGACCGTGGGAACCCATTTTGATCTCGGTGATCCTGATGCAAAGGATCCGATTGATCGCCAGAGTAGCCGACCGGATGTGATGATTCTTGGCTATCCGGTGATCGCCCTGGCGACTGAGTATGCACACGGTGGGTCTCGACGGAATCTCCTCGGTGAGAATCCGCCCGCTGACCTGCTGGACTCTCTCTCGAACGAACGTCGGGTGACCCCGGAGACCCCTCCGACGTTCCTCGTACACACGAACGAGGATGAACCGGTTCCTGCCGAAAACAGTCTGTTGTTCGTCCTCGCCCTACGAAAAGCCGGTGTTCCCGTCGAGTTCCACCTGTTCGAGGCGGGCCGTCATGGTCTAGGCCTGGGAGGAGGACTGCCCGATCGAGGAATCGGACCTGACGAGGCCTTCGCCGTCTGGCCCGGCCTGTGTGAAACCTGGCTCAAGCGCCGAGGGTTCCTCGACCGGAAGTGAACCGATCGGTCTTGGATCTTCTTGATTTATCTTCGTTTGGTTGCGCAGCGGAAGTCGGAGCCCATCGCATGATCGGCCTTGCGAGTGGCAGTCGCGAGGCCGATTCTCCGCCTTCGAGGGCTCTCAAACCCGCTCGGAGGCTCGAACCAAACGGTTTCGAAGATCTGCCAGTTCCGCGAAGTCTCCTTCGACGAGAACCCTGGCGGCGATCATCACGGCTGCCACGTGAGAAACCTGGATCCGCGCCTCCATTCGGCAAACCTTCGTAAACCAATCCGCAAAGTCCTCGGTGGAAACGATGATCTCCTCCGAGGGATCAAGCTTCTGCGGTGCGATTCGGTCGACCCCAACCGCGAGGAAACCAACGACCTCATTATTCTGATTCGCAGGATTTGCCGGATGACGACCAAGGAAGTGGAACGTTCCACCGCCGTAGCCGGTTTCTTCAAGAAGCTCCCGACGTGCGGCAGCCTCAACACTGTCATCGTCGGGGTCAACCGTACCGCTCGGGAGGCTGGTCAAAACCTCGCGGAGTCCATGGCGATACTCCGTCACCAGGACGATGTGGCCTTCGGCGGTCAAGGCAACGACGTTCAACCAGGTGGGTAACTCGATCACGTGATACGGCGCGATCGGGTACCCTGAAGGCGAACGGCAATCGTCGCTCCGGAGGGTGATCCAACGATCGCGGTAGGTCACGACCGAACGTTCGACGCGCCAGGGCTCGATCATGGTTCGTCGTCCTGACCTCGACTCATCGCGTTCGGATATGCAACTCGCGGAGCTGCTGATCCTCGACCGAGCCTGGGGCACCGGTCATCAGGTCGGTTCCCCTTGCCGTTTTCGGGAAGGCGATGACATCGCGGATGTTGTCGAGCCCAGCGTAAAGCATCACCATTCGATCGAAGCCGAATGCGATTCCTCCGTGAGGCGGTGCCCCGTAACGGAGAGCAGACAGCAGGAATCCGAATTTCTCCTCGGCCTCCTCGGAAGAAAGGCCGAGATGGCGGAAGATAGTTGATTGAATCTTCGGATCGTGACAGCGGATTGTGCCACCGGCCGCTTCTTCTCCGTTGATCACCAAATCGTAAGCCTGGGCACGGACCTTTAACGGCTCAGATTCGAGCAGATGCAGGTCCTCCGGCAAGGGCATTGTGAACGGATGGTGCTCGGCGACGAAACGGCCGTCCTCCGGATCCCAGGAGAAGAGCGGAAACCGGACTACCCAGGAGTAGTGGAACGAGGCAGGGTCGTACAGTCCCAAACTTCTTCCGAGGCGATGTCGGAGCGCCGCAAGGCTTGCGGAAGTCACCTCGCTGGTATCGGCAACAATCAGTAAGAGGTCGCCGGGCTTCGCGTCGAATCGCTCTCGGAACGCAGCCTGGACCTCGGGGGGCAGGAACTTGGCGGTCGGGCCAGTGAACTGCTCACTCTCCACCTTCAACCAGACAAGCCCCTTGGCGCCATACTCCCCAACAAACGAGGTGAGTGCGTCGAGATCCTTGCGGCTATGGGATTCGGCAGCCCCGGGAGCACAGATTCCTCGAACTCGTCGCCCATGTTCGACGGTGTCGCGGAAGACCTTGAACTCGGTCTGTGACGCGAGATCGGCGAGATCCTTGATCTCCATGCCGAACCGAAGATCAGGCCGGTCGGTGCCGAACCGCTCCATCGCGTCGTGGTAGTCGAGTCGGGGCAAAGGAGTGGCCAGATCCTCACCGGTAAACTCGACGGCCAGCGCGCGAACAAGCCCCTCCATCGTTTCCAGCACGTCCTCGAACTGGACAAACGACATCTCGATGTCCAGCTGACTGAACTCTGGCTGTCGATTGGCTCGAAGGTCTTCATCCCGGAAGCATCGGGCAATCTGAAAATACTTATCCATCCCCGCAACCATCAGCAATTGCTTGTACAGTTGCGGACTTTGCGGTAAGGCGTAAAAGTGGCCGGGATGGACACGGCTCGGGACGAGGAAGTCTCTGGCACCTTCGGGAGTGCTTCGACCAAGCATGGGGGTTTCGACTTCCCAGAATCCCAGGTCGGTCATCGCCCGCCTCATGGTCTGGGCCAGGCGATGGCGAATCTCGACGATGCGGTGCATCTCGGGACGGCGGAGGTCGAGGAATCGGTACTTCAACCGAAGTTCTTCGTTGGCCTCACCACCGATCTCGAACGGGGGGGTCTGAGTCGCGTTAAAGACTTCCAGAGACGAAACTTGCAGTTCGATCTCGCCAGTCTTGAGCTTTGGGTTTTCCTTGCCGGGGAGACGACGACGGACCGTTCCTCGGACACCGATGACCCATTCATTCCGCAACGACTGGGCGGCCTCTTGGAGAACCGGGCCTGCCTCTGGTTCGAAGACGACTTGCGTCATCCCGTAACGATCTCGGAGGTCGATAAACACCACCCCACCAAAATCGCGATAGGCATTGACCCAGCCGTTGAGAACGACCTCCTGGCCGAGGTGTTCGGCCGTCAATTCACCGCACGAATGGGTCCGCTTGAGCATGGCCGGCGCAGGTCCTTCGCCATCAAGAACATCATCAGGGACGCCGAATCTCTCGACTCCTCGTCGAGTCGGCGACACACGAGCAACAGACTATTCTCCAGGGCTTAGGAACGTCAAGCGTCCGCGAATGGTTCGTCGATCCCACAAGACACGATGACGACCCGGATCGGTGGAAAACGTTCGGGAATCGGTTCTGCAGGAAGACTTTCCGAGAAGCGTGCTCAGGCGATCACTCGGGGTCGAGGGCATGGAGCGCCTCGTCCACAAAACGTCCATCCACACGGATGGGTTTCCCATCAAATGAAACCGTGCCGCCACCAAACTCGGGGGTCTGAATTTGCACCAGGTCCCAATGAATCTTGGATCGATTGCCGTTGTCTGCCTCGTCGTACGCATTGCCCGGAGTCAGGTGGAAGCTGCCGGCGATTTTTTCATCGAATAGGATGTCACGCATGGGCCGCTGAATCTTCGGGTTGCAACCCAGCGACCACTCGCCGATGTACGAGGCTCCCTCGTCGGCCTGGAGGATGCGATTCAGCCGCTCCTCGTCTCCCGCATCGCATGTTGCCTTGCAAATCCTCCCTTTCTGAAATTCCAGCCGGATGCCGTCATACGCCGACCCCTGATAAATTGTCGGGGCGTTGAATCGAATAAAGCCTTCGACCGACTCCTTGAGCGGGGCAGTGAAAACCTCCCCATCCGGAATGTTCATCTCGCCAGCGCAGGGTACGACAGGAATCCCAGCAATTGAAAACCTCAGGTCGGTGTCCGGTCCCGTGATCCTCACCTCTCGGGCGGCTTCCATCAGCTGGGCGAGCGGCTTGAGGGCTTTTGCCAGCAGCGGATAATCAACATTGCAGGCTTCAAAATAAAAATCTTCGAATGCCTCGGTACTCATCCCGGCTTGTTGAGCCATTCCAGGGCCAGGCATTCGGAGGACACACCAGCGCGTCTTCTTGATGCGACGCTCGAAGTGAACGGGAGTCATGAAGTGCTGGTTGTAGAGATTCATCCGATCGGGAGGAATGTCGGCCAGTTCACTGATGTTCTCCGAGCCGCGCAGGGCGATGTAGGCTTGCACCCGATCCATGCGGAAGGCCTCGGTCTCGGCCCAGGCTCGGAGTTGAGGCTCGGTTGCCCCCCGAAGCATTTCCCGAAGAATCCTGGAGCGTTTCAGATCGACCAACGCGATTGCGCCAAGACGCCCAGCCTTGCGGACAAGCAACCGAGGCAGGGTGTCGTCATCGAGATCCACACACTCAACCAGGAGCGTTTCTCCCGGCTGTAACCGCGTCGAGTGTCGGATCAAGGTGTCTGCGAGCGTCTCCCAGCGCGGATCGGGCATGGGTGGCTCCGGCTTCAGTCGAGGAGGAAAGGTCGAAGACGACCGGGGGATTGCGAGGAGGGGCGGGCTTGTCTAAGCTGAGGCGCGGCAAGGCCGCGGTCAGGGCTCAGGTCCGACCGACCAGTAACCTCATTGTTCGAGATCAACGCGAGCGACGCAAGCGGGGGAAGATGAATGGCGGTCAATCCGTTCGACCTGACCGGCAAAGTGGCGATTGTCACCGGGGGCAATGGGGGAATCGGGCTCGGAATGGCCCGGGGACTCGCTCAAGCCGGTGCTCAGCTCGCCTTGGTCGGCCGTAACCAGGAGAAGACCACCGAGGCCGCTCGGATGCTCGCCGAAGAGACGGGAAGCCAGGTACTCCCCGTGACTGCCGACGTGTCTCAGGAAGCCGAGTGTGAGCGGATTGCACGCGAAGTCCTCAATCAGTACGGTCGCATCGACATCCTTTTCAACAACGCCGGAATCAACATTCGCAAGCCTCCTCACGAGTTGACGCTCGACGAGTGGCGGGAAGTCATCGACGTCAACCTCACGAGCGCCTTCCTGCTCTCCAAAGCGGTTTACCCAGCCATGAAAGCTGTGGGAGGCGGGAAGATCGTCAACATCGGTAGCATGACGTCCATCTTCGGCTCAGGCTTTGCACCAGCCTATGCGACCAGCAAGGGAGGGATTGTCCAACTCACCAAAAGCCAGGCATTGGCCTGGGCTTCGGACAATATCCAATGTAACGCGATCCTTCCTGGCTGGTTTGATACGGAATTGACCAAGAAAGCTCGCGTCGAAATTTCAGGATTGCACGAGCGGGTTCTCGCTCGGATTCCGACAGGACGCTGGGCAAGCCCCAACGACATGGCCGGGACCGCCGTCTGGTTGGCGAGCCCGGCCAGCGATTACGTCACCGGAATTGCGATTCCCGTCGACGGTGGTTATTCCGCGATGCTTTAATCCGAACGCTTCGGGAGGGATCAACGACGGGTTGGCGGTTCAACGGCGTCGGCGGTCTGTTGATCGGCCTCGGCCCTCTTCCCAAGATCAACATCGACCGTGAAGCCCCGAGCGAGGTTCAGCGAGAACCGGACGGTGACAGCAGACGTATCTCGCTTGGGCTCGTTGGCTGAGGATTCCTCGGTGATGGGCCGGTTCTCGTTCAGCAACTTTGAATTCGTGCTGACAGCGTATCCCTCATCAACCTGGGCTGACGGTGGAGAAACTGTGACCTGAGGAGAGGGAACCGGCTGACCGTCAACATAAGGTCGATAATCGGTTCGTTCGGCGGCTCGATCCTTTTCCGTCCGGGGATCAACCAGTTGACCATCTGTCCCGATCGCAGGTGGTAGAGTCCGACTCGGCAGCGCCGGGAGAGGCATCGGCTCAGGATTTCCTGGACGAGCCACCTCGACCGCATTCGCGGTGACAATTTCGACCGGAACAATCGGCAGCAATCCCCAGGGAGTCGCCGCCAGCGCCGAGGGCACCTGGCCAGGCTGGATCGTCACTCGCATCGCATCGGCCGTCGAGGAGCGGGGGGGCTGAGCAACCAGCGTCGGTGTGGGATCCATTCCAGGTGGCCCTGCGGACACCAACTCTTGCTTTACCTGACGAACCCCGGGATCGGTAGGATGAACCTCGGATGAGGCCTCTGCGGTCCGCATTGAGATCAGGAGAAGACGCTCTCGGAGTTGAGACTGACCGTCACCCGAGTTTTCGGACTTCACCCCAAGGCTTAACACGAGGCCGTGAGCGGACGGAAGGAGCCACTCGCCACCCATTTCGCGATGCGTAACTTCGGGAATTTGGACCCGAAAGTTTGCCTGATCCTCCTTACCAATCGTCGCGGTTGTCTCGACTTCGTGGACGGCGACGACTCGCGTATCCATGACCTCGACCTTCAGCAACACCCCCTCCGGCTGGGGAAGTCCAACCAGGCGAAGTTGCGATCCATCATCAACCGGTACAATGACCGGACGAGGCCCCGGCGTCTCGCCGGAGGTTGCGGGAGTTGATTCAGGAAGTTCCGCGTGCACCACGAAATGACGGGTGGAGCATGTTCCGATGATGGCAGGCATGCCAAAGGAGGCGACCACTGCTGGAGCGTTGACCACCTTCGCCCGAGGCGCGGAGGTGAATTGGCGGCTCATCTCGGCAAGCGTTTCGAGTTCGGCAACCCAAGCCGAACAGCCTGCACGGTGCCCGCCAAAATGAAGCCGAGTTTGGTAGGCTTCTCGCCAACTGATCGCTTCACAGTCGATCTGACGCACCTCGAAGGAGATCATCCCTGCCGGGACCTCGCCGGAGACCGGCGCAGCCGCGGGACCGACGAGGAGGAGTGGGATCGCAAGGAGAACGTTCATGCAAGAACCCCCTTCCGTGAAGGTCCGAAAGTCCGAAACACCGCGAAGATAGGACAGCGGAACCTAGCACGACTCTGCTTCGTCGTCAATTGCAGGCTAGCCAGTGTCGGCCAGGCGCCTTCGGACCGAACGGGTTCACCTCGCCGAGAGACGCTCCAGAGAGGTTTCGTTCCTGCACGGAGAGGACGACCACCTTGCGAGACCGACCTCACAATCAACGGAACATTTAGGCAAAAAGTTTCATCGATATGAAGAAACTTTCAACTCGACCAGGACTGCTCAAATGAATTTGACTGAACCAATCACGCCGAACTGGGTCCGTGATGCCGTGTTTTATCAGATTTTCCCCGATCGTTTTGCGCAGTCGGAGCGAGTTGCAAAGCCAAGCGGCCTGAAGGGATGGGGAAGCCCTCCCACTCCACATGGATATCAGGGAGGAGATCTGCTCGGAGTCGCTGAGAACCTCGACACGCTGGTCGATCTGGGAATTAATGCCATCTACTTTACGCCAATTTTCCAGTCGGCTTCGAATCATCGATACCACACACACGATTATCTCAACGTTGACCCCATGTTAGGTGGGAATCAGGCGTTTCGAGAGTTACTCGACCGGGCCCACGATCGCGGAATGAAAATCGTGCTTGATGGGGTCTTCAACCACGCAAGCCGGGGCTTCTTTCAGTTTAACGACATCCTGGAGAACGGCTCTGATTCCGCATATACTGATTGGTTCCACGTTGAAGATTATCCGCTCTTTGCCTACGACCCTGAGAAGCCCAACAACTACAAGGCCTGGTGGGGGCTCTCCGCACTGCCGAAGTTTCGCACCGAAACACCCGCCGTTCGAGAGTACTTGCTCCATGTTGCCCAATACTGGATCGACCTTGGGATTGACGGGTGGCGTCTCGACGTCCCCGAAGAGATCGATGACGATGATTTCTGGAGAACGTTTCGTCGACGGGTCAAGGAACACAATCCAGAAGCTTACATCGTAGGAGAGATCTGGGGAGACGGTTCTCGATGGCTTCAGGGAGACATGTTCGACAGTGTGATGAATTACATTCTTGCAAAAGCGTGTATCTCATTTTTTATTGGCGATTCTCTGAACCGTAATGAGCTCGCTCCGGAACCCCTCAAAAACCTTCACCCAGCAAATGCTCGCCAATTCGCAAGTGAAATTGCAAATCTTCAATCAAAGTATCACCCGAACATTCAACTTGCGTTGCTCAACCTGTTGGGAAGTCATGACACGGCTCGATTCCTCACTCTGGCAGGTGAAGATCGGTCCGCGATCCGACTTGCAACCCTGTTTCTCATGACTTACCCCGGTGCGCCTTGCGTCTATTACGGCGATGAGGTTGGCATGACCGGGGGACATGAACCCGGTTCACGAGGAGCGTTCCCATGGCACCGATCGCTCTGGGATCACGAATTACGGGATACATTTCGGACGTATATTCACCTCAGACATTCCCACCCCTCATTACGTCGGGGATCGTATGAGACCCTCCTTGCCGAGGGGCATGTGTACGCGTTCCTTCGACAATTCGAAGGAGAGTCCGTCGTCGTAATCCTGAACGCTGGAACGAGCGGTGTGACGGTTGATCTCGACTTTCCCGGCCTGTCCGTTGATGGTGTCGAATGGAGCGATGCACTTGGTTCCGGAGCCTCGCGGGTTGAAGAGGGACGATTGCGAGGGCTTGACGTCGATGCCCGAAGTGGCCGAGTCCTTGTGACCAGGGAGGGCCAATGAGTCGACCACCCCACTGGAGATTTCCTCCCGGCGTCAATCCGGCCCTCTGGGAATACACAACCTCTGTCCGGTTGGCTCAGGAAGAAGCCGACTATTTCGCGGAAGATCCGTTGACCCGAGCCGACGAGGTCATTCTTCACGACTATTTCCGCGTCCCATGCCGCCTGATCGATCTCGGATGTGGCGTTGGGCGACTTTCACTGGCGTTCTCTCGTCGAGACTTCAGCGTGACTGCGGTCGATCTCTCGGCCGCGATGCTCGAAGCCCTTGGCCGATCGGCCGCAGCCGAGGGGCTCTGGATTGATCGGATCCGTGCCAACCTCTGCCGTCTTGAAGGCCTGTCTGATGCCTCCTTCGACGCGGCGATCTGCATGTATAGCACCCTCGGGATGATCTCGGGCACTCAGGCGAGACAATCAGCTCTGGCGTCCGCCCGAAGAGTGTTACGCCCGGAGGGAGTGCTAGCCTTGCACGCCCACAACTTTTGGCTCAACCTTCGAGATCGTCAGGGTCGTGCCTGGCTCTTGGGTGAGATGGGACGGCAGGTCATCGGCAAGGGAACGGGGGATCGTCAGATGACCTACCGGGGGATCCCCGGGATTGAGGTCCACCTTTATCAATGGCCCGAGCTTCGCAGTGATCTGATTCGTGCGGGTTTTCGGATCACCAAAGTCGTGGCGCTGGATTCCGTAACCGCCCAGCCAATCCGTTGGCCGCAATTGCTCCAGGGCTTACGGGCAGGAGGTTGGATTGTTTTCGCCAAACGAGTGAGCTGATCCCTGCATATGAGAGAGGAGTCACTGATCCGACGACGTCGCATCGACAGCCGAAGGATCGGTCCGAGGAACACGATAGCGTAGCCGGGGGCTCTCGATCGTCACCGTCGTGTAAGGTTCGACACTTTGGGTCAGCCAAACCGATGAGCCGATCACGGCATGATGCCCAATCCTCGTTTCGCCACCGAGGATGGTCGCACTGGCGTAAATGACCACGTCGTTTTCAAGGGTCGGATGTCGTTTCTGATCCCGAACGATTTCTCCATTCTCATTCTTCGGGAAGCTCAACGCTCCGAGCGTTACCCCTTGATAGAGTTTGACGTTATCGCCAATCTCCGTTGTCTCGCCAATGACAACGCCCGTCCCGTGGTCAATGAAGAATCGGCGCCCAATTGTGGCCCCGGGATGGATATCGATGCCTGTCTTGGAATGTGCATATTCGGTCATCATGCGGGGGATCAGAGGAACGCCGAGGCGATGGAGCATGTGTGCGATTCGGTAAATGGTGATCGCCGCGACCCCCGGATAACAGAAAATAATTTCGTCGTAGGCCTTCGCCGCCGGGTCACCATCGTAGGCAGCTTCCACATCGTCCGCGAGAATGTCGCGCAACTCGGGGATCGACTCGAAAAATATCAATGTAATTCGATGAGCCCGGGTCATGCAAACAGTGTCATCCTCCTTGCCCTCGCAATCATGTCGTCTCAAGGCGCGGAAGATCTGATCGCTGAGTCGATCGTACAACCCATCAACCAGATCCCCCACGTGATAGGGTACGTTCTTCATCGAAAGGTTTTGTCGTCGTCCAAAACCAGGATAGAGAATTTCGCGAAGGTCGATCAGGATCTCGGTAATCTCACGATAGCTCGGGAGACTCGGATGGCCGAGGTGGTTAATCACACCGCATCGCTCGTAGGTCCCGACAATGGCGTTGATCAGGGAGGGAAGTCGGTCCTTGAGGAGAGGGTCGGTGGCCATCGGTCACTCTTTCAGGGTCCGGGACAGAGGCGAATTCGCACTCGACTGATTGTACGAGGAGCATCCCAACCCGTCCAACGGTGGTCGTCGGCCCGAAGTGTTCCTCTGTCAGAACGCACTGGAGAAGCCCCCACCTCCCGGCGATCGAGTGGGTCGTGTGTCTCGGTGGGTTCAAACGAATTCCCGGTCCAAGGGGTAGTACGTTGCTCAACGAATGATCCGGTAATGCAGGCCTCTCGACTGGATCAGGATCCCTTGGCCGACCTGACCAGAGCGACTTGCCGTTCGATCACGAGCTCCGATCGGATCAACACAGCGCCGAGTCGATCTCCTTCGCAAGGGATTCATCATGTGACTCTTCTCGGAGCGGAGAAGGTGTTGAACAGGTCGAAGGTACAGGTTCCTGGCTAAATCAGGTCAAGGGAGTCGCACAGACTCATCCGACCCCGCCTGGAATGATGCGATTTTAAAGTGTCGGTGATGTTGAAAAGCCCACGGTCGGACACAGGCAAGTGGTTGCTAAGGAGCGTCCAGCCGGTCACGATGATTGTCTGGCTCAAGGGACCAGGTGAACTGTCGGAATCGTGCCCCGAAGGCGTTCCGATGTGAGGGTCCCCACCAGGAGTTGGTCGGTGACTTGACCGATTGCCTGAACGTTCCCTCTCCGTCGTTTGGTGGGGGCGACCAGCGGCCGATTTGATGTCCTTTCCATGGGCACAGCCTCGCTCAACCCGACCGAGAACCGGCTCATTGCCGGGAGCGGAGACTCACTCGATGACAGTACGAGAACTCGCCCGGCCTCACACGGATCCGACGCCGATTTTTGAACTCTTTCGAGGGAATTTTGCGACAGAATTGCTGACAGTGGCGGTCGCCCACTTCAACGTCTTTGGTCGCCTTGCTGACACTCCCCGCAGCGAAGCGGAATTGCGAGCCGCCCTCCATCTTCAGGACCGACCCGCGACGGTCCTGTTCACCGCGCTTCGTGCCATGGGACTCCTGAGCCGGAATGAGCAGGGAGATCTCGAACTCACCGAGCTTTCCCGGGAGCATCTCGTTCCCGGCTCCCCGTTTGACATCGGATGTTATCTCACGCTGGCGGAACGAAGCCCCGGAGTGCTCGAAATGGCCGAACGGCTGCGCTCGAACCATCCAGCCACCTCCGGCCCTGTCACAGAAGAAGGGGTTGCATTCGTCTATCGAGAGGGGATCGATTCAGCGATGGAGCGTGAGGCAGCCGCCCGAACGTTAACCCTCTCGCTGGCCGGTCGAGCCCGAAACGTCGCGCCGGTACTGGCCGAGGCGTTCCCCCTCTCCGGATGCCGAACCTTGCTCGATGTCGGAGGAGGTTCGGGACTCTACAGCATTGCCTATTTACAGCGTCACCCGGAGCTGACCGCCATCGTCTGGGATCGCCCCGAAGTGCTAAAGGTCGCCCATGAACTGGCCGAGGAACACGGTGTAGCCGATCGCCTCGAATGTCGGTCCGGTGATATGTTTACCGACCCAGTTCCTCATGGAGCCGATGCCGTCTTGCTCTCGAACATCTTGCACGACTGGGATATCCCGGAATGCAAGTCCCTCCTTTCCCGTTTGTCTGAAGCACTCTCTCCCGGACGAAAGCTGCTCATTCACGATGTGTTCCTCAACGATGCGATGGATGGGCCGTTGCCGGTTGCACTCTATTCGGCTTCCCTGTTCTCGCTGACCGAAGGTCGAGCCTATAGCGCCGCCGAATATCGGGCATGGTTGACCGAGGCCGGTTTTGATCCCGGACCAATTGTTCCAACCCTGGCTCACTGCGGCATTCTTCCAGCCTCTCGAATCTCCTGAATTTCGGGCGACCGAACTGGACTAGGCAACGTAGACCTCGATCGAATAACATCTTCCATCATCTCGTACCGGTCTGCCCCGGTGCGATCCTCTTTCCCGAGAGCCCGCATTTTTCCTCGTCTGCCATGAACATAAAAGCGACTGACATTCGCCGCGGAATGGTGATTATCGTGGACGGTACCAACTATGTTGTCCACGATTTCTACCACCACACGCCCGGCAACCTCCGCGCGATGGTCCAGGCGAAGCTCAAGAACATGCAGACCGGCTCGATCATCGACAAGCGTTTTCGCTCGGTCGACCAGATTGAAGTCCCCTTCGTCGAATCAAAGGAGTACGAATACCTGTACTCGTCAGGGGACGAGCATGTTTTCATGGACACTTCGACCTTTGATCAGCTCACCTTCTCGCCGGACATGATCGGCGATTCGATGCAGTATCTGTTGCCCAACACCAAGGTGAGCGTTCGCTACGTCGACGAGAAGCCGGTTTCGATCGAGTTACCCGACACGGTTGAGCACACGATCACCGACACCCCTCCGTCGATCAAGGGAGCCACCGCGACGAACCAGTACAAGGAAGCCACGACCGAAACCGGCCTGAAAATCAGTGTGCCTCCGTTCATCGGCCCGGGAGAGAAAGTTCGGATCGACACTCGCGATGGGAAATACGTCGAACGGGTCAAGTAACCGGAAGTGATCGTGCTTCTCGATCAGGCCGATCGGCCTCTCGTCACGCCGGCCCCAGGATCACCTCGAAGAGGGCAGGGGCTCGGCTCGGCTCGCCGCGGAGCGATTCATTGTGTCTGCCCCGAACGTGGTGAACATCCTTTGTGATCTGGTGGCGCGACCGAGCGTTAACCCAATGGGTCGATCCGTGCCTCACGAAACGCCCTTCTTCGAGGGGCGTGTTTCGGACTACCTTGAGGCATTTTTTCGATCCCTCGGCGTTCCTTATGAGCGAACCACCATCTCTCCAGGCCGGGACAACCTGATCGCTCGGTTCGAACCACCCGACGCAAAACACACCCTGCTCTGGGATGCCCATCAAGACACCGTTCCGGTGGAAGGAATGGTCATCGAACCATTCCAGCCAACCGTGGAGGGTGGCCGGGTTTATGGTCGAGGATCGTGCGACGTGAAGGGGGGCCTCGCGGCCATGCTGGCGGCGTTCGCTCGACTGGTCAAAGATCAGCCGAAGGGAGCCGCTCGGGTGCTGTTGGCCTGTACCGTCGACGAGGAGTACACGCACACCGGTTCCTCAGCACTGGCCTCCCAGCGTCTTCCCGTTGATCTGGCGATTGTGGCCGAGCCGACCATGCTCGAAGTCGTCACGGCCCACAAGGGAGCCGTTCGCTGGAAAGTTCTGACGGAAGGCGTTGCCTGCCATAGCTCTCGGCCTCGTGACGGCGTAAACGCCATCTATCGGATGGCTCACGTACTCAACGCCATCCAGAAGTATGCCGATCGTCTCCAGGACTCGACACCCGACCCGCTCCTTGGACCACCAACGCTCTCGGTTGGTCGAATTGAAGGGGGGCAGAGCGTCAACGTCGTTCCGGACTTTTGCGCCATCGACCTCGATCGACGCGTCATACCTGGGGAAGATGTTGATGGAGTCCGCCAGGCACTCCGCGAGGCACTTCAATGCGAGCTTGGCGATTCGGTGCCATTTTCCTTCAGTGAACCCTGGGTCCGCATGCCTTCGCTCGGCCCCGATCGGGCATCGTCCTGGGTCGAACCGGTGCGAGAGGCCATCGGCACGGTCCTGGGACAACGTCCTCCCATTTCCGCAGTCCCATACGGGACTGATGCCGGACCGCTTTCAGCCTCTGGAATCCCATCGCTGGTTCTCGGCCCAGGCGACATTGCCCAGGCCCATACCAAGGACGAGTGGATTGCGGTCGATCAACTGGAGAAGGCCGTCGAGGTCTATTACGCGCTCGCCTGCAACCTGGGTTCGTGAAGGAACGCCGAGGAATCAGGGAAAGACTCTTGGATCGAGCAGTTCACGCTCGATCCGGTTCAAGATGCGCTGTTCGAGCGCGAAGTCTCGACCCTCGGGAATCCATCCGAGAGGAGGGGCAATCGGGCCCACGACCTCTCGTGATCGATTGATCTGAAAATCTTGGGGGAAGGCGGCCATCCCGCCGTTCTGCCGCTCCGGCCGATCAAGAAATTCAAGCTCCTTCCAAACCTCAACGTTGATTGCGAATCCTTCCGCAACCGGCTCAACGGTCGCAATCGCAAACCTACGATAGGTTTGTAGGGTCGCTTCCAGCCGTTGCCTGAGTCCGATCGAGTCACCACGCCAGGGCTCGACGATGGTCGCAGCCGTTTCCGGATAGGTCGAGATTCTCCGGGCCAGCCGGTTCTCCTCATCGATCTCGAAATCCTCGTCCAGCGCATGGACTGTCGCATCCCACGCGGCGTCGAAGCTGGTCGTCTGGATGATCAACGGATTGGGCAGCACAGCCTGATTCCGGACCGTCGCGCAGCCGGTTAGGCCCGCCGGAAGGATCAGCGCTGCGAAGAGCGCAGCCGAGAGGGGCCTGGGTCGTTTCATGACAATCCTCTGCTCGACCTCGACCAACGATCGCGGCCCAGATTCGAAGGCAGGTCTTGCAGAGAAGCGGGGCCGAAGATCCGATCGGATAGGACGCTCGGACAGGCGATCTCCGGTCCAGAAGCCTGTGCTCTGTTCCGGAGCGGGTCGGTATGGTGCCCCGATCGTGAGATCCTGACAAGACCAAGTTGCTCGAAGCCGAACCGTGACCTACGGTCCTCTTGGAGTACGGTCCGGTTCACCTCGATCGCGCGAATGATCCGAGGATTCGGAGCAAAGCCCCCATGCGAGCGACGATCAACACCTCAACGATCATGACCCAGCTTCCGGAATCGAGCGAACCCAAACCCAAGCCGTTTCGTCATCGTTGGGCCGAGTTGTTGGGCCTGGCGACCCGTTCCAGTCTGGTCCTCCCCCGATTTCTGGAAGCGGTTGGCGCATCGACCCAACGTGATGAGGTTCACACGCTCCTGCTCCGATCGGCTCAGGCGCTGACCGGAGCCCCTCGGGTCGAGATCCGTCCGGTTGGAGGCCCCAACCGCGTGCTGCAGAGTCGATCTCTGTTTGGGCAAGCGTCGGAATCTCCCCTTCAGTTCCCGATCCGCTATCGAAGTGACCTCCTTGGAACCCTTCTCGTCTCACCGTTCCAGGGGCGCCGGATCCCCTCCTCGGTGCGAACCGATCTCGAATCGCTCTGTGCCATCGCGGCGATCGGCGACCGCCTGCTCGGTCGCGAGCGGCATCTCCGCCTCTCAATTCCGGCTGATCCTGGCCTCGTCTTGCATCCGAACATCTTTCTTCTCCCCCATTTGCGACAACTGGTCCTCCTGGCGCGGCGTCGACGAGAACCACTAGGGGTGCTTGCGATCGGACTTCCTGACCAGCTCGACGAGTCAGGCTCCGCATCACAATCCATCCCGGATACTGCGTCCGATCGAATCCTCCATGCGGTGATGGGAACCCTTCGAGAAAGCGATCTCGTCGTTCAGCATGACGAACGGACACTCATCGCCGTGCTACCGAATGCATCCACCGATAACACCACCGTCATTGCCGAAACCGTGGCTCGATCGATTCTGGAGGTGACCGACTGGGACGAATTCACTCGGGTCGCGATCGGAGCAGCGTGTTCTCCGGACGACGCCCGAGAGGCTGATGTCCTGCTCGATGTCGTCATGGACGCGCTCCGACGAGCCCGTGAGGAGGGTCTCGGTCAGATTGTGATCGCTGACCGAGACGCGTTTATTCCGAGGGTCGTCGAGGAAGTCCGGACAAGTGTTGCAAGCTAAGGAACACACTCCGGCTCGATTAAGACAAGGGTTCCATCTCGCGAATGACCATCGTGTTGTGAGTCGGCTGATCGGGGAAAAACCCGCGAAGAACCACCACACGATCTCCTGAACCGACCACTCCGTGTTTGCCTGCCCATGTCACCGCATGCTCGACCGCCTGGTCGAGGTCGGAAATGGGTGCAGGAATCGTCCTCGGAACCACCCCCCAGAGCAGACTGAGTTGCCGAGCGACCTGCTCGGTCTGACCCAGCGCGATCGTCGGAGTTCGGTTGCGTTGCATCGAGACCACGAGTGCCGATCGGCCAGACCGGGTCGCGACGACGAGCAGTGCGGCATTCAGTTTTCTGCAGGCTAGACTCGCAGCCTCGACAACTGCCTCGGTGATCGGAGACACCCAGCCCACCTCTCGTCCCATCGCGCGGCCCTCAAAGGACCGTGAGACGATCTCGGATCGTTCCGCCTCAGCCAGAATGCGGCTCATGGTTCGAACCGCCTCAACGGGAAAGTCCCCGATCGCGGTTTCTCCAGACAGCATGACGGCATCGGAACCGTCGATTACGGCATTGAAGACGTCACTGGCCTCGGCTCGGGTGGGGCGGCCAGACCGTTCCATACTGGTGAGCATCTGTGTCGCAATGATGACCGGAACGCCGGCCGAGTGAGCCTCCTTGACAATCCGCTTCTGGATTGCCGGAACCTGGGCGACATCCACCTCAACTCCCAGGTCCCCTCGCGCCACCATGACCACGTCGCTCAACGCAAGGATGGTGGTCAGATCGTCAACGGCCTGTGGTTTTTCGATCTTCGCGACCACCTTGGCTCGAATCTGCCGTTGGTCGAGTTCGTGACGCAACCGAGCCAAATCGGCTCCCGAGCGGACAAAGGAGAGCGCGATGAAATCCACCTCATGTTCCGCAGCCCAGTCGAGATCTCTCAGATCTTTCTCGGTCAGCGAAGGTAAACTCAAGCCGGTCCCGGGAACATTGATTCCCTGCCGCGATCGGATCACTCCCGGCAGCCAGACGCGGAGCCGGGCCAGACCCGGTGCCGTTTCGATCACCTCCATCCCCACGGTGCCATCGGCGAACAAAACTGAATCGCCGATCGTAAGATCTTCGGGTAACTCGTTATACGTGCTCGTCAGTTCACGCGCTGTGCCCGTGGGAGTTTGAGTGAGCGTGTAAATCTCGTCGGTCTGACAGGCAAGCATTCCCTCCGGAAGCTCTCCGAGTCGGATCTTTGGACCACAGAGGTCCATCAGAACACCAACGACTCGATCGCGTTCCAAGCCGATTCGACGAATCATTGCGAGCGTGTTCGAATGTTCTTCATGCGTTCCATGAGAAAAGTTCAAACGAAACACATCCACTCCCGCGTCGAGCAGTCGAGCGAGCATTTCAGGACTGCTTGTGGCAGGTCCAAGCGTCGCCACAATCTTGGTTTTGACACCAGCCAGGGGTTCTTCGGGATTAATCAGCACGGAATCACCTCGAAGTTTGAGCAATGGACGGACCGTACCGACGAATGTCTCTCCAAGATCATTCGAGGATGCAGGCCTCTCGCTTTTGCTTGCGAAGTGTAAGGCAACGCCCCCTCGCTCGTCGAAAGAATAACGGTCCTGTGCAACTTAACGATCGCGCCTGAGCGACCATCCCGTTCCCAGGCGCTCTTTCCGGAAAGCTCCAATTGACGGCTACACTTCTCCAGGGAACACTGGCGATTCTTGCAATCGGCAAGATGCGAACGAGACAGAACCGAGGAGATCGGCATTTGATTCGCATCCCATTGGCGGAGTACCACTTGGATCGACGGGCTGCCGAACGATCCGGCGGAACCCCGGAGATCGAGGCGATTAGACCATGAAGCGGATCATTGCCATCGCTGCGTTGCTCGGATCGCTCGGCGTGCTGCTGAAGTTCGGGACGAAACGTCCAGACCTTCCAGTTCGAGCGTTTGAATCTGCTTCGCGATCCGAACCCGCCGCTGAAACAGCGGACGCTGAACGCGCTCGTACCGAGGCACGGATCCGCAACGCCTATCCCGACCATCCGGAACTTGTGGAACGAGTTCTGGAGCGATTCGGCCGCAACGCAATTGCGATCGAACGAACCGATGGACTTCGGGGCTTGCAACTGCTCGACCAGCTCGACCTCGAAGCGATTTATCTGTACGAACATGCTTCCGAGGATTTTCGTCGCCTCGCCACGCTCGTGGACGATGAAGCCGCGGCAGATCTGTTGCTTAACTGGCGAGAGTACTTCGGCCTGAAGCGTTCCGACTCGACCGACCGACGGGTTCTAATCACATCCATCTCGCGTCTCAATGGTCGGCAACGTCGCGCCGCGGCCTCCTTCCCTTCTGCGTTGCCCCTGATTCTGAGTGATCCAATCGGAGTCACTCAACTGATCGAGCGTTGGGAGCACGAGCCTGACCGCCTCGGACAATTGATGTCGGTCTTGATGTGCCTGGATCTCTCCGAGGGCTCTCCAGACCTGAAAGCCGCGGTTCGAACGATCGACATTTACGGCGACCTCGCGCTCGATGCCTTTCGGCTGCAAGGTCTCGACGGCTTTGCCACGGTGCATCGTTTTGGTGCGATTCTCCTGGTTCTCAGAGATGCGATCCCCCTGGATCATGCCTTGATCGTGCTTCGAGTCAATGAAGCGTACGTCGTCGATCGCCTCCGGAGTCGATCTCCTGAGATGGTTGCGTCCGAGTTGCGTCATGCGGCAGCCTTGAACCTGATTCCCGAGGTCGGAGGGAGTCCCGAGGGCCTGCGCTTGATCGCCGAACATGGTGTCGAGGCGGAACGAGCCCTCCGCCGAGTCGGCCCCGACGCGGCCTCGGTGGTGTACGACTATTCCAGCAACCACGTTGATCAGGAACGGGCAGTCGCCGCCATCTCCGAGCACGGCGCCGCGGCGCTGGCGATGTTGACGAAATACGATGATCATGAGGGATTTCGAGAAATTCTTCGCCGCGACGGCCCGGCTGTGATCCCACCGATCGCCTCGGCAGACGCCTCTCCCGAGTTCCTCGCCGAACTGAAGGCAAAACAAGAACGATCGACATTGGAAAACGTGGCCTATGCCATGACGAAATTTTCGGGAGAGAGTGGCCAGCAGGCCATCGAGATGATCCGACGTGATGGAATTGGCCGGATCGAGTCGCTCGGATCGACGGAAACCGCCTACTACGAGTTCCTTCCGCTTTACGATCTCCTTCACCTCGGAGACGTCATGCGCAAGGGCTACTCTCCCACCCGGGGAGAATATGCCTGGGCGGTGGTTGATGCCGGGTTCATCATTGCGGATGTCCTGTTCCTGACGACCTTGCAGCCCCAAGGTGCCGTTGCCTCGGAAATCGCTCGCTCGGAAGTCAAATCCGCAGCCAAGGGAGCCATTCGAGGAGCGGGTCGAATCGCCAGTGAGGAAACGGCGGAACTTGCCAGTCGAATCGCCGTTCGGCGCACGGCCATGGAATCGACCGACGCCACCGCTCGAGCGGCTCGATGGTGGGTGGTCCGATCCGCTGGCGGCCTCTTCGAGACGCTCAAGAAGACGCCCGCGGCCCTCGCCCGCCTCGATCTGCGCGAAGCGACCGAAATGGCCCGACCGTTCTGTGCCAGATCCGGACTACGGCTCTCCACATGGGCTCCGATGCGATTTCTCAAACAAGGCGAACTGCTGATTCGTCGCATACCGCCCAGGAAGGGCTTCAAATATCTCGCGATCGAAGCCACTCAGGCAGGGGTCGGGGTCGCTGCCATCCATAAGATGGAAGAACACCTTTCCTCAAGCCGACCGCTTCCAGAACGATCCACTGCCGGTTTCTGACCGCATCCCCATCCGTCGAACCACAGGCGTTCTGAACGACCAAAGCGTAGGAGTGTCATTGCACCACCAGGATTGATCGAGCGGGTGGCCGGTCCCGCGTGGTGCTCGACAAGATGAAGGATACGAACCCATGCGATGGCGATTCCCAGTTCGACCGGCAACCGCAAGTCTGGCCCTCCTGTGCCTGCTGGCCGCTCCCCAAGCGGCAATGGCAAACAAAATCGGCTGGATGGACGACGTGGTTCGCAGGGTCGTGAAATCCACAGACCCTGAGCTCGCCCAGTCGGGTCGGATCTCGGGCCGGTTCTTTGACGAGGTCGCTGGCGAGAATCTTTCCACCCTCGCTCGCCGATCCGATACGATCGCCCACGCGGGACGACCGATCAACGAGGCGACCGAAACCGCCCTCGAGCTGCGTTTTGCCCGGATGCTCGACACCTCCGATCCCGAGTTCCTGCGCACCTTCCGCGCTCTTGAGCCAGCCGAAAAACGCCTGGTCCTTCGCATGGGAGAGGCCGCCGAGCGGATCGCCCGACGCTATCCCGATCAGGCCGACGTGATGATCCGGCGGCTCGGGGTTGACGGAATGACAGCCGTTCGGGTCTATGGGGATGACGTGGCCGAGGTGATTGCTCGAGAAGGTCCCGAGGCGATCAACGTGCTTCGCCGTTCAGGGCGTCCCGGCTGGAACTTCTATGTCGGACCAGTTTTGCAACACAAGCGAAAACTCGCGGCCGCAGGTGTTCTTGCGCTCTTCCTGGCCAACCCGGAAAAGTTCGTCGATTCGGCAGGTCGAATCACCGAGTTCGCCGTTTCAAAGTTCGCCGAGGCCGGAATTGATCTGGCCGGGGCGGTCGGGGCGGGGGCTGCTCGTGGTCTGGAACACTCACTGGCCGATCGACTGGGATTGTCCAGTTTGGGTGGCCCAGTCTTTCGGTGGGCGCTCTTGATCGGAGCCGGGATTGTTGCGGTCCTGGCCATTCTGGTCATCGTGGGATTGCCCGTACGGTATCTGACTGCTCCATTTCGATTTGTCGGACGCGGTCTTCGGGCGACCGTTCGGTCATCCTGATCTGCAGGGGAGCCGTTCCCTCTGATCCCGCAGATCACAAAAGAACGGCTTCCTGCTCTCCCCGAACGCCCCTGAACTCCTGTCGCCTCGAACCCCAGCTTGCATGGCATGGCAACTCGACGCTCCCCTGATCTCGATGCTCTGGAACGCCGACTCACCGGCCCGAGGCGCATCGCGCTCTTTGGGCATCGAGCCGTCGGGAAAACCACGCTTCTCGCAATGTTTTATCGAGAAGCATCCGCTGGTCAGATTCCCGGGATTCGACTCGCGGCGGTCGGGGCTCGAGGAGCAGAGTATCTCGCCGACAAGATCGCCCGGATCGAGGCGGGCGAATCTCCGGCCGGAACCCTCACGGAAACCGACCTGGAATTACGCCTCTATCGGGGACCAGCCCGAATCGATTTGATCGTCAAGGATTACCAGGGAGAGCATGTTGCCCTAGGCTCCGACGCCTCGATTCTGGAATTCTTCGCCGACTGCGACGCCGTGTTGCTGTGCCTCGACGCCGCGGGGTCCGTTGAACCGGCAGAGCGGCGACGTCGGCAACAGGAAGTCGAGCATCTTCTGGAGCGATATATCGGCGCGTCGGACAACACGATGATCGGTCGGCCGGTCGCCTTGCTCCTAACCAAGTACGATCGCGTTCTCGCCGCCGGAGGGCCGGAACCGGAGCGGGCCGAAGAAGTCGTCGAATCACGGTTCGGGATGACCCGGCACGCGCTGGCCTCGCATGCGCCTCGTTCTGCGGTGTTTGCCGTCAGCTCTTACGGTGTGAACGCACCGGACGACGGCACACCCCCGGAACACCTGGAGCCGATGGGGCTGGAAGGGCCATTGCTCTGGCTCGTCGAGCAGGTCGAGGCGACTGATCGCGAACTGCTGGAATGGATCTGGGATCTGGCGCCTCGCGACGCCTCTCGAATCTCCCGATGCCTCCGTGCCTACGCTCGACGTTATCCGAACTCGACGAAGCTCATCGAGTATCGACGACGCCTCCGATCCCTGCGCCGTCGCTCTCTGGTTCGTGGTCTCGTTCGGGGTGTTTCGGCCCTTGCCGCGCTGATCGCTGGTGCGGCGATTTACGACGCCGCCGGGTATCATCTGGCACTTGCTTACGAGCGTGGCGGACATTCGGCTCCAGAGATTGCCCGTCGCTGGGAGCAATTCCTTGCCTGGCATCCGACTCAACCGATTTTCTGGCCCGAGGAGTCTCGCAATGCCCGTGCCCGTCGAGACGACGCTCGGGTCGAGGTTGCTCGATTACGAGCCGAGGTTGGTACAGGAGAGCAAGACGTCCTTCGCGCAGAGCTTGCCGAGTTAAAAGAACGCTCACCCGAGCAACTTCCCGTCATCGAGGAAGCGGAGACGAACCTCCGTCGCCGTGAAGCCGAGCGTCGCTGGCAGGAGATTCGGGCCGAGGCCCTCATCCCCAGCCAGTCTGCAGAAGCGCGATTGGAGATGATCCAGCAATTTCTTCGGGACGATCCTGACACCCCGTTTGCGGATCAGGCGGTCGAACTCGCCGAGTTGATCCGCAAGGAGCTGGATGAACAGGAAGCTCGACGCGACCGTGAGATCGTCGATGCCTGGCTCGTCGATGCCCGACTCCCTGATCCCGACTACCTCGACCTGATCGAGCGAGCCCGAACCTTCCTCGAAGCCCGTCCCGAGAGCCCAAGAGCCGACGAGGTCCGTGCGTTGATCGTCGACTGGGTCGAACGACTTGACCGTCGCGATTTCGATCGGGCGGTTGCCTTCGAAACCTCGTCACCCCGTCAGGCTTTTGATGAACAGATTCGGCGCTATCACGATTATCTTCGTGCCCATGCCGAGGGTGGCTCGTACGTCGAACAGGCCAAGCAATCCATCACGCGCATCGAGCAGCGTCGGGATGAATTCCTCTATCGTCAGGCATTCGACCACTGGTCGTCGTTTCCCAACGATCTCCCCGAGGTTGCCCGACGCCTTCGAGATTACCTGGAATCAAATCCCGAGGGACAGTACACCCAGGCTGCCCGTACCTTTCTACAACGATGGGATGAACTGACAAAACCGCAGGACTACCAGGTCACCCTCGTCCGGGGAAGCGTCGATCCGAGCATCACGAAAACGATGGGGGGAGGGGGGCCGGATCTTGGGGTGACCCTCTGGGTCGATGGCGAGAAATACGGCCCGTCCCCCGTGATTCCAAACAGTAGCGAGCCAATCTGGAACTACACCTTTGGTCGACCAGTTCGCTGGAAATACGGCGACGACGTGGTGATCCAGCTCACCGATCATGACTGGTCCGATTCGGTCGTGGCCACGCTCCGGAGCGGTGATGATCCGCTGGCGATTCGGGTATTGAACGGGACGGTTCGACCTGCTCGGAGTAAAGGGCTCGTGAAGTTGATCTTCCGATCGGATTTCGAATTACCCCACCTTCCCCGTCCCTCAGGCAACTCGACTGGCCGGGTCGCCGACGCCACCGAGTAAGCACGAGTCTCAGTGTTCATGTGGCCCTTCACGCGACCCACCATTGCCTTCGAGCAAGCCGTTTATGGGAGTTTTCCCTTCTGGCACCGGGGCTACGATGTTCTGGGCTTCTCTCCCGGTTGCCAGACACAGTGGCTCTCAGCCATGAAAGACACCTGCCAACGGCTGGGAGAACGACTTAGAGGGGCCGCTCCCCCCGATGGACTTGTGACTCGCTGGCTTGAGGATGGTCACTGGCTCCTCGTTCGCCCCTTTTCTCCAGGGAGCGACGATGTGGGACGTCCCGATGCGGCTGCCTTTCATGCGATTTTCCTCAGCCCCGACAGTGCCCATCGTGTTCGCTTCGACCCCTTCCGCCTAACGTCCGTGTTTCGAGTGCAATGGGGGCCTGAGACCTCGGTACTTCCTCCGGGCAACTTGACATTGCCACGCTCCACGACAAACGATCGTGACAAGGACCACCGTGTCGGCCCCATTGTCGAGGCGATCGGACGGGGACGTCGAGTTCTGGTCGAGGCAGACGCCCCGATTGATCGGCTGGCCGCTCAGGTGTGGCGGGCCCTCCCGCAGCGGGTCCGCCACCGTCGATCTCTGGCAACCTGGGCGTATACCGACTCCGGCCGATTTGATCTCATCGGTCTTCCAAGGCTGACGGGAATCGACGTCACGGATCGGCAACTGATTGTGCTCGCCGCAAACCCGGACGAGGCGACGCGTCACCCGAGCGCAGGAATCTGCTAAGATCAGGTCATCACGAACCGTTGGGAAGGACCTGATCCGATCCCGCACAGGGCACCGCCATGAAGGATCCACGCGCGTGAGGACAACGACACGGGCCCAGTCGCGCCACTGGGGACGACACGCGGCGCAGTATGACGAGCTATTTCTCGACCCCTTCGAGCCCGGAGTTGAGAACCCCATCCTTGAGGCGATCGAGGCCATTCCGAACGCCCAGTCCAAGAGCGTGATCGATCTGGGCTGCGGGACAGGCCCATTACTTCCCCGCTTAGTGTCGCGATTCCGCGAGGTTACGGCGGTCGATTTCGCTTCGGCGATGATCAAGGCCGCAAGGGAGCGTCTGGGGGACCAGGCGGAGCAAATTCGCTTTCTTGTTCGTCCGATGGATCAGATCGACGATCTGGCCGGCACACTTGACGTGGCGGTCGCCATCAATTCGCTCGTCATGCCCGATGTCCAGGAGATCGACCGTACGCTCAGCGCGGTCTATCGATGCCTGCGTCCTGGAGGAGTCTTTTTCGGGGTTGTGCCAGCGATCGACGCAATTCAGTATCAAACCATGCTCCTGCTCGACCGAGCCCTGGACCAGGGGCTTCCCCCTTCGCAAGCCGATCGGATCGCCGCGCAACAGGCTGAGCATCATCATTACGACTTCGCCTTCGGTCGTTTCGCGTTTCAAGGACTCCGACAAAAGTTCTGGCAATCGTTCGAGGTAACCTATCGGCTCCGAAAAGCCGGCTTTCGATCCATTCGGCTGGAGCAGGTTCTATATCCGTGGGACGCGAATCTGCCTCTCGGCCAGGAATTCACGGATCATCCTCGAAGCTGGGACTGGGCGTTCGAGGCACGTCTCTGAACCATTTTCCTCCCGCGATGGAGGTTTCACCATGCCTGTCCGCGATGATCTTTTCGACGATGATGAGGTCGAGTCCATCCCCCCCGATTCCGTGACCCAAGCTTCCCGGAAACCGTTCGCTCAATACCTCAGAGAAACCCCACCCACCCCGCTCTCGCAAGGGACGAAACTGGCGCTTTGGGCCGCAGGTGGGCTGACCATTCTTCTCTTTCTTGCATCACTCCTGAAAATGGCGAATTAATGCCGATGGTCGTCTCGGAATGCTCTGCTTGGCATGCGTTGGTTCTCTCCGCGACGACCGAGGAAGATGGCACCGGATTCCCCTTTGCGTCTTCCACAACAAGCACGAGGGGAGGCGAGCCAAAAATCGGCCCGCCTCCCCTCGCGTCGAAGCAATTGTCTCATCGTCGCCGTCAAGCCGGCTTACGACTTAGAAGACATCGAGGACGAAGTGATGTCCTTGATAGTACTTCTTCTTGTTGCTCCAGTCGTGGAACCAGTGCGGCTGTCGATCCAGGCCGAACAATTTCTTCCCACCGTAGAAGTTGCGGTAGTAAGGTCCCTGGATCTGCGGGACAATCCGCATTTCCTTGGGATAGAGGTACCAGCCATCGTAAAGCTGATTGTTCTGAACCCCGTTACCGGGAACCTGGGGCGGTACGTAGGGCCAGTGGTAGAACGAGGTCCAATCCTGGGCCTTGGCCTGTTGCGGTGCCGCAACGAATCCAACAGTCAGGCCGAACAGAATTGCCGAAGCCACGATCATCCTGCGGGTCATGCCTCACCTCCGTGTTTCGACTCCGCCAGAGTCCCGAGTATGATCGACCTGAAACGTCCCGCGCGGCGGCTCCAGCCCGATGTTTTTCTCTCTGAAGTTCGGTTCGTGACGCTCGTCGGGATGGTGTCGCCCAAAAGTCCCTCAGGAACGGAGCCTCTGAGGGTCAGCCTCGATCAGTAACATCAGGAGGAGATTTGATGCGCCGTCCGCTCGACATTGCCGTCTTCATCCTCATCGGCTCGGGTTTTGCGGTTCCGTTCGCGTCGGCAACAGGTCCGGATTTGATCCGACTCCGCGAGGATGTGTTTCGCCTGGCGTCACCCGAATTCGAAGGACGTCGGGGCGAAGGGGGCCGCGCCGCTGGCGACTTTTTGATCGAACAACTCCAGGAAATCGGACTTGAGCCGGCGTTCGGCGATCGCTTTGACCAGGAATTCGCGTCCGGGGGTTTGAACGGTCGCAACATTGCCGCTCGCCTCCCAGGAACCGATCCCGAGCAGGCCGATTCCTGGATCATTCTCTCGGCACACTATGACCACCTCGGAATCCGCGGAGGGCAGCTCTACCCCGGGGCCGACGACAACGCGACGGCCGTGGCCATGGTCCTCGAAGTTGCCCGATGCCTCATGGACGGTCCGAATCGTCCTTCCCGAGGTATCCTCTTTGTCTTCTTCGATCTGGAAGAAGAGGGCTTACTGGGATCTCAACATTTTGTCAGACAACCACCGGTCCCGCTGGAGCAAATCGGGTTGTTCCTGACCGCTGACATGCTCGGACGATCACTTGCGGGAATCTGCGAGAACATGCTCTTCGTGATGGGCACCGAACATAGTCCAGGTTTGCGCCCCTGGATTACCAACGCTTCCGCCGGGCTTCCGCTTGAAGTCGGGATCGTTGGCGCCGATTTACTCGTCATCGATCGTAGCGATTATGGGCCGTTTCGCTGGAACCAGATTCCGTTCTTGTTTTTCTCGACCGGGGAGAACCCCGTTTACCACTCACCCGACGATGTTCCCGAAACCATCGACTATGCCAAGCTCACGGCTGCAACCACGCTCATCGAACGCTTCGTTCGCCAGGCGAGTTCCGCGGATGCTCTGCCGAAGTGGGATACCGATCGCACACCGTGGATCGAAGAGGCGGAAGCGATCGGGATGGTTCTGGCTCAACTCCTCGAACACCAGGAACAGCTTCGCATCCCGGGCCCCCAACGCCTCATGATGCGGGGGATGGTGGGACGAATCGCCCTTTGGGTCGAAGAGGGCGCCATCACGACCTCGCAACGATCGAGCATGGTTCGAATCGCTCAGGTCGTCCTCTTTACGGTCCTCTAATCCTTCCTCGTTGGTGTCAAGGCCGAGGGGGAATCTCGATCAAGGAACGAGGTGCCCCCTCTGGAGTGACTGCGTTGTCGAAGGGAGAAGGAGCCGCCTGCGGAGGTTCTGCAGGCGTTTCCAGACGAGTTCCGGATCTCGGCTCGACCTGTTGTTCTGAGGCTTTCCAGAGTTCGTCAGGCCAGGAGACTCGATTGAGCACGCCTCGAGAAACGGTGTATCCCCCATTACCGTCTTCCTCAATCCGGGCGATCTCGTCGCGGTGCTGGTGCCGAATGAACTCAAGCATCTCTCGGGCCTCCTGATCCTTGCCTCGAGCCAGGCACAGCTGTGCCTGGAATCCGAGGAGTCTCAGGGCCTGATCCGCATTCATCGCCGTTCGCGTCAACTCGTGCAAGACTCGATCGACCCCGTCGTAATCCTGCTGGAGGTACGCATAGAACGCGATTGGTCTCACCCGCAGCGATCGACTCACCGGATTGGTTTCCAGGTCTCGGGTCAGTCGGGAACCTAGCTCCGCAAGTCGCTTGTACGATGCCTGAGACGGCCCAACCTCGCCAAGCTCGGCCGCGAGGGGCAATCGGGTCGGCCGCTCCCGAGGCGGAGTGCCTGGCTCCGCAGCCTCTGCGAGGGCGACGATCCAGGCTGCTCGAAGTTCGTCGTCGGGAAGCAACGGATGCAGTCGCTTGTCCTTCAGGGTGATCCTTGCCGGAAGCGATCCGCCCCCTGGTCCTCCGAATCGAAAGGCAAGCTGATCTCCCCGAGGAGACAGGCTTGGTGCTCCGATCATGCCCAGCCCCGAAAACGGATGAATCCGATCAATGGGATGGCTTCCCTGATGGTATGCGATCGCCGTGGACCGACCTGAGAACTGGACCACGAAGAACTGATCGAGCCCATCCGCACCAATGCTCAGGTAAGAACCGAGAATCTGCTCCCCGGGCAAGGCCGGGCTCTCAATCTCCTTGACCTCCCGAGGGACTCGCTCGCTCATCCGATAGCTAAATAACCGAACCTGTCGCCCCTCGGCCGAGGGATTTCCCGGTTTCAAGTAAAGCAGCGACTGCCCGTCCGAAGTCCATGAGGCTGGCTGACAGGGCTGGGCGACGAGATCAACGGGGCGATCCGACTCCGGCCCCAGGTCCAGGTCACTCTCGATCAGCTCCCACCGGTCTCCTCGGGACCGAAAAAAGGCCATTCGACTCCCGAGGGGTGAAAACGACAAGAACCGGGCGTCATCGAGTTGCCTGAGCGTTTCCCCGGTTTTGAGTTCGATCAACTCGACCGCCGCATGATCTGGATCGGGGACCGCCAACACCCCCCCTCTCGGCTCCCAGCCAACCGACTCCGCCATGAGGACCTCGCCCCGGTCCGGTCTTCGAAGCAGCGGCCGGCGACGGACCACCTCCCGGTCTTCGCCATAAGAAATTACAACCTCCCAGCTCAAGGAGTCGTCTCGGTCATCTTCCACGACCTGAACGAACGCCAGTCCTCGACCGTCCGGTCCCCACGCAGGGGAGGAGAGGGAGTAGGAACTCTCTGCCACCTTCAACGCCTGGCCATCCGTAACCCGAACGGCCCAGAGCCGATAGGTTCGTCCGGAGCCCAGAGGATCGGATCGGGTCGCGTTCGACTCGGCCCAATCATTCTCGGGCGGAAAGAAGGGGAATCGTGCCAGCGAATGCTCAACCGACGGTGTCGCGACTACAAACGCAACCCAATCACCCGATGGAGACCAGACCACGGGCGGATCCGAAACCTCACTCATCAAAACGCCAACCATCACCAGATTGGTCAACAAGGAAGCGATCATGGGCTGTGACACTCTCGTGGGATGAAGGAGGCAGAAACGCGCCCCATTATGCCGATTTTGCGGAATGGGAGATCTGGGCAACAATCAGAAGCCGAACCGCCTTGGTCTTTCATTTGACCGAATCGTCTTGGGGGTTAAACTCAAGCAGATTTCCAAGGTAACTTGCTGCCGTGCACGGGGATAGCCTTGTTGGTTCCGTCCGGTCTTGATTATAGTGTGCCGATGATTATCCGTCGGCCCTCCTGTACGTTCCCCGAGGCGCATTTCGAACCTCGAACTCCCGACCGGGCCACACCTTGAGTTGAGAAGCATCCATGAGATTCGTGCTCATCGATCGGATCCTCGACCTCGAGCCTGGAAGGCGTCTCGAGGCGGTCAAGAATCTCTCGCTCGGCGAAGAGTACTTGGCCGACCACTTCCCGGGCTTCCCCGTGATGCCTGGCGTGTTGATGCTCGAAGCCCTGGCGCAAGCGGGTGCCTGGCTGATTCGAGACATGGAAGACTTCTCTCATAGCGTGATCTTGCTCAAGCAGGCGCGGACGATCAAGTACGGCAGTTTTGTTGAACCAGGCCGTCGCCTCGTCCTGCAGGTCGATCTGATCAAGCACGGAGATCGGGAATCCGAATTCAAGGGAAAAGGGGTCATCGACGATCAGGTCATGGTCGGCGGTCGATTCACCCTCATGCGTTACAACCTTCGTGAACGCGACCCCGCGCTTCATCGAACCGACACTCAGATCGTCGAGCAGATGAGAGATCTCTACGCAACGCTCCGCAAGGGTTCGGTTGCCGCGAAGGCCATGAGTCGGAACGGTTCGGTTAGCGAACCTGCCGTGATGACTAGTTCGTCCCATTCGTCTTGATCGGACGCAGGATCGACTCAGGCTTGCGAACCCGAATCAGGCGATGGACTGCAGTCATCGTCCGTCCCGGCCGATGATGTTGCAAAGATTCGGGAAACCGGTCATGATGGCGTCCTCGCCCGAACCGCCCCGATTGACATCTTCGATTCGTCGAGGCCGAGGATGGCCCGTGCGACTCGGACCCTTCCCCCTTCCATACGTGGATCATTGGTTGCAGCCGGTCGGAGAACCCGGCTCCCTTGGTCCCGTTTAGACCTCTCTACACACCAGGCAGATCGAGGGAACCATGCCGACCCACGACGAAATCTACCAGAAGGTCCAGTCGACACTCGTCGATGCCCTCGGAGTTGACGAGGAGGACGTCACCAAAGACGCCACCCTCTTCGGCGACCTCGGTGCAGAATCCATCGATCTGCTGGATATTGTGTTCCGCCTCGAGCGGAATTTCAGTATCAAGATTCCTCGCGGTGAACTGTTCCCGGAGAATATCTCCGACCCGGAATTCACCGAGAACGGCAAACTCACCCCCAAGGGCCTGGAAGAGATCAAGCAGCGCATGCCGTTCGCGGATCTCACCGAGTTTGAAGCCGACCCGCAGGTCGACAAACTGATGAATCTCTACACGGTTGAGACGCTCGTTCAGTATGTCTCGAACAAACTCGACGGGACCAAGTCCTGAGGGTCATTGACCTCGTAACGACAGGCATCAGCGGGTCTCGAAGTTGGGGCCCGAGTCACGTTTGAGCCGTCTCCGCGACAGACCGTGTCCACCCCTTTCCGGAACGGTCTGTCGCTCTACCCCCCTGCGGTCCCGCCATGAGATGGATCTGGATCGACAAATTCCTTGAGTTCCGGAGTGGAGAGTTCGCCAAGGCGATCAAAAACCTCACTCTGGCCGAGGAACATCTGCACGACCACCTCCCCGGATATCCGGTCATGCCAGCCTCGCTGATCATCGAGGGCCTGGCCCAAACCGGAGGTATCCTGGTCGGTGAAGCCAAGGGCTTCGCCGAGAAAGTCGTCCTGGCCAAAATTCCCCGGGCCGAGTTTCACGGTGTTGCCTGCGCAGGTGATCAACTGATCTACGAGGTGACCCTCTCCGACCTGCGGAGCGAGGGAGCCGTCGTCGATGCCAAGGCATTTCTCGACGGCCAATTGCTCGCCGATGTCGAGATCGTTTTTGCTCATCTCGACCAGTCACGATCAAATCAGATCTTTGGCCCGAAGAATTTTGTCTTCACCCAGCAACTCCTGGGAGTGCTGGATCTGGCCAAGGCCCAGGACCGCGCTCGGCAACTTCCGCCTCCGGACGAACCCGCTGACGTTTCCGGGGACCAGCCCGACCTTCCCTCGTCAGAATCCAGTCAGAATCTCGCCGGACAGCGTGACTGACTGATGGTTTGCCTCGTGCTTCGTCTTTTTCCGGTTGATCGGGAAGCGCTCACTTGATGTTTCCCCAACGAGTACCCACGCCCCGTTTCAGGTCTTGCTCATGGTCGTCGTTCCAAAACGCCGCGTCGTGATCACCGGGTTGGGGCTGATCTCCCCACTCGGCATCGGCCTCGAGGCCAACTGGTCGGCGCTGCGCGAGGGACGCGGCGGTGTTGATCGGTTAAGTTCCTTCGAGATTGATGGCTTACCGTGCGCCGCCGCGGGTGAAGTGATCAACTTTCATCCGAAGGCACTGGCTATCGACAAACATCGCAAGGCACTTCAGAAAAACTTGAAATACATGGCCCGCGACATTCAACTCGCAGTGGCCGCCGCCGAACTTGCCGTGGTGGACGGCAAACTTATTGATGGCCAGATCGATCCCGATCGAATCGGCATTGATCTGGGTGCGGGGATGATCTCGACGGATCTCGACGAACTGGCACCCGCCATTAATCTCGCCACCCGGGAGGACGGATCGTTCGACTTTGAGGTGTACGGGCGCGATGGCATTCCTGAGATTGAACCGCTCTGGATGCTCAAGTACTTACCAAACATGCTTGCGTGCCACATCTCGATTTTGAACGACTGTCGAGGACCGAGCAACACGATCACGCAGGGTGAAGCCGCCTCCAATGCTGCCATCGGAGAGGCATTCCGCATCATTCAACGCGGCCAGGCCGATGTGATGATTACCGGTGGAGCTGACTCCAAAATTCACCCGCTCAGCTTCATCCGAATGAAGCTGAACAAGCTCAACTGCACCTGGGAAGGAGAACCTTCGGCTGCTTGCCGACCGTTCGATTCCCACCGGTGTGGGGTTGTGCCCGGAGAAGGGGCCGGCATCCTTGTCATTGAAGAACTGGAACACGCCCGGCGCCGCGGGGCCACCATCTACGGTGAGTTGCTCGGATTCTCCTCAGCCTGTGATGCCATCTCTTCGAACGGGGTCGATCACGAGGGTCGGGGAACCGAGTTGGCGGTTCGTGGCGTCCTTCGTGATTCCCAACTGACGCCCGATCAGGTTGGCCACGTGAATGCTCACGGTTGGGGAACCGTCGATTCCGATCTGGCAGAGGCTCGGGCTTACAATCGAGTTTTTGGTCGATCGGTGCCGGTGACCGGCTTGAAGGGTTACACCGGGAACACGGCGAGCGGTTGCGGTGCCATCGAACTCATCGCCAGTCTCCTTGGAACCCAGGCGGGTCTTATTCCGGCGACCTTGAATTGTGACGAGCCGGACCCGAAGTGCGAGATCGACGTCGTTCACGGTGATCCCCGTCCGACCGAGAATCCCGTCTTCGTCAATTTGAATCTGAACCGTTACGGGCAAGTTGCCGCCCTCGCTGTCCGGGTCGGCCCCGTAGAGTCGGTCTCCTCCTGAGCACTTCACCTGCAATCTGGGCGTCATCGGCCGCGTTGCCCGAGGATTCACTTATGCGACGTCGCGTCGTCGTTACCGGGATGGGAATGGTTACCCCTGTCGGGTCTGACCTGGAATCGACCTGGAAAGCCTTGCTGGCAGGTCGTAGCGGGGTCGATCGCATTACCCTCTTCGATGCCAAAACGTTTCCGACCCAGATCGCGGCGGAGGTCAAGGACTTCCGCCTGAACGCTTATCTTCCAGACTCGGATCGCTACAGCGAGTTTTCCCGGAACACTCAGTTCGCCCTTGCTGCCGCCAAGATGGCGTTTGACGACGCCGGGTATACTCAGGACTCGCGTCCCGACCCTGCGTCGTTCGGGGTTTATCTAGGGGCAGGGGAGGGGCAGCAAGATTTCCCTCGGTTCGTGGATCTCGTCCATCGGGCCAGCAAGGACACGAATCAGGTCAATACGGCCTCGTTTGTCCGGCAAGGTCTGGACCTGCTTCACCCGATTCACGAAGCTGAGCAAGATCCTGGGACCGCTTCGGCTCACCTTGCAAGTTATCTCGACGCCCGAGGCCCGAATGCCAGTTGCTTGACGGCCTGTGCCGCCAGTGCTCAGGCCATTGGTGAGGCCGTGGAATTGATCCGCTACGGAGATGCCGATGTCATGCTCTCCGGGGGCACTCATAGCATGATCCACCCGTTCGGCGTCACGGGATTCAATTTACTCACGGCCCTCTCCACGCGTAACGACGACCCCCAGCATGCAAGCCGTCCCTTCGATCGAGATCGAGATGGCTTCATCATCGGAGAGGGGGCCGGCATGCTCATGCTTGAGGAACTCGATCATGCCACCCGCCGCGGAGCCCGCATCTACGGGGAAGTCCTCGGATACGGCTCGACGGCCGATGCCTTCCGCCTCACCGATAGTCATGATGAGGGGCGAGGCGCCATTACGTGCATGAACGAAGCGATCCGAGATGCCGGTATCACCCCCGAGCAGATTGATTACATCAATGCTCATGGGACCAGTACCGAGGTCAACGACCGGATCGAAACGCTTGCTATCAAGCGATCGCTTGGAGACTGGGCGTACAAGGTTCCGATCTCCAGCACCAAGAGCATGATGGGCCACCTGATCGCGGCCACCGGAAGTGTCGAGGCGATCGCCTGCCTACTTGCCATTCGAGACGGTGTGGTCCCCCCAACGGCCAACCTTGAGCACCCCAGCCCCGATTGCGATCTCGACTACATTCCCGGCGAAGCCCGTTCCTTGAAGGTGGATCTCGCGCTTTCGAATAGCTTCGGTTTCGGTGGACAGAACATTGCCTTGATTCTCGGGCGTTATCGAGATTAATCCTCGTTCATTGATGTTTCGAAGGATCCCTGTCCGACGCTTGTTTCGTGTCGGCTCGGCTTGACGACGCTCG
Organism: Tautonia marina; assembly: GCF_009177065.1. Taxonomy (NCBI): domain Bacteria; kingdom Pseudomonadati; phylum Planctomycetota; class Planctomycetia; order Isosphaerales; family Isosphaeraceae; genus Tautonia; species Tautonia marina. The sequence continues at coordinate 144,796 of NZ_WEZF01000003.1, forward strand.
TCCGTTCGGAGTGATCACCACGTGTCCAGCACCCAGGTTGTTTTGCTCCTTTCCTCGCTGCCATTCATCGGGATGCTGACGTTCGTCGTCTACATCCTTGTTCGGTACACCCCCTATGTCAGCCGGATCTTCGAGGAACGCCCGGTCTTCTTCCCACTCCGCGTCGATCCGTTGCCCGAGGCGGAAGAAGTCACCTTCGCAACCAGTGACGGACTGGAACTTGTCGGGAGCTATTTCCGGGCCCGAACTCCCGAACGACTGGGCGTGGTCGTCTTCTGCCACGAGTTTCTCGGCAATCGCTGGAGTGCTCTGGCCTACGCCGATTACCTTCGAGACGAAGGCTTCGACCTGTTCACCTTCGACTTCCGGAATCATGGCAATAGCGACACCGAGGAAGGTTACGAACCCTTCCAGTGGGTCTGCGGGCGGGAGATCCGTGATCTTCAGGCGGCCCTGAACTACCTGCGATCTCGCCCCGACCACGATCCCGCCGGCTTCGCCCTGTTCGGTGTCAGCCGGGGTGGGGGATCCGCCCTGTGCGTTGCCGCCGATGCGCGTGATGTCTGGGCCGTCGCCACAGACGGCGCCTTCCCGACTCGGGGAACCATGCTGGCCTACATCCTTCGATGGGCAGAAATTTACGTCGGCCGCTGGTTCGTCTGGCGATACATGCCCATTTCAATGTTCGCCTTTGTGGGATGGGTGGGCCGCCTCCGCTCCCAGTGGCGCCTTCGACGTGTCTTCCCTGACATTGAGCGCGCCGCGGCTCGACTGTCCCCTCGCCCTCTGTTCATGATTCACGGTGAACGAGACGCCTACATCGGTCCCTCAATCGCGCAGGGCCTCTTTGATGCCGCCCGGGAACCGAAGCAACTCTGGCTGGTTCCCGGAGCCAAGCATAATCGCTGTCGGGAGATTGTTCCCGACGAGTACCGGTACCGGGTTTCCACCTTCTTTCGGAATTCAGCGCCGCGCGGCCCCTCGTCCCAGGTCGACATTTCTGGCCTTGATGGGCAGGCCATCAACCCGTTCCTGCTGGAAGTCTCGCTCTCCTCAGCCCATCGGTCCACCGTCTCGGGTTGACAGATGAGCGAACTCGTCGTCTCATGCTGACGCAGGGATGCCCGGACCGTCACACTTGCTCGATGGTCCGGCTTTGGATGACTTTCACCTCCTCGTCGAGCCAAAGACCCGATGTTCCATGTGATTCGCCGGTGGGCAGGCGCACCCATGGCCGAGCGGGCCCGGAGGCTCGCTCGCGATTTTCTTCAATCGACCGCCCAGGCCGATCAAATCCAACGTGATCGACTGCTGGCGATGTTGCAACGCCATGCCGAGAGCGATTTCGGTCGAGAGCATGGCTTTTCCTCGATCAAGACCCCCGAGGATTACCGTCGGCGGGTTCCCATTCGCGATTATGATCGGATGGAACCCTATCTGGCTCGGGTTCGAGAGGGGCACACCTCCGCGCTGTTCGGTCCCAATACCGAGGTCATGATGTTCGCCATGACCTCCGGGACCACTGCTCGCCCGAAGACGATTCCCGTTACTCGAGAATCGCTCAACGCCTACCGAGACGGGTGGAAGATCTGGGGAATTCTCGCCTTTGATGCTCACGAGGGGATGCTCCGCGACGGGATGCGTCCCATCCTCCAGCTAGCAAGTGATTGGCGAGAATCGTCCACCTCGGCGGGAATCCCGTGTGGAGCGATTACGGGCCTGACCGCCGCCATGCAGCATCCGCTCGTGCGCCTGAACTACTGCATGCCACCGTCGGCGTCGCGGATCAAGAATGTCGAAGCGAAATACTACGTTGCCCTGCGACTTTCGGTCGCTCGCAACCTCGGCGCGATCATCGCCGCCAACCCCAGCACCCTGCTTGGCATCGCTCGATTAGGGGATCGAGAGAAGGAAACCTTGATTCGCGATCTCCACGATGGACGGATCGATCCGAAGTGGGAGCTTCCGGACGACGTTCGCAAGAGCCTCCGCCTTCGAACCCGCTTCCGTCGCCCTCGGACGGCCCGCCGTCTGGAAGAAGTCGTCAACCGAACCGGTCGATTGCTCCCCAAGGACTACTGGACCGACCTGCAAATGGTCGCCAACTGGACTGGCGGCACAATGGGCGCCTACCTGAACCAATTCAGCGACGTTTTCGGCGAAGCCCCAATCCGAGACCCCGGTCTGATCGCTTCCGAAGGACGGATGACGATCCCGGTCGAAGACCATTCTCCGGCGGGAATCCTAGATTATCAGCACCACTATTTTGAGTTCATTCCCGAAGAAGCCGAGGACGACGATCAGCCCGAAGCCATCGGAGCGGCTGACCTTGTGGAAGGCCGTCGCTATTTCATCCTCCTGACCACCGCCGGCGGTCTTTACCGCTACCAGATTCGCGATCTGGTTCAGTGTGTCGGCTTCGAAGGACGAGCCCCCCTGTTAACTTTCCTGAACAAAGGGTCTCACATCTCCAGCATGACTGGAGAGAAACTGTCGGAATTTCAGGTCGTCAGCGCGTTGAAGACGGCGCAGAAGGATCTAGGGCTCACCCTCGGTTCCTTCATCGTCTTGCCGACTTGGGGTGATCCCCCGTTTTATTCCCTGCTGGTCGAATCGGACGATCTCTCCGGAGCCGTTGATCCGAAGTCGCTCGCCGAGCGTGTTGACCGGGAACTCTGTCGACACAACGTCGAGTATGAAAACAAGCGAGACACGCATCGCCTTGGTCCACTCCAGGTGCGTCGCGTCGTCCCTGGATCCTGGACCGACTTCCGATCGCGCCGATTGGCCTCGACCGGTGGGACCCTTGAGCAGTATAAACAACCTTGCTTGCTCTCGGATTTGAAGGTCATTTCGACCTTTACCTTTGCCGATGAGCCGAAGCAATCGGGAGCGGCCTGACCGCTTTCTCGAATCGGTGGAGTCGCACATCCCCGAACACCGTTGAGCCGATCTCGGCATCGGCAAGCGGACATGGATGTCACCAAGTCCCGGCTCGGAGGCCAAAGGGATGACATCGGGTCAGCACTGGAGTGAGATCCGTCGCCATGGCTCACCGCGTCGTGCCCTCACGGCGGTCGTGTTGATCATGGTTTCAGGGTGTGCTCCGTTCCAGAAAACCTGGGGCCCTCGGTTCGGCGAGCATCGGCTCGCGCCGGCTCACGAGCACGCTCCCCCGGTCGAGCACGGAACCGGACTCAGCGATTCTTACGCCTCTCGCCTGAACCGGACCCCTCCTCCAATCGTTCCCAACGGGATTCCAACGCCCGAACCGCTGTCACCTCCTGGTTCGGGATTCGTTCCCATCGCCACCCCGGTGCCTGCGCCGTCCCCTCCTGAGCTGGAGGATCACCTGACGGATCGATCCGATCCTCCGATCGATCCTAAGGGCGTCGAGCCTCACTCAACCCTTGTTTCTCGCCCCCCTGAGGACGAGGTCTCTGAGCCACCGGACGATCTCGACGCAATTGACCGCGTGATGGACCTGGGGATTGCTCGATTAACCAGCATCCAGAATTACCGGGTCACGCTGGATCGCCAGGAACGTGTCCGAGACTCGTTGCAGCCTGCCGAGCAAGTTGTCTTGAATGTTCGCACCGAACCCTTTGCTGTCCGTCTGGAATGGCCGGATGGGCCGAATCGTGGTCGAGAGGTGCTCTACTCTGAGACGGAATGCAACGGGATGATGCACATCAAGCTCGGGAAGACCCTGATCCCAGTCCCTCCCATGCAGCTTGAACCTTCGAGTCCGCTTGCCTTGAGCAACAGCCGCCATCCCATCACCGAAGCGGGGCTCTTACACATTCTCACACAGACCAAGGAACAAGTTGATCGAGTCCGATCGGGAGATCCCTCGCTGGGGAATTTCACGCTCGAGGGGCCTCACGTCCCCGACGATTTCGAGGTCACCTGCCTTGAAGTCCTGCGAAGAACTCCCGAGGGCGAATTCTGGAGGCTCGTGGTGGATCAGGCGAGCAGCCTTCCGTTACTCCTTGAGGCCACAGCTCCCGATGGGCAACTCCTGGAGCGCTACCATTTCCAGGACATCCAGACTGATCTGGAAGAGCTCGCTGCATCCGACGCCTTCGACCCCGCGGTTCGGTTCGGCCGGCCTATTGCACTGCCGATCGACCGCCTTGCAACGGGACAACCGGAGTAATCAGACGCCTCGATCTCAACGTTTACCCCTCTCCACGCCTGCCAAACTGGCACACTCAATCACCGTCCAGCTGACATAAGAGGGAAAAACGCCCAGAACCACTGACCACAAACCCATTTCTCTGAATGGGTTACGACGGAATCCCAGACAATTCTCGACTTGAATTCCGCTCCGGTCTACAATTTGCTGTCTCTTGAGAGTGACCTCACACCGATCTGACGCCTGCTGGGTGAGATACGTCCCGTGACTGGCGATTCTCCTTTCTCGATTCTGATCACGGACGACGACTCCGAGACCCGAGAGTCGCTCCGAGAGATCTTCGAGCCTGCCGGATACCGGACCCTCCTGGCGGAGACCGGCGAGCAGGCCGTTGATATTGCTCGTGACGAGGTTGTTCACCTCGCCTTAATGGACATGCACCTGCCTCGCCTCAGCGGCCTGGAAACGATGCAGTTGATTCGGCAGATCAAGGGGGTCTTGCCGATGATCCTCATCTCGGCCGATCAGGACGATAACCTCTTGCGGAAAGCCCTGTCCGCTCACGCGTTTTGTGTCCTGGCCAAGCCGGTGAGCCGGAATGTCGTCATCTATGTGGTTACCCGGGCGATGGAAAAGTTCTATCAGGCCGATCAACCCGGCGCCGCAGGCTAAGAGTCTGCGGCCTGAGGTCCGGCGGTCAGGCGGTGTGCTTTGCCTTGTCTTCCTGATCTTTGCTCCGCAACCCGCCAGGTCTCATGACATCCCCAACGAGCGGGTGGACCAATCCCTTCAGATCGTTCTCGAACCGCCCATGCTTCAGGTCGTCTACGAGGTCAGTCAGACCGAGTGGACCCTCTATCAAGATTTGAAGCGACTCGCGCCCGAACGGACGGGAGACGCTCGTCTCGACCGAATCGAGGGCTACGCTCGCATGATTGCCCCGCTCAATGCGCGAGGGCTGCTGGCAACCCTCGACGAGACCGAACTTTCCTGGATCGTCGACGACGTGGTCGTGGAGTACGAGGAGCATCTTCTGCTCCGATTTGTCTTTCGTGCCTCGATCCCTGAACGGGGGAGGCTTCATCTCCTCGACTCGAACTATGCCTCGTCGTACGGGGTCAGTCGTCTCGCCTTGCGCAACGATCCAACGACCCGGATCTCCGGATACGACGGGCCGACAAACCTGGAGGAGGTCGAGGAGATTCCGCTCTTTCTCATGTCCGACGAGGAGGAACGGGAGACCCGAGAAGTCACGATCGACTACGCACCTCTGGACGATCCTGAACCTGTCCTCGCCGTTCAACCCGCCGGAAGGTCTGACGATCAGGCCGCAAACCGGCAACTTGCAGCCGGTTCGGGTGAGGGTCGAGTCGAACCGCGACGGCTCACCCGCCTCTTCTGGGAGTCCTCGGACACTTCGCGACCATTCCTGCTCCTGGCAGCACTCCTGCTCGGAGCGGCCCATACCCTGCAACCGGGCCACGGCAAGTCGGTGGTGGTGGGAGCCTCGATCCAGGGCGACCACCCGATCCGTCAGGGACTGCTCCTTGCAAGTTCCGCCGCGGGAGCCCACTTGCTCCTTGCGGTGATCCTGGCCGTGGTCGCGGTCCTGATCTTGCCGCCAGAGCTGGGCCGGATCGATGGTCCGATGACCCGAGCAGTGGGTCTCATCCTTGCCATTCTGGGCCTTTGGCGAATTGGGGCGATGCTCAATGGCCTGTCCTCGAACATCGAGGGTCCCAGAACTTCGATTCTCTCCGCTCGGGAGGCAATGCTCACGGGCCTTGCCGTTGGTGCCATTCCGTGCTGGGACGCCGTGTTACTGCTTGCAATGGCCTGGGTTGCCGGAAAGCCGGTGCTGGGTGTCTCTCTGCTGGTCGCGTTCAGTCTAGGAGCCTCCGGAACCTTACTCGGCGTGGCCCTCTCCGCCGGATGGTTCCGTCGTCTGACCCATCGCTTTCGCGGTTCGTCTGTTCCTGAGCGATTGCTGGGCGCGGCGGGGGGCCTCCTTCTTGCAGGCGTCGGTATTTCCATGTTCTTTTTCTGAACACTCGCCGCGACTGCACGATCCCTCGCACCCAACTTCTCAGACAAAACACGCGGTGCGGCTCCAGGGTCGAATCATCTCGTCAATTTCCCCTGCGGCACACTCCATTCAGATTCTCAGGGTAGACTTGAAAACGATCATCATGCGACACGCGACCGGGAGACGTCGATGGGCTTGGTTAGCATCGAGGGGATTCATGTTGCCCTGCCGTTGAAGAAGTCGATCAAGCATGCTTCGCATCAGCGAACCGTCAGCGACAGTCTGATCGTTCGGGTTACACTCGATGACGGAACGATCGGATACGGCGAGGGAGTGCCCCGATCGTATGTCACGGGTGAGACCATCGAAACCGCCCTCGATGCCCTTGAAACGGCCGAGATCGCCCGTCAGTTGGAGTCTCCGTCCGACTTCGAAACGGCAGTCAATCGGATCGCCGCAATTCGTCTACCCAGCATCCAGAACGACCCCCGCGGCATGTTCGGGAATGCTGCGCGATGTGCGGTCGAGATCGCCTTGCTCGATGCCTACGGGCGTCGTTTCAACCGATCGATGTCCGACGCGGTTCGTCAGCTTCTCTCGGGACAATCCTACCTCCGCGCTCGCCCAGGACCAGTCCGCTACAGTGGTGCCATCACTGCGGAAGGAGCCCGCAAGGAACGGATCTCCGCATGGAAGATGCGAATTTACGGATTTCAACACGTGAAAGTCAAAGTCGGTGTGACAGGCCAGGATGATCCTTCACGCCTTCGACGCTTTCGGAAAATTCTGGGGTCCTCCATGGATCTCCGCCTCGATGCCAACGAGGCCTGGGCGGCCGACGAGTTGCTCGAACGGATCGCTCCTCTCCGCGAATCGAATCCGTCTGCGCTTGAGCAACCCGTCCCGCATCGTGACGTGGAGCGACTGGCCGAACTCCGCCCCCAACTCGGGATTCCCGTCATGCTCGACGAATCCCTCTGCGGAGAGCCCGACGCCCTCCGGGCCATCGATGCCGGGCTGGCCGACCTGTTCAACGTTCGCCTCTCGAAGTGTGGCGGAATCGCTCCAACACTCCGCCTGATCGACCTGGCTGTTCAAAACGGCCTGGGGGTGCAACTCGGCTGTCATCCCGGAGAATCAGGCATCCTCTCGGCAGCTGGTCGCCACCTGGCCTCGAACCTTGTCGGACTTCGTTACGTGGAGGGGTCTTACGACCGCCACGTCCTGGCCGAAAACCTGACGGCTCCAGACATCACCTTCCGCTACGGAGGACGGGCACTCCCCCTCTCCGGCCCTGGCCTGGGCGTGGCCGTCCAAAGCGCCCCCCTCGAACAGATGACAGTTGCTCGACGAGAACTCGCACCATGATTGCGCCGACAACGCGACGGATTCACACCTCGGACGGTTATCCGCTTCATGTCTCAAGCTGGAATCCGGAGGGCTCACCTCAGGCGATCTGCGTCATCCTTCATGGGGTCCAGAGCCATGCCGGTTGGTATCATCGCCTCGGGAGAACACTGGCCGAGTCAGGAATCGAAGCTCACTTTCCGGATCGCCGCGGCTCAGGATCGAATCATCAGGATCGGGGCCACTGTCCATCGTCCGGACGACTGATTCAGGATGTCATTGAAGTTTGCCGAGAGGTCCGGCAGGATCGGCAATCGCTCCCGGTCATCCTTGGCGGCATCAGTTGGGGAGGCAAGCTGGTCGTGACCTCAGCGGCCCGCCAGCCGGAGTTGATCCACGGGATCGCTTTGATCTGCCCGGGACTCGAACCTCGGGTTGGGGTCTCCACCGCCGAGCGCCTCCGCATTGCTGCGGCCTTTTTCGTGAGAAGAAAAGCTCATTTCCCCATACCTTTGGCGGATCCCGCCCTGTTCACGGCCAATCCCGAGGCCCAGGACTTCATCGCCAAAGATCCTCTGAGTCTCCGGACTGCGACCGCGGCCCTTCTTGCAGCCAGTACGTTCCTCGATCGGAAGGCCCGACGAGCCCCCTCCAGCGTCAAACAACCCTGCCTCCTCATGCTCGCCGAACACGACCGAATCGTCGACAACACGCGCACAAGGGCCTACGTTCAACGGCTCAAAAGCCCGGACAAGACGATCATCGAATATCCCAACGCCCATCACACGCTCGAATTCGAGCCCGATCCCAGCCGATACGCATACGATTTTATCGACTGGATCAAGACGCGTTGGATGCCGCAGCATCAGGCCGATCAGGTCGGCTCTCCCTGAACTCGGCCAGTCGAGGCCCCTCAACGGGAGTCGTTCCTTGCCTCACCCCCCGATCGAAGGACGTGAAGCCGCCTGCTGCTGCAAGCCGTCGGGAAGGGGGATCGTCAGCAGTTTACGAGCCGCAAAAACTCGAGCTTCCATCGCGTTCCGGGGACCGTGCCGGGCGCCGATGGTTCGGCTCATCTGTTCGCTCAACTGTTCGAGCAGATAGCTCTCCGGAGCCCCCAGATGTCTCAGAGTGGTGATCGTTTGTTCGAGATCACCACCTGAAAGAAACACATTCGACCCGTAACGTTGCTCCAGTTGAACAACCTCGAATGGTAACGGGATGCGGTAATCCCGGCAAAGCCCGTCAATGTGCGGACCAGCCTGTCGACCATACTGGCGAATTGCCAGGGCAAGGCACTGCAGAAAATGGCGACGCTGCGCAAGGGTTTGAATCGCCACCTTCCGTTCCGGCGGCACGTCTTTCGATTGCGGAGGGTCGAGCCGATCATCGAGCAATCGGTCGCCGGGGCCATCCGTCTCATTGGGCCGATCGCGTCGCGGTGGATCAAGGCGATCCTGATCCCAGACGATGACCGCACTGGCTCTCCGCGGTGCCTCCGCATCCTCTGGCTTCGAAACAGCTTCCTGAGCCGCTGGGTCCCGATCAGCAAGAGGCTCGGGAAATCCAAAGGGATCGACGACCGAATCCCCACGAGCTTCGAGTGCGATCCCTTCCCGCGGGGCGGCCTCGTCGCCCGGTTCGTCGGACTCTCCCTCATCTTCTCTTGCAACCGCGAAGGCGCCGGAATTCTCGCTCTTACTGGACTTCTGGGCAGAGCCGGCCTCAACACCATCGTCCCCCGAGCTCGTCACGCGATCGTCAGTCTGCGAACTGGGCTTCCGTGCGTCTCCATCTGAGCCTCGAATTACGACGTCACCGGGGGAAAGTGCCGTGACGGAAACCGAATCCACCACGCGCGGGTCTTGCCTCGGCGAGTTCCTGACGATGATCGATGGGCCTCGATACTCTTCATAGACGATGTAGGAAGCCGTTGCCAGCAGGAGAAGTAACAATAACAGTTCCCGTCCCCAGGTCGCTCGCCCCCGTTGCACAATGATGATCGGCGCGGGATCGGCCGACCGGTCTTCGAGATCGTCATTCACGCGATCGAGTCGGTCGGCCTTGTCCATCATGAGTCTCCCGCGCCTCTCGGTGGCCAGAAGGATCGAACGGGGTTCCCGGCACCTGGGCCGGTCAGCCACCCGTTCCTCGGTGTGTCTGCCGCATCGGATCGAGCAGTTGATCGACCTCATCCTGACGGAGAGGCCCCATCGATTGAGCCGCCGGAGATGCGGCCACTCCCAAAATCGCTTCGTAATCCGAGGCAGGTTTCCCGACAAGATCGTTGACCACGTCCCGCACATTCCGACCGGTTTTCGACGCCACCTTGGCGACCGCCGCCGCCGCGTCGTAGCCGATTCGAGGAGCAAGGGCGGTGCACATGGCCAGGCTTTGTTCGATCAGGGCGTTGCAACGCTCCACGTTCGCTTCCAGCCCTCGGACCTCTCCAAAGACGACCACCTCCGCATCGACCTGAACACAACGGCTTGCCAGCACCTGAGCCGCGCTCGTGAGCAAGGAGATGGACTGCAGCAAGTTGTAGGCCAGGACTGGCATCATCACGTTGAGTTCAAAATTCGAGCCCAGCGCATTGGCCCATCCGATGGTCGCGTCGTTGCCGACCACCTGGGCCGACACCATCATCACGGCCTCTGGAATCACCGGGTTCACTTTCCCCGGCATGATCGAACTGCCCGGCTGAAGCTCGGGAATCCTCAGCTCGCCAATCCCGCAACGAGGTCCCGAGGCGAGCCATCGGATCTGATTCGCCATGTTCGACAGGCTGATGGCAACCGTCTTGCACGCCGCCGACGCCTCGACGGCTGCGTCCTTGTTCGTCATCGCCTCGAAGTGGTTCGCCGCCGGGCGGAAGGACAGGCCGAGTTCCTCGGACAGCTTCGCGGCCATTCGCTCCGGGAATTCCTCATGCGTATTCAGACCGGTCCCAACGGCGGTTCCACCAATCGCTAGTTCGCCGAGTGCGTCCCGAACGGCCGAGAGTCGGCGGATTGAGTGGTCCACCTGGGCGGCGAATCCCGAGATTTCCTGTCCAAGCCGGATCGGCACCGCGTCTTGCAGGTGAGTCCGGCCGATCTTCACGACTCCGTCCAGTTCCTCGGCTTTCTGCTTCAACCGAAGGCCCAGTTCGCCCATCGCCGGAATCAACTGACGCTCGATTCCCTCCAGCGCCGCCAGGTGGATCGCCGTCGGAAAGACGTCATTTGACGACTGACCATAGTTGACGTGGTCGTTGGGATGGACCGGACTCTTTCCACCGCGTTGCCCGGTCAGAGCCTCATTGGCAACCCCCGCGATGACCTCGTTGGTATTCATGTTCGACGAGGTGCCGCTGCCGGTCTGGAACACATCGACGACAAACTGGTCATCGTGCCTGCCGGCGGCCACCGCATCAGCAGCCGAGACGATCGCCTCGGCCAGCTTCGGGTCGAGCAACCCGAGATCCCGATTCACCTGGGCGGCGGCCTTCTTGATGAGCCCGAGCGATCGAATCATCGCGCGAGGCATTCGGAGGCCGCTGATTGGAAAATTCAACTCGGCCCGACGGGTCTGAGCCCCGTAATAGGCGTCGCTGGGAACCTCCATGCTCCCCATCGAATCCTTTTCCACCCGGGTCTGATCGCTCGACACGCTGTCCTCCGCCTCCTGACGGAGGCTCCCATTTCAACAAAAGGAGGGCGAGCCGCAAAAGCCAATCGCCCTGCCAGTCCAACGATGCTTTGATTGTATCGTAGAATGGGCGATCAGGCCGACGCAATCCCGGATTCCAACCCGATGTCGGCCGAATACCTCAATTTAACGATCACTTGCCCCCGACGCCGTCGCGCGCTTTGTTTGGTCCGACTCGGTCGAAGCGGATTGAAGATCAGTGAGGGGCCATTGCTCCAACCACATCCGATTCCCCTTGACTGCGACAAACGGGCAGGGGGGATGCTCGGTCCAGGTTCCGCTGTTCACATACTGAATCCCATGAATCACGCTCTCAAGCGGGGCGTGGGTGTGTCCACAGGTCACGTGATCACAGGACTTCGAACGGGCATACTCCACGGCTCCATCACGCACCACCTCGCTATTGCGCTGAAACCGCTTCGAAATGCGCCGGATCCACCGAGCAGCTCGGTGTGGAACCCACTTCTGGATCACGTAGAAAAGACCGCACGCAATGGACGTCATCCATTTATACTTCGTGATAAAATGATCAAACTGATCTCCATGAAGGATGAGCAACCGAATTTCCCCATTGTCGAACACATATTCGTCGAGAAAATCCACTCCAACCAGATGACTGATCACGTCCGCCGCACCATCGTGGTTACCCCGAATCCAGGTGAGTCGCAGATCGTCCCGATCCGAGTGCCTGCGAATGCTCCTCAGGCACGCAAAATGGCGTTTGCTGAGCCGCTTGAAATTCAGGTCATCAAAGATGTCGCCGTTAATGACAAGCTCACGCGTTTGTTCCGCGGCCCATTCGAGAAATTCTTCGAGCAATCGGGCCTGGCACACATCACTCCCGAGATGCAGATCACTAATGACCAGACAGTCAAAAGGTCGTTGATGATCACCCGTCGGTTCAACGTGAAGATCGGTCATCACCCTGCCTCGTCAATACACGACGGAGGTGCCCGGACTGCCCTTGTACTTCAAGAAGATTATCATGCGGACGGGCTGTGTGACCACCCCGCATAATAGGCCATGCCAGGCGGATTCCGCACGAAACCGGCCCGAAGTAAAGGCTCCGCATAACGACTTTCCAGAGCAGGCTGCCCGTTGATCTCCTGAACCTTGAGCACGCACCTTCCAGGACCGGCCAAATCCCTGAACATGCTTAATGCCTTCTCGATTGCTTCATCATTCGCCCACGGAAGCACCGTAAGTCTTCGCGCATAATTCTCCGACAGAATTAACGGACGCCCATTGAGCAGCACGAGATGGTTCGAGGTTGACCGAGTGAATCGAATCCCCGATCCCTCCTGAGCCGGCAACGAAAAGGGCGCGCCGACCCCATAGAGATTCGCGGGATCGATGGCAGAGATCAGCAGAGGAGAGGCAGTCTGATCCTCCTTCCGAGGCGTTCGAAGCGCCTCGATGAAGGACTCTGTTGCGAACTGCACCCCCGAGAGTCCTGACACAAAATAGCCCCTCCGAACCTCGCCGCGCAATTCAGCCAGATCCAGCGCCTCTCTGAGCGATGACCAGGAAGGAGCCCAGCGATCAAGTTTCGCTGTCTCTTTGCACAGAACCCCGTAACGATCCAGAAGCACTCGGACCCAATCCTCAAGCGACGCACCTTCCGAGAAACCCAAGGCATCCGAACGTGCGAATGCTACCCACTTGACGCCGAGACATCCCCAACCCCCTGATCGGACTCCCCCGCGACGAGGTCGCGAGCCCCCCGCAGACCAAGTTCCCCGGGACTTCGGTGTCGGGGAACGCCGGACACGATCCGCCCCTCGAATTGGATCAAGACGATCGCCTCCGACAAACCCTCGTGTCCACAATTCCTCAAGTGAACTTTTCACAACCCTCGGATCGATTTTACTGATTGCAACAAGCTCATCGGTGTCAAGGTTTCCTCGCGAGTGCAGCAACGACAACAAAATCTCTGCATCCGAAGACAATGGTTCTGAATCCACTACCGTCCAGGGCCCCGGAAAATCAGGTGGCACAAGCGTGAGAAAGCGTTCATTTCCAGATTCCAAGACACAACGCCAGTGCCATTGCTCGGTTCTCAAGAACTGATCGAGGACGCTCGGATTCGAAACATTCATTCTCCTCAACAGTACGTCGGTCTCCCAGAACGCGATTGGCGCCGGGAATCCCGCCAGCCGTCGAAGCAATGGTTCCTGAACCTCGGGACCTGGAACTTGGGATGCTTGATCGAGACAATGATGACGGAGAAGCACCTCTGCAAAAGTTTCCGGATCGACGGAGATCGATTCCTTTCGTCGCAATGCCATCGTGAAGCGCTGAAGATCGTCCAGGTTCCGTCGCTCGACCCAGCGTTCAGGCTCCGTTTCACTCGAACGGCCCAGGGAGATCACCTCACCCGATCGTGCAAGCCTGTTGAGAATCCGTTGAGTTCGCGAAACCGGGATCCCATATCGAGCCACAATCTGATCGAGGGTGACCACTGCGTGTGATCGAACGTAGGACTGAACGATCCTGACCCCAGCCTGATCTTTTGAGAACCGCTCCAGATTTTCACCCTTCGAGCGGATGGCATGACTGTCGAGACACTCCACGTCAAACGCCGTCTCATAAAGTAGGAGCGCCTCGGACGTGATCCATCGCAGAGGATCTGTCGCCCCATCGATCTCGATTCGGAGCGCCAGTCCTCGATTACGTAATTCCTTAAGAAACATGATCAAAGACTGGTTAATCTCATTTTCATCGAAATCTCCACAAAACCGGAGCAACTCCGCCATCTCCTCTGCGGTTCGAGGAGGATAGGTCCGACCCCGCAGCCGGGAATTTACACGATCAACCGCACTAGGTTCGATCGATCCGATCACCAACTCGGGGATCGATGGTTCTAGGACGTCTGCTTTCCGGAACGATTCGGCCCGGAAACGCCCCCGACGCCTCGACGGCCGCCTGGTCTGTGTTCGCAATCTCCCGGAGATCTGATGGAACAGTTCCGAGGCAAAAGGAGAAAGGGGCATCCCAAGGGGCACGGTTTCAACCGAGATGTGGCCTTTTCCGAGCTTCTGGAGAAAGGTCTGAAGCCCTGCGAGATCGAGATCCTCCGAAAGGCATTCGCGAATCGTTTCACGAATCAAGGGATGGTCAGGGTCCTCGAGAATCGCCTCGAACAACCGTTCTGCGCGGTGACGTTGGAACCAGAGGGGCGCCCGAGCCATTAAACCGACCCCCACCATCGGTAAGGCTCGGTTCGTCACCTGGCGAAACCGCAGCTGGAACAGGGGACTCTCCCAGAGTTCTCGAATGAGCGTGCTCTCACAACTTGCCGAACAAAGGTCGTTGAAAAGGGTTTCATTCAGCGATGTCATGCCTGGAAGCTGAATGAGAAGCCCATCATCGGCGTGATAACACACGGGGACAAACCCGAGCCGATCGCGATGCCACCCTTGAATTAAAAACTTCAGGGCCAGATGGAAGCGGCTTCCCAACGGCGTCTGAATCAGCACATTCAGGAGACTCGACTCGTCATGAAAGGACTCGACAAGGACTTGCTCATCCGTCGGAACACATCCAACCGATTCAATCTGTCGCCTGATGATCGCAACCAACTGCCGAGATAGCTCGTTGCTGAGCTCGAATCGCTCCGCCACCCAATCACCACACGCGTCATCCTTCACACAGGATTCAATCGATCTCCGAAGCGCTCCGAGCCGAGATCCCAGCAGACCTGACCGCCCCAACCCCTCCCCTCTCCAGAAGGGAACGATCGCCGATCGTCCCTCCGCCGGACCGACCAGAACACGTTTCGAGTCGATCGATCGAATGACCCACGTCGATGTTCCTAACTGAATCACATCCCCCACGCGTCGCTCGATGACGAAGTCTTCGTCCAACTCCCCAAGCCGGGTCCCTCCGTCAAGCACAACGGGAAGCTGTCCGGTGTCTGGAATCGTGTTTCCCCCCTGAACAGCGAGCCGTTGTGTTGCCGGCAAGGGCTCAAGACGTTGGGAAACGCGATCCCAGTGAATCCTGGCACGGAGGTCGCGCACGTCGGTGGCACTCGATCGCCCGGAAAGCATTGTCAGGACCGCTTCGAACTCCTCCCAGGAGAGGTTTCGATAAGGATGTGCCTGCTTGATGAATTCAAAAAGAGCGTGAACCTCCCAGGATTCGATCGCAACGCATGCCAGGATCTGTTGAGCAAGCACATCGAGACATCGCTCAGGGAGTCTCAGAGGTTCAACGACTCCCTCGCGCATCGCATCAGCAAGCGCAACCAATTCGAGTCGCTCGGAATCCGTCCTTGCAAAGAGGCAGGCCCGAGTCACTTCGGTGACCGAGTGACCCGCTCTCCCCACACGTTGAAGTCCTCTCGCAACGCTACCAGGAGAGCCGACCTGACACACCTGATCGATCGAGCCAATATCAATACCCAACTCCAGAGAAGCCGTGGCCACAACTGCTGCGAGTGAGCCTTCTTTCAGGAACGCTTCCGTCTCTCGACGCTGCTCCAGACTCAAACTCCCGTGATGCGACCGAATCTCCGTTCGAGCGGCCTGCGCGTCCTGAGAGGGTTTTTTCTGCGACAGAAGGGCGTTCAGTCGGGTCGTCAGGCGTTCCACCTCCGCTCGGTGATTGACGAAAATCAGTGTCGATCGATGAGCGCGAATCTGATCAAGCAACTGATGGTCCAGGTCATGGCCCTCGGCGGTCGAGGCCGAGCGGTTGATGGATCGCACCGTGAGATCGACCGATTGGGAACTCCCCGCATCGATAATCGAGACCGGCCGAGAAACGTTTCGTCGTCGACCCGAAGCCGATTCAATCGTGTTCCATCCTCCGAGAAACGCCCCCACCTCCTCGACCGGGTTGAGCGTTGCCGACAACCCAATTCGAACACAGTCACGAGTCGTCAGACGTGAGAGTCGTTCCAGCAAAATCGCCAGACTCACGCCTCGCTTTCTGGAACAAAGCTCGTGAATCTCATCCACGATTACGTGGGAGACCGTCCCAAGGGTCTCTCGCTGTCGGCTCGTAAGAATCAGGTGAAGCGATTCCGGAGTCGTGATCAGAATGTCGGGTGGGCGTTTCAGTTGAAGCCGTCGTTCCGAGGGTGACGTATCACCCGTTCGAACCCCCACGCTCAAGGGCCGGAGCGGTGTTCGCATCCGCTCAGCCATCTTGACAATCCCCGAAAGCGGCACTTCCAGGTTCACTGCCACATCGGAATTCAACGCCTTCAACGGTGAAACATAAAGAATTTTGACTCCTTCACACGGCGAAGCCTTCCAGATCAGATTCAGCCCCGCGAGAAATGCCGCCAGTGTCTTGCCTGTTCCGGTCGGCGCACAGATCAATGTGTGCCGACCGGATGCAATCGCAGGCCACCCCTCGCGTTGTGCCCTCGTCGGTGTTTCGAAGGTTTCCAGAAACCAGTCGCGGACCGGTGGCAACGCCCACATCAATCCGCTCGATTCATCCAGTTTGGAACGACGACTCGGCAACGGAATCGCTCAGCGCAAAGGGATGCTCATCAATTTCGGATGAACTCTGGACCACTCGACATCAAGGCCGCCACGGTTCCGGTCCACCTTCTCGAGCCCGGAGAAATTCCGCTCCCACCTCTTCATACCAGGAATGCAATCGGTTCCGCAGGGCTTCTGCCAACTCAGGGCGGTCGGCAGCCAGGTCGTGTTGCTCGCCCGGATCTTGCGCGAGGTCATAAAGATGAATCCGTCCATCTTCGTATCGTTCAATCAACTTGGAGTTCCCGGATCGGATGGCTCCTCCCGGAAATCCCCCTTGATTCGAGTAATGCGGGTAGTGCCAGAACAAGGCTTCGCGACGGAACGAATCCTCCTCTCCCTTGAGTAATGGCACCAAGCTGAGCCCATCCTTGTGTTGATCCGGAATCAAGGGCAGTCCCAAGATCTCAAGTAAAGTCGGATAAAAGTCTGTGCTGATCACAGGAACGTCACACGTCCCACCCGTGTCCGTCACTCCGGGCCAGGCAATCAGATACGGTTCGCGGATCCCTCCTTCGTACAGCCAACCCTTTCCTCCTCGGTAGGGAAGGTTCGAAGTCGGAGAGCCTTCCGACGTCGAGAGACCGCCATTGTCGGACATGAAACACACAACGGTGTTCTCACTCAGTCCCAACTGGTCGAGTTGATCCAGAATGCGCCCGACCGCGTCATCCATGCTCTGAACCATGGCCGCGTAAGTTGGGTGGTCTTGCACCACTCGTACGCGACGCGGACCGGCATCCGGCCAGACTTGCTCCTCCGAAGCAAACCGTTCGGCATCGCTCACATCCAGGCGAGCCGCTTTCCTCTGATACTGTTCCACCAGATCGTCCGGCGCCTGGAGCGGAGTGTGAACAGAATAAAAGGAAAGATAAATAAAAAACCGATCGTCCTTGAATTGACGGATCAGCTCCGTCGTTTCCTCTGCCAGTCGATTCGTCAGATATTCACCGTCGGGACCATCTTCGAGATGAGGGTTCCGATACGGAGCGAAGTATCCCCCCGGAGGTGATCCTGCTCGAAACCCGCCGACATTCACGTCGAACCCCTGCGCCTTTGGTCCGAAGTCATCGGTAGGACCAAGATGCCATTTCCCCAGAAACGCCGTTCGGTAGCCGGCATCCTTCAAGGCTTCTGCGAGCGTGTATTCTTCCAGCGGCATCACGGCATTTAGAGGCGCAGGCCGAAACCGTCCTTCCCTGACTCCGGAAAACCAGTTGGTCGCCCCAACCCGGCTCGGATACTTTCCCGTCATCAAACTATATCGTGTTGGGCTGCAAACCGGGTTGGCAGCGTATCCCTGGGTGAACCTCATGGAACGCGCCGCCAATCGGCTCAGATTCGGCGTCTCGTAAAAGGTCTCCGGGTGGTACGGCTCAAGGTCCATCACGCCGAGATCATCAACCAGGATGAACACAACATTCGGCGATTCGACCGTCTCTACCCCTGAGGAAACCCCGCAGAGGAACCCGATCAGAACCACTGGCAGCATTCGAATCATGGTATACCTCGTCGTCAGGCACGGTTCATGGTTGTCCGTCGGTTGTTCTCACGAGGCCTACACCCGCGTTTCCGAGGGATTCCGGGTGATTTCCCCATTCGAAACGGAGTGATCCAGTCTCGTCATTGTGAAGCATTTCCCGTCGGTGCCACTGGCCTTTCTCCATGCGGTTCCGCTTGAGGCGACGCGATGTCCGGAGGTTCATACCCATAAATCAGCCGCAGGGCCGCTCGGGTCAACCCATGTTCCAAACGTGTCGAGGCAAACTTGGTCGCCAACGCTCGAACAAGTCCGGCGTGAGTCGGATACGCATGAATCGTGTTGAGAAGATGATGGAGCGTGAGTCCTTGTTCCATTGCCAGGACAAACTCTTGTAAGACAAGCGCAGCGCTGTCTCCCAGAATCGTGGCGCCAAGAATCTTGCCCGATGGTGTAATGGCAGCCTTGGCGAACCCCTGGGTGCGTCCCTCGATCCGGGCCCGATCAAGTTCCGCATATTCGACCTGGATTGTCCGAACGGTTTCCGAGTCTTCGAAGCCAGTGGTCCGACCCACCGAGGCCACCTCCGGATCGGTGAAGGTCGTTCGCGGGATGACCGTTTCATCGTACCGTTTCGGGAGGCCGAGAACGGCGTTTTGGAACACCACGGCCGCCTCCCGCTCGGCAGCGTGGGTCCACTGATTCCGACCGATTACATCACCGATCGCGTAAATCGTTCGAGCAGAGGTCTGGAGATACGCGTCGACCGGAATCCCCTCTCTTGAGTCGGCGACGATCCCGACGGCTTCCAGATTCAGGCCGTCCACATTTGCTCGGCGTCCAGCCGCCACGAGCAGCTCATCCCTCACCGCCTGGTAGCTGTTACCGGTTTCTCGGTCAACGAAATGAACCACCTTGCCTTCCTCTCGACACTCAACATTCGAGATTTCGGCATTAGTAAAAATTTTGACGCCTTCCGCTTCAAACGCCCCCCGAAGCCGACGGCTCACTTCGGGATCTTCCTGGGGCAGGATTCGCGGCGCCGATTCGAGAATCGTGACCTCCACGCCAAGACGAGCCAGGGCCTGAGCCAGCTCGAGCCCCACCGCCCCCGCACCAATCACCGCGAGGGATTCAGGCCGTTCCGTCAACGTCCAGATCGTTTCGTTCGTCAGCGGTTCGGCCGATTCGAGTCCCTCAATCGGGGGCATCGCCGGACGGGAGCCGGTAGCGATCACAAACGCTCGACCGTGGATGCGTCGGGTCTCACCAACCAGCACGGTGTCGTACGCGTCGAACCGTGCTCGGCCGAAGATGACCTCGACGCCTCGAGCCCGCATGGCATCAACGTCCGATGCCGAAAAGGAGGAGACGACCGATCGCACGCGATCCATCACGCTGCCGAAGTCGATTTCCGGAGCGCCAGCCGTGATTCCGTAACGCGAGGCCAGACGGATTCGACGGGCCAGATCCGCCGCATGGATCAAGGCTTTACTCGGGACGCACGCCGTAAACGTACACTCACCCCCGAGCCGGTTCGCCTCAATCAGCGCCACCTTCGCGCCAACCGCCGCCGCGGCTCCCGCAACATTCAACCCTCCCGAACCACCCCCGAGGACCACAAGGTCGTACATGGCTGTGACTCCCGATCTCCCCGACACCGGCCAGCCTCGCAAAGTGGCTTTGCTTGCTTCGGGGAATTCAGGTCGGGGCGATCATCGCCAAGAGTTGGGGCAGCCGTCGACCAGATCGCAGCTCACCACCCATCCCGCGATGGGGATTATAGCCTTCCCGGATCTCCCTCGCCAAGGAGAGGAGACCGGGGGCTTCAATCAGGTGGGGGGGTCAGATCAGACTTTCAAGCAGCAGCTTCATCTTCCGGACTTCAACCTCGACATCAAACGAACAGTCACCGTGGTTGATCAGAGCCACGGTCAGCGATCGGTTGTACCCGTGGCGGTCGAGAATCGTGACGATTCGAGCGTAATCGACCTTTCCCTGTCCCACCCGGACCTGTTCTTCGCCGGGATTCTTGCCCGTATCGCGGAAGTGAAGATTCTGGACGTAGGGGAAAAGATCGTCGTAGTTTTTTCCGGCGTGTGGCCCCAGAACGTAGTGGCTCGGATCAAGCGTGATTCCCAGTCCCGTGATCGACTGACAGAGGCTCAACGCCACTGCGGGGTCTGAGGTCAAGGTTTCTCGATGCGTCCGAACCGACAGCACCAGGCCCTCTCGATTCGCCACCTGGGCCAGTGCAGAGAGCCGCTCGATTTCCTGATCCAGGGGCGTACCGATCGGCGCAGCGGGAATCGTCAGAACGGCGACGGTCAGCAGTTTCGAAAAACGGCAGATTGCTTCGAACCGTTTCCGGAGCGTTTCCGAATCGACCGCGCCAAAGTCGAGATCCAGAGCAGAGGGGGAGAGGCTCGGGCCTCTCCTGAGACGATGCAAGGCGGCCTCGGGATCGGCTGCGACCTCTGAGGGACTCAGGTGAGGCCCACCCTCGACCAATGCCAGGTCGAACTTATTGAACTCCAGTTCGGCAATCTGACGCAGGGCCGCTTCGAGCGGCCGATCGGCAAAGCAGAGGGTGCTGCATGAGACGAACATTCGAGGCCCTCCTGACCCTCCTCGGAGTGTGACGTCGCGAGGCGATTGTGGGGAATTCGCGGACATCCCTCGCGGTCGTTCCGGGTCACGCAACGACACTCCGACCGACCCACCCCGGACCAGAACGCTCTGGTCTCCGTGACGGCGGTCCCGATCAGTTCAGACCCACCCAATCCCCCCAAACCATCGACAGGGGCTCTCCCCACAGGAGAATTCAGGTGATCCGAACCCGGATGTTACTGATCTTACCGAAGCCGCGATCGAGCGGGTAGATCAGTCGAGACGTCTCCGGCCAGCGGTGCAACGATCGGAGCCGCTTCGATGGGATCGATCGGCCCCCCGGCTTCCTGAACCCAGTGAGATCGGGCCAGGCGGGCGAAGTCGGCGTAACGCCCTTCGTCGTAAGCTTGAAGCGCGGCGGTCAGACAACTCCGAGCCTGGGCCAATCCCGGCCCGGTCAGCGAGAGATCGTCAATCCAGAGCCGCCCAGGACTCCGCAGTTCGAACCGTAAGCGGAGCCGTGATTCGCCGTCTGCCGGAAGGCCGGGAGCCCGCAAGGCCAGTGGGGTCCACTCGCTCCGATCTTGCCGAGGCAGGTCGGCGGCCAGGTGAACCGGCGAGGACGCTTCCGGTTCCGATTCGATTCTCACCCGAACCTCGGCATCGGGTGGATCGGTCCGGACAAAGGCCCTGAGCGTGGCCGCCGGTCCCGGAGGCAGAAATGCCGGACTGGTTGCCGTGGCAGGTGCCTCCGAGGTCTTGAGCCTGAGGCTCCCCTGGCCGGTTCTCGGCTGGATCACGTCAATCGCGAGGGAGGCTCCGGCAACTCCTTCCGTCGTCCACCCCACAAGCTCCTGATCCTTCTGCTCTCCGGAAGATGCTTGCCTGACCAGAGATTCCGGCTCGAAGCCCGGATTCAGGTGCGAAATCGATCCGCCTGACGCCAGGCTCTGAAGCCGTCGGGCAACGGCCGATCGGTGTGCGTCCCGCTTCGAATCGTGAACAGCCACAACCGACTCGAGACGAACACCCGTTCCCCCGATCCGGAACGCCTTGATGCCGAACGGCGGCAGGTCCGTGCTTAAGCGACGGCCGCCGGACACCAGATCGACCGGCATGGGAATCCCGCGTTCCAGGTCTTCAATGAGGGTCGTCGGCGGAACCCCAATCACGGCCGTCACCCGAGCAACATACGGTGTGTCATTCGCAAGGCAGAGATAGGACCGATCGCCCAGCGTCACCAATCGGGCGACCGTCCCTACCGAGGACGATCCCACCGGGCCGGTCCTGGGTCGGGGCAGGCTCCGAAAGACGGTTGCGAAGCGGCGGAACCGGTCTTCCTGTCCGATCAAGGTCGAGGCCGATACCACCACCCAGCCCACGTCGAGCGCCGCGACGGCGTGAGCGAAAACCTCGTCCCCCTCCGGCCCTGAGGGTTGAGACACCGCGGAAAGCCGGAGCGATGCCCACGGAGCCCCCTCGACGTCTCCGCGGCCATCGCCTTGCTGGTCAGGACCAAGCAGAAATCCTCGACCGGGCCGGTTCATAAGCTGAGCATCAAGGGCAGGGTGGGTTGCCAGATCATGTTCCAGCCCACCCAATTCGGTCCCAACACCCCGAAGCAGATAGGGGGCGGGACGACCACCTTGAGGCCAGTCGGCCAGATCCAGCCCAAGTGATCGCCAGGCCGCGTCGGGAGGCAAGCCATCCCGATCAAACCGGCGAGCCTCCGCACCCATCAGACCATCATCGAGCCCCGGAGTGACGAGCATGAGACTCACTCCGGGACTCGCCTCGGCAAGCGCCGCGGCGAGGCTCGAATAATACGCCCCGACCTGTCGAGATCGCCACGTCAACCAGGGCACCAGCGCCGACCCGGTCAGGTACTGATGCCGAGCCGCGAACCGTTCGGGATCATCCTTGTCCAGGCCCGGAGCCACGTCTCCTTTGATCGCATCACGCACAAACCGGGCATAGGTCTGATCATCGAAGCCCGAGTCGGGCCGACCCGGCAGTGTCGGCCCTTGACCGAGGTGCAGCAAGACACCATCGCAAACAGGGCGTTGCCCCCGCGCCGACGCTCGAACCGTTTCGATCAGCCACTGAGTCAATGCGCGTTGCACTTCCGGTCGGAGCAAATTGTAAGTGGGATGATCCGATTCCGAGGTTCCCGATCGTTCGAGTCGAACCAGTCCCAGTTCCTCGGCTCTCGGGTCGTCGGGGGGTGGCAAACCCGGTAAGGGTCGTCCCTCGACATCCATCTCAAGCAAAACACGCATGCGATGACGCTTGAGCATCGAGAGAAGGGTCAGATCAGGATCGGGGCCGACCGCGTCTTCGATCGCCTGCCCGTCAAGTGCGCCTCGAACCCATGCCCCGACCCGAGGAGCAGGCAGCACCACGGCCGAGGCTCCGACCGACTTCAAGTAGCTGACCAGGTGCTCCGCCCGAGCATGAGGATCATCCGGTCCCTGATCGTTCGAGCCACCGAAGCGTTCGAGATCACGAGGTCCGGTAAGCCGAACTGCCAGCGACCGACCACCATCGGCGGGAGGCTCCGTCACGCGAAGTGGAGCTGGCCCCTCCGCAAATTCCACGAGATGAACCTCGCCGATCCAGAGCGGATGCTCGACCGAGCGATTGACGACAATCAACACCGGATCGCTCGTGTCGGGCCAGATCGACCATGACAAGAGCGTCTTCATTCCAGGCCCAACGGTCGGAGGACCATAACCCCTCGCATCGAGCAATAACCGGGGACGATTTCCCGGCGCCACGATCGCCACGGAAACGGCTGCCGGGTCGCCCCCGAGGACCGCCAGATCAAGGCGATGAGGACGATCCGGGTGAGGCACGTTCAGGGGCATGGCAACCCAGGAAACGCCATCCGGACCTGCTGGCTTCAGGGCCTGATTCTCGGCACCGACCCGTCCGACCAGGTTCCAAAACCGTTCCCGGCGAGGTGGATCGACGAGTAATTCCTCCGGCACGATCCACGGGTCATCCATTCGAGTCGTCGAGGACGACACCCGCCCCTCGGCCCGGGGTCGGAGCCCCTTCCCCCTCCCCAGATCGGTCGTATCAACGATCAGATCAAGATGGTCTGATCCCTGGCGCCTGGGTGGCTCGAGCTTGTGGCTCTGCGACGGATCGGGTGACGCACTGACAACGCAAAGGCTCACACGTCGAACCGAAGCGTCGGTCGATTGATTGCGCAACCGTCTCCACCATCGGCTCAACCGAGAGCCATCAACCTGTAACTCACGAGGCACCCACGACGCATTCAACTCAAGAACGTACGTCCCTTCGTCGAGCGGCATGGCGATGTTGAACAGGTTTGGGGCCGGTTGGCTCTGGTTCGTCGACAACACCAGCCGTCTCGACTCCTCCCACAAGGTCCGATCCGATCGGACCGGACGGAGACGGGCTGAGAGTAGAAGCGAGACCTCGGTTGGCTCGGGAGTCAACACGTTCACGCGAACATCCGCGGGAACAATCGCCCCCGGAGCCATGATCCCGTCTCCAGGGAGTCGAACCTCCAAACCATCCCAGTCCAGTCGATGCGCCTCGAACAGGAGACCCGACTTCAACACCGTTCGTTGCGGCCCTTCGAGCAAGCCGAGCAGGGGAAGCGTCCAGGAACCTTCGGCCGGGGTGACAATCGTGATCGTTGACTCGATCGGAGCTTCGATTCGAACCCTGACCCGTCCCCTCGGTCCCGATCCCAGACTCAAGTTCCCGTTGCTCAGCCGATCGAGTCGGCGAACCGGACGATCCTGTGAAAGCTCCCTCGTCTCATCCCAGGTCACGGCATCGAGAACTGTTCCCGAGGAGACTTCGAGCATTGCGCCGGGCGATTCCTCGTTATGAGCGCGTCCGACCTCGTCGTCGGCGGGCCGCCAGGCAAGCTCAACCGTCATTCGGATCGGTGGCGACTCGGCCAGAACGGGGCCGGTGAAGGACAAGCTCAGGAGCAGCACACCTAGGACAATGCTTCGACCGTCCCAGGCGACGCGCCAATCGCCACGCATCCGCACTCCGGGTTCGCATTCCGAATCAACCCCGGACTCGCTTCCCTGCCAGTCCAGTGTTTCGCCTTGAGGAATCGGGGATCGAGGACTGCTCGATCATCTCGAATCGTCATTAGGAAATCGGTTGGACAGATCGTCCGACTTGAGAGGATTGGCGGAATCTTGAATTTTTTCCTGGGATTCGTCGATCCCATCTTTCCGAATTTCCCCAGAACGGCTATGCAAAGGAATCTTCCCGGAACCCAGGGTCGGCCGAGCCCCTTATTGGTTCCGAAGCATGGGACAGGCCGTCCCCGGTTCGTCGACACCAAGGAGGGTTTGACGTGGGATCAGCACTGATTCTGATGGTGGCCGGGATGTTTCCACCGACCGAACTCCCGGCCGATCCGCCCCATCCCAAGGATGCCGCGAACCCCTCGCCTCACGCCGCGATGCTCGCGCTAAGCTACGGAGAAGGGCCCCGGTCGTACTGGATCTTCGAGCCGACCGACCCCACTCCCTCGAAACCGGCCCCGGTCGTGGTTTTCTTGCACGGCTGGATGTCGACCAACCCCGGCCTTTACGGCGCCTGGATTGCCCATCTGACCCGTCGGGGGAACATTGTCATCTATCCTCGGTATCAGCAGGACTGGACCACCCGACCGGCTGAGTTCCTTCCCAATGCGCTCGACGCCATTCGCAAGGCCCTGGTCGTGCTCGACACGGCCCCCGGCCGTACGCGACCAGACCGTAACCGATTTGCTCTGATCGGCCACTCGGCCGGAGGCAATCTGGCGGCACAACTCGCGGCGATGGCCGATGAGGTCGGACTGCCGCAACCCAAGGCGCTCATCACGGTCCTTCCGGGAGAAGTCCTCCCCTCAAGCGAGCCGGCCCTGGACCAGATCCCCGCCTCGACGGCGCTGGTCGTGATTGCAGCCCAGGAAGACATGGTCGTCGGCGACGAGCGGGCTCGGGCCATCTTTCAGGCGGCCAGTTCAATCCCCAATCGCCATAAACAGTACATCTTCCTTCGAAGCGATCGATCCGCCGAGCCTGCGCTCGTGGCCGATCATGCGTCCGCCACCGCCGCGTTGAGCTGGCTCGATACGGGAGAAGGCCCGTTTCATTCCATGCAGATGAACCTGGCCACGGTCGATCGCCTCGACACGGCGATCATCTGGCCCGCGGCCGATCTGGCCATGGAAGCTGGTTTCTCGGGGCGGCGGTTGGATCAACTGACTCATTCCGGCGCCCGGTTCCAGCACGTCGGACACCGTGAGGACGGCTTACCGATTCGTCCTCCGCTGGTTTCGAACACCCTGACGAGCATTCCTCGGGTCACCCTGGCCAATGGGGTCCGGCTGGTCCGCTGGCCCTCCTCGGTCTTTGATCCCGTCTCTCGGCCGATCGTGCAGCTCAATGCTCGCCGAGCCGAGCCAACCCGTGTCCCGCTGACCGAAGATGCCGGGGCAATTCCCCCGGATGATCGCGTGATCCAGGCCGCTTCCGAGGCTCGGGGAGAGGTGCTTCGCTGAAGCTGAAGCACCCCTGCCATCTCGGAGCCGACGGGTTTGCTCAAGCCCGACGTGACTCCGAGGGGTTCCAGTTCGCCTCGGCTCGCAGGAACGCGGCCACGCCATTGGCTCGGGCCATCGGATCGGCGGCCCGTTCGGCCGGTGGGTCGAGCAGGTGGACCCGAGCCATTCGTTGGCGGACGGCCATCCGAAGGATCTCCTGCACCGCATTCACGTTGATCGTTCGACCATTGCAGTACACGCATTCGGCCGTCGGAGCGCCGAACCGATAGCCGCACGAGAGGCAACGCGAACCCGGCATGGTTCGATCGGCCCCGAAAATCACCGACACCGCCCGCCCCTGTTGAAGGGCGTCCAGCACCTCGGTCGGTCCATTGGCCACCAGATGGCCGCGGTCCCATCGCTGCTTCAGTTCGTCGAGGATCCGGGTCCGCTCGGAGGCCCGCCATTGCTCCATGGCCAGAGCAACATCATGTTCGACATCCTTGACCTTCGGCTCGGGTCGCATGGCCTGTGCGTGCTCCAGGACAACCGCGGCATCAGCCTCCTTGTGCAGTAACTGTCGGATCGCTGAGGTGGTCGGTGCCTGCCCGAGCAAAATCAGACCAGTGAACGCACCAGCTCGGTAATGGTCCGAAATGAGGTCGGCGGCTTCCTTGAGAAACTGATCGTTCGTCAGTTGCTGCTGGCGCTCGTGGAAGGTGTCGAGAAAACGCTTCTTGTAGGTGAAGCGCGGCTTGTCGCGCTGGATCTCGACGGGCACCTCCTTGTTCAGGCCGGTCACATGCTCGGCATGTCCGGAATGGGCCTCAAAGAGATGCAGTTCGTGCGAATCCATCAAGGCCACCAGATAGCTTGGATCCCCGAACCATCGCTCCAGCAAGGGAAGGACGAACGGGTCCTCATCCAGCACCAGCTTGTTTTCGACCGGGAAGTTCAGCGAGACGACGTGGAACAGGCCACGCTCCGGAGCGCTAAAGGCGGCCAGCCCTCGGGTTCCTGGCTTGGCGTGTTCGACCTCGCGAAGGATTGGCCCGACATGCTCATCGAGGACCTTGCGGGCCTCGGCTTCCGAAAGGGCCACATCGGCCGCTCGGGCAATGTTGGCCAGTTCCGTACTGGCGAAATGCCGGAATCCGTCACGAACCGTCAGGTCTGCATACGCACTGACGACGTAGTCAAGCTGCTGAGGGGTATCCAGCAGGATCTCCAGGTCGTCTCGGGTGATTGGCATCATCGCAGTCAATCCTGTGGCAAGGGGGCCCCGGCGCCCCGACACGAGCGATCGGGCACTGGCTCGGCCGCCCGCTCAGTTCGAGTCTCGTCCCGAGTGCCCACCACAAAAGGGCGGGTTCGGGAGCGTCACGGCCAAGGGACCATTTGCAGCAAATTTGTTGCCATGAGGAACCCCGCCGCCTTGAATTCCAGGGAGTCAATCCGAGCTGCCCCGATACAGATTTCGAGCCTTGATGAACGCCTCGACTCCCCGAGGAACGAGGTAGCGGATGCTTCGCCCCTCAACGACCCGGCGTCTCAAGTCTCGCGAGGCAATCTCGATCTGAGGAGCGTCGACCCGCTCGATCGGGCGGGCCTTCGGAGCCCGATCGAGGATCGGCCGCATCAGGTCGGCGGCGGGCTCGACGAACCCCGGCCGACCCACTGCAACAACCGTCGCCAGTTCCATCACCCGCCCCGGTTCGCGCCAGGTGGGCAGGTCCACCAGGCTGTCACCCCCGATCAGGAAGAACAACTGGTCGTCTGGCCGATCTCGGACCGTCGCCTCGAGCGTCTCATAGGTGTAGTGGGGACCTGGCGAGTTCGCCTCGACCTCCGAGACGGTAAAGTTCGGGTGGCCGGCAATGGCGATTCGGACCATCTCGATCCGATCAGCCACCGCTGTCCGATCACCGCCTTTGTGCGGCGGCTGGCCGGCGACCACAAACCAGACCTCATCCAGCGCCAGGGCCTCCCGACATGATTCGGCAAGGATCAGGTGACCGAGGTGAATCGGATCGAAGGTGCCACCGAACAAACCTAATCGCATCAGTCCACCGCTCTCGAAGGTCCGGCCGATCGCCGCGAAAAGGGCTGGCCTCGGGTCGGGTCCGACCGTCACACTCAGGGGAATACGGGGGCGCCCCCGGTGCGGCCAACCCCTCCGTCGGTCGATTATGGCGCGGCGACTGGTCGAGGAAAAGAGCAGGAAGGCCGAGGGGTCGATCGTCGGTCCTGGCCGTCGGCACGCGATGGATTCCCCGGCAACGAGGGCGGCGATCCCATGACCGATGAGATTCGAGCGATCGCCCCGGACGATCTCCCCGCGTTGAGCCGGTTCTTGACCGAGGCGTTCGGCGTCTCGCCCGATGCGACCTTCGCCGCGCCGGACATTCTTTCCTGGAAGCTGTTCGACCCGATGGGAGGACCTTCGGATCTCCCTTCCGGCCTGGTCGCCCTGAAAGAGGGGCAGATCGTCGGCTCGATCGGCTTGCATGCGACGGTCATTCACCAGGCCGGCCGCGGCGTCGATCCGAGGACGATTCCCGCCATCCACCCGATCGACTGGGTTGTTTCCGAGGCGGGGGTTGGGATGGGAGCCCGTTTGCTCATGCGGGTTCATCGGATGGCAAACGTCCACCTGGCGATCGGCCTGACCCCGTCGTCGGCGGCGATGGGAAACCGGACCGGATACGTCATCCGGCAACAGATTCCCGTCTGGCGTCGTGTGTTGAAACCCTGGTCTCGACTTCGGAACCGGAGCGGGGGAGGATGGGCCAGACGAGTACTCGGCACGGGCCGAGATGCGCTCGGGATGCTCCGATGGCGTCGCTCGCCGGTCACTCGGGTCGAGCTGGAATCGGTCACCGAATTCGGCCCGACCGTTGACGAGGTCATTGCTCGACTGGCCATGCCACTCTGCTTCACCCGGCGCGACCCGGCCTTGCTCAATCACTTTCTCCGGTTCCCTCGCCCCTGGTTCGAGGGCAAGATGATTCGTCGGGAAGGTTCGGTTCGGGGATTCCTGATGGTGAGCGTCGTGCCGCAACAGTCGGTGACTCGGGGAAAGATCGTCGATTGCTTTCTCGACGATTCGGACCCAGACCTTTGGCTTGCGAGTCTCCAGGCCGCCACGGAGGAGCTTCGCCGAGCCGGGGCCGACGTTGCCGAGTGCTTCGCCACGACCCCCTGGATGACCGAGGCGTTGCGGGGTTCCGGCTATCGACCCGTCTTTGAGATCCCGTTCTACGTCAGGGATCGATCGGGATTGATTCCGCAGGAGATCCCGTTTCATCTGACCCAGCTCGAAGCAGACTACGCTTACACGTAATCGAAGCGTTTGGATATCGTCGTCATGCTCAACAAGCGTCGGTTCCTGGCTCACCGGATGAGGGATCTCGGTCTGCTTCGCGTGATCGAGCGGCTGGCCCGAAGACCGTGCCTGCTCGTGCTGGCGTACCACCGGATCGGAGACCCGGCCAGCACTCCGGACTATGGGCCGGTCTTCTCGGCGACTCCCGAAGACTTCCGGGCCCAGATCAAGGTGATCCAACGGGCCTTCCGACTGCTCAACCCAACCGAGTTGGTGGACGCGGCCAGCGGTGAGATGCCCCTCACCGAACCCTGCGCCGCGATCACCTTCGACGACGGCTATCGCGATCAGTACCATCATGCCTTGCCCGCCCTTGTCGATGCGGGAGCTTCGGCCACCTTCTTCATTCCGCCGGACCTGATCGACCATCCCCGACCGTTCTGGTGGGACCTCGTCTCGCGGATCATCCGGCAGACCAACCGGGAGCGCCTGGAGCTGGAGGAACCGGCCAGGCTCAGTCTCGATCTGACCCGGACGACCCGAGACGAGGCTCTTGCCCAGGTCGTCCGGGCCTGCCTCGCCGCGCGTCGGCTCGATGAGGTTCGGCTGGCTGAGCACTTGCAGGAACGAGCCGGTGTTAGCCTCGATCTCGACGCCCTCGGCCGATCGGCGATGATGACCTGGGAGCAGGTCGAAGCTCTGGCTGAGGCGGGCATGGGGATCGGTTCCCACGGCCAGACGCACCGGAGACTGGCCGATCTGGACGAGTCGGAACAGTCGGAGGAACTGGTCAGCTCGAAGCGATCGCTGGAGGCCCGGCTGGGCCGAACGGTTGATGCCATTTCGTATCCCTATGGAGAGCAAGGAGATTACGACGATCGGACGTGCCGCCTCGCACACGAGACCGGCTATCGAGCGGGGTTTACCTTCGGGGGTCGTCCGAATCGCCCCGGATCGGGACGACCATTCGAGGTGGCTCGGATCAACGTCGGGTCGGCCGACTCTCCCGAGATGGTTCGGGCGAGGTTGGCGCTCGACCGGCTCTTTGGTCGATCGTTCATCTGAGCAGCTCTCCGCGGCAAGGGTGTGGACATCCGCCCAGCATTCTGCCGACAATAAGACCGTCTGTCCTGGGACGTTCGGGCGGTGATCCGGTGCGTCCGGTTCCGGATCTTCCCCAGCCTTTTGAAGCGGATCGCCATGACCCGAGCTGACGCCGACGACCGAAGCCAGGGGGCCCTGTTTGCCGTCGAGGCCGAGGGACCGTTTGCGGGGGTCGTCTTCAACCGGCCGATGGAGGAGGTCTATACGTATGCGATCCCCCGGCACTTGCGGCAAAGCCTGAGAGTCGGGCAGCGGGTTCGGGTGCCGCTCGGACGATCGAATCAGGCGGTCACGGCCTACTGTGTCCGGATCGAGCCGACGGCCAACGTTGCGCCCGGGAAGGTCAAGGAAGTCCTGGAGATCCTGGATGACCCGCCGCTGATCGACGGCGTGATGCTCGACCTGACACACTGGATGGCGGGGTATTACTCCTGCTCGTGGGGCCAGGCGCTTGATGCCGTGGTGCCGGCCGGGGTGAAAAAGCAGGCGGGAACCCGGATCGCCACCTGTTTGACCGTTCCGGACGAGGTCCGCCTGGCCCGAGACACGCTGGCCTT
This sequence comes from Tautonia marina, assembly GCF_009177065.1. NCBI lineage: Bacteria > Pseudomonadati > Planctomycetota > Planctomycetia > Isosphaerales > Isosphaeraceae > Tautonia > Tautonia marina. The sequence goes on from NZ_WEZF01000003.1 coordinate 176,101, forward strand.
GCCTCCTCGTCAGGCGGAGATTCTGGAACTGCTCTGCAAGGCTGAGGGGACCTTGTCGGTCACCGACGTTTGCCGATTGGCCAAATGCACGACCGCGCCGATCGCCTCGTTGCGCAAACGAGGGTTGATTCACACCGTCCGACGCCGGATGAGCCGGGCTCCGGTGGCCGGCCCGATCGATCCGGAGCCTTCGGAGAACGACCACGACGGCAAGGCTCCGGTCGCGCTGACCCCCGAGCAGGCGAAGGTCCTCGACCAGCTTGATCCGGTCCTCGGCAGCGATAGCTTCCAGACGTTTCTGCTTCATGGGGTCACCGGCAGCGGGAAAACCGAGGTCTACCTGAGTGCGATTGAGCGGGTGGTGGAGCGCGGGCGAGAAGCGATTGTGCTGGTTCCCGAGATCAGCCTGACGCCGCAAACCATCCGGCGCTTTCGGCGGCGGTTCGACCGGGTGGCCGTCTTGCACAGCCACCTGAGCGACGCCGAGCGGCACCGGCATTGGCGGGCGATCGCGGCGGGCGAAATCCAGGTGGTCGTCGGCGCTCGGTCGGCCATCTTCGCGCCAACGCGGAAGCTGGGGTTGATCGTCATTGATGAGGAACATGAATCGACCTTCAAGCAAGAAACGACTCCCAGATATCATGCTCGGGACGTGGCGGTGAAGCGGGCCCAGTTGGAAAAGGTGCCGGTGGTTCTGGGATCGGCCACGCCGTCGCTCGAAACCTGGGCCAACACGGAGCGAGGCAGGTACACCCGGTTGACGCTCGCTCGCCGGGTTGCAGAGCGGAGAATGCCTCGGGTCGACATCATCGACATGAGGCACGAGAAGCCGACCAAGGGGCAGCCCTTGCTGGCGATCGGCGGCCTGATGCGACGGGCAATGACCGAAGCGCTTGCCGACGATGGCCAGGTGATCCTCCTGCTCAATCGCCGGGGGTTCCACACGTTCATCCTCTGCCCGAAGTGCGGCAACGTCTTGAAGTGCGGCGCCTGCGACGTGGCCCTGACCCACCACAAGGAGCGGCACAAGGCTCTCTGCCACACCTGCGACGCCGAGTACGATCCGCCCGACAGTTGCCCAAGCTGCCGGTATCAGCGGCTGCATTACGGCGGGATTGGCACCGAGCGGCTGGAGCGGGAGGTCCGCGACGCCTTTCCGCAACACGTCGTGCGGCGGATGGATTCGGACACGATGCGATCTCCGGGAGCGTACGAGCAGGTGCTCGGCGCCTTCCGGGCGAGGCAGGTGCACATCCTGCTGGGCACGCAGATGATCGCCAAGGGGCTCGACTTCCCGGACGTGACCCTGGTGGGAGTGGTCAACGCCGATACGTCACTCCACCTGCCGGACTTCCGGGCGGCCGAGCGGACCTTTCAGCTCGTCGCCCAGGTGGCCGGACGGACGGGCAGGGGGGATCGGCCGGGGCGGGTCCTCGTGCAGACCTATACGCCGGATGCCCCGGCGATCTCGTTCGCGGCGCGACACGATTACCTCGGGTTCGTCGCCCAGGAACTTCCCGAACGGGAGAAGAACGGCTGTCCGCCGTTCGGTCGGGTCGTCCGATTGATCGCTCGGGGGCCGTCGGAGGCCGAGGTGGTCGGCTACCTCGAATCGTTCGCTCAGTTGCTCCGGGAGCTGGCGGACGATTCCGTTCGATTGCTCGGCCCGGCCCCTGCGCCGGTGATGAAGATCAAACACCTGTTCCGATACCATCTCCAACTTCGGGCTCCAGCCCCGGGACCGCTCCAGCGGATCCTCCGGGTTGCCTTGCCACTGGCTGATCCTCCGCAGCCGATCGAGCTGGCGGTCGATGTGGACCCGGTGAGCCTGCTTTGAGGCGCCGGGGTGCGCCTGAGGTGCGCCGAAGGGTGCGCCAATTTCCGGTCGGGAGCGTTTGCGGTTTTCCCTGACCACTGAAGGACTTCGGTCACGACGTCTGGCTTCGTTCCGTGCAAGACGTGCCGTGACGGTGCGGACGATTCACGCGTTGAGCTCTGGTCTGGGCTCGTGTTCCCCAGAACGGATGGCTCGGGGTGATTGATCCTCGGCCAGAGTGGCATCGAGCGCGTTGGGTGCGCCGGAGGTGCGCCAAAGGGTGCGCTGATTTGGCAGGGCTGGGCTCGAACCGATCATCCTGATCAGAAACGATTTGGGACAAATCGCGTGGCTTCGTTCCGTTGTTTAATTCGGGCGCATCGGGCCGTTGCGAGCGACATCGAGGGGAAACCGCCACCGAACGAAGGACCGCCGAGGGGGATCGATTGCCCAGGAGGCACGGGGGTCGGTCGAGTCACTCGGGAGGGAAGGGGGGGCAATGCGGTTGAAGTTGCCAAAGAGCAACGCGAAGCATGACAGTAATCTCTGAAATTGAGCGGGGTTCAGTCACAGAAAATGGAAGGAAGGGTCGGGGGAACCGGACGGGGAGGGATCAGGGGAGTTCCGTTTCCTGAAGCCGGGCGTCACGCAGGTTGAGGATCGAGACGCGGGGGATGGGCAGGGAGACGGCGGGGAACGAAGGATCGACCAGGCCGAGGGAGGCGGCTTCCGAACGGTCGATGGAAGCCGGGGCGTCCGTGCTTTTGAGCAGGACGAGGGAATCGGCCCCGAGCCGATCGGCGAGGCGGGCGGCGATGGAGTCGGAGGTCACGCTCCAGGAGTGGGGCAGGGGGTCAGAGACGGATTGATCTTCCTGATCCAGGAACCGTCGAGGAGCGAAGACGGGGACCAGGTGGCCGTTCCAGAGGGGAGGGAGCTCGGCGATCGTCTCGACCACGACCAGACCGGGGACGATTGCAGCGAGGCAGTGGGAGGTGAGGTCCATCGCCCGGAGCGCGAGGTGATGCGACGCTCGCTCGCCGAGGCTGTGGGTCTGGTCGAGGGAGCGAATCACATCGACCGTCTCACCGCCCCCGACCACGAGAACAAGGCGGCGGGCACGTTTTCGATCGAGGAAGGCCGTGAGGGCGTCGGGCAGGCCACTCCAGTTGAGCAGGCTGCCGCCGACCTTGGCGACGAGGAGGGGAGGGGGCATCGTCGGTTCGAGCTGATAGAGTGAGGAGCTTCGGCAGTCAGAGACAAGCCGTTACGGGTTCGAACGTCCGACCAGGGTCAGGACGGTTCCGGATGGGCACGTTCCCCGGCGAGGACGACGAGGGAGTAGGCGCAGCCGGCATGAGACGCGAGGGGCCCCCAGACGTCGTCGATCGCGAGGATCGGGTCGCCGGGTTCGATCAGGTGCTGGGCGACCCGACGGGCCAGGAAGGATCCAGAGCCGCAGACGACCGCGCCGCGAGGCTGGCCAACCGTGGCGGTACAGGCCCGCTCGGCGGAGCGTCGGAGCCGGGCGATGAGGACCTCGTCGGCCGCTCGGGCGAGGGAGAGGGCGTCGTCGGGGGAGAAAGCGTCGCGGTCGGCGGCCACCATGCGGGCGAGGCGGTCACGAGAGGCTTCGATCGTGGCGGGGCGGCCGTCGCAGGTGGAGAGATCCGTTGGGTCGGGAACAAGGTCGCCGAGGGTGAGATAGATGTCGAGCGTAGAGGCAAACATCTCGGCGGCCAGACCGGTTGGTTCGCCGCGGTGGGGAAGCTCGGTGGCGAGGGCCATGATCGGAGTGCGTCGGACCCCGGCATAGAGCAGCTCGCCGGTCTGAAGGCGTCGGGTGTCGGTCAGTCCTCGGGTGGTCGGCTTTCCGTCCTTGATCGGGACGAGATCGGCGGTGGTGGAGCCAATGTCGATGAGAATGCCGGGGCCTTCGGGGATCAATCGGGCGGCGAGGGTGGCCAGGGCCAGCCAGTTGGCGGCGGCGGCGAGGTCGGGATGGAGGACGGCCGTTTCGATGTCGTGGAACTGGCCGTCGGTCCCCCAGACGTGAATCGGTTTGCCGGGAAACGCTTTCCAGACGGCGCCGAGGACGGCGGCGACCCCTTCGGATTTGGTCGTGAAGCAGTCGCACAGTTCGGCGGTCATGGTGACGGCGACGGCGTGGGCCTCGGGCAAGACTCGGCCGAGTCGGGCGAGGGTGGGTGCCAGGTCGGAGGGGCGTTTCCAGACCTCGAAGGGGAGGATCTGAGCCTGCCCGCTGGTGTGAGCGGCCTTGATGTTCGCGCCGCCGATGTCGAGGCCAAGCCAGAGAGGTCGGGAGTCTCCGGTACTCATGATCCGGCTCCATCCCGGGGAGAGGAGAGTGTGCCGTTGGGGTCGAAGGATACCGGGCGTCCGACCGCCGATTGGACCCGTTCGGCCAGAAGGGCGGTCAGGGGAGTGGTCGGATCGTCGAACAGCCCGAGCCAGGTTTGGGCCAGCATACCGGGAGGCAGCAAGGCAAGGAAGCCGACGACGGACGTTGTGGGCCTGGGGTTCACCTCCAGGACGATCGGATCACCGAGCCCGTCGTCGATCCAGTCGATCCCCACCCACCCACGAAGCCCTGGCAAGGTGCCGATCACTCGATCGACCATTCGAAGGATGGCAGGGCCGATCGGCAAGGGGGCCTCCCCCCCGACATAGGAGATTCGCCCCCGATCGACCGAGATTCGCTGTGAGGCACACCCGATGAGGGCCGGTCGGCCACCGTTCGACACGAGCACCGAAACGCTTCGGTGCTTCCCCTCGATCCAGGGCTGAAGGACGGCGACCTCGGGGGACCAGGACGGATCGGGCCAGGGGGTCTCACCGGCCAGAACGAAGGATTGGACGGCCCCTGCGCCATCGACGGGTTTGAGCACGCAGGGATGGTCGATCTCGGCCTCGGCCGCCTGATGCGGGGGGCAGTCGGTGAGCGGTTCGGGGATCTCCACGAACGGGCAAACCCGGCCGAGTTCCTCCAGGGGGAAGGTCATGCGTCGGGGCCAGCCTTGCCGAGGAGTGACGACGCGGGTGGGGGGCGTGCGAACTCCGGCATGGCGCAACCGGTCGAGCGTCAGCAGCACATTGCCGGCCACCGCCACCGCTTCAGGCGAGCAACCGAGGGATCGGGCACCGATCCGGTCGAGCATTCTGGTCCGATCAAACAAAATTCCACCGGTCTCTGGAGCGATGATCAGGGTACAATCCACCCCGGTCGCCAGCTCGGCGACGCGAGGCAGTTCCTGTCCGGGACCGATCCGGACGACCTCCCAGGGTCCCGAGGCATCCTCGTCGGGTTCCCGAGGGTCGGCGGTCATGATCACCCGGACCCCAGGCGCGGCGGCAAAGTCGCCGGCGAGGGCTCGCCGCATGGCGCGCCCTTCCCGAGCCAGCGAGGCGGGCAAGTCCTCGTCGGCCAGTCCGCCGCCGGTCACGAACTCATGAATCAATACCGTGCGATCCGAACTTAGTCCTGAACCGTCCGAACCCATGCGGGTCATCCCCGTTCTCGATCTCAAGGCCGGTTTAGCCGTCGCGGCCCTTGCGGGAGAACGCGAACGTTACGACTTGCTCCGAGGCACCCCCGAAGGCTGCAACCCGCTTGCCTGGGCCAGACGATTCCGGGATCAGATGATCGCCGCCGGCCAGGCCAAACCGCCGGCATTGTACGTGGCCGACCTGGACGCGATCGAGGGGCAACCGCCTCACCTGGAGCTTCTGTCGAGCCTGGCCGCGCTGGAGGTCTCACTCTGGGTCGACGCGGGGGTTCAAACGCCGGACGATGTGCCCCAACTGCTGGCCGCCGGGGTCGATACGATCATCGTTGGCCTGGAAAGCGTGTCCGGTCCCGACGCCCTGACCGCAATCCTCGACGACGCAGGAGCGGAGCGAGTTTGCTTCAGCCTCGACTTGAAGCACCAACGGCCGCTCGGTAATCCGATCGCCTCGTGGGGAACCGAGGCCCCGGTTGCCATTGCTCGCCGAGCGATCGAACTCGGAGTGTGCAAGGTGCTGGTGCTCGACCTGGCCCGCATCGGTACCGGAAAGGGCATCGGTACCGAAGGGTTGATCGCGGCGATTCGAGAGGACTCGCCCGCCTCTTTGGAATTGATCGCCGGGGGGGGGATCGCCAGCCCTTCGGATCTGCAACGCCTTGCCCGGAACCGCGTGGATGCCGTTCTGGTCGGATCTGCCCTTCGGGACGGTCGACTGCGCCTCGCCGATCTCCCCCCCCAACACCGGCCCGGCTCTGGGCCTCTTTCGGAAGGACTGGCTTTCTAACCCTCTGTTTCGGAACACCTTCCGCACCAATCGCGTTGTTCCGGGGTCGAGTGTCTTGCTTCCGACCCCATCACCACGCTAGAATGCCCTCGTGTCGCATGTGAGTCACCGGAATCGGTGATTCGTGTTCGCACCAGTCACAGCCGAAGTGGCGGAATTGGCAGACGCGCTAGGTTCAGGTCCTAGTCCGGTTCACCCCGGGTGGAGGTTCGAGTCCTCTCTTCGGCACCTTACCACGAAAGGGTTTACGGCGAAATGCCGTGAACCCTTTTTTCGTTGGTGCCCCACGATCTGGGGCAAATATGGGGCAGTACCCTGAATGCGTCGGTTTTGTGGCCTAGGGCATTGATCGGGTTTCCGATCCATCTTCAGAGGCACAACCGACATGGCCTGGCCAGAGTTCGACGAGAAGAGCGGGTACTACCGCATCTGCTTCCGGTACGCCGGAAAGCGAGTCAAGCGTTCCAAGACGCTGAAGATCACGGACGAGGGCAAGGCCCACGCCCATTGCGCTGCCATCGAGGAGACGATGAGGCTCCTCGAGAGTGGCCGAATCCGGGTCCCAGATGGGGTCGATCCGATCGACTTCATCATCAGCGGCGGCAGGCTCACCGAGGCGTCGAAGGTTGCCACCCCCGAGGAGCAGGTGGTCCGAACGCTTGGCGATCTTTTCAACACCTACGTCGAGGAGATGCAAGGGGTCAAGGGAAGGGAATCGACCCTCGAAACCGAGGGGTATCACATCGCCCACCTGTCCGATCCGGCGCTCCTGGGCAGTCAACGTGTCATCGAGGAGATCGCCTTCAACGACATCCAGGGCTACGTCAACGCCCGTGCCAAGATGACGTGGTACGGCCAACCGATTTCCCGCGACACCATTGAGAAGGAGTTATCCACGCTGGGTGCCATCTGGCGCTGGGGGGCTCGCCGGGGGCTCGCCGTCGGCCCTCCTCCCTGGCGGGTCCGAGACCTCACGATGCCGTTTGCCAGGGAGAAACCGCCGTTCAGGACGTTCGACCAGATCATGCAGCGGATCAGGCGGGGTGGCCTGACCGAGGCACAGCAACGTGAGCAGTGGGATTGCCTGTACCTCACCAGCGAGGAGGTCCAAGAGGTCCTCGATTTGGTCGAAACGAATGCGAGGTCGGCGTTCGTCTACCCGATGTTCGTGTTCGCGGCCCTCACCGGCGCACGGCGGGGCGAATTGCTCCGGTCGGAGATTGACGATTTCGACTTCGATGCCGGGTCGGTCACGATCCGGGGGACCAAGGGGCGGCAGAGGTCCCGGCTTGTGACCCGAGAGGTCGATATTCACCCGAGACTCGGAGCCGTGATGATGGACTGGTTCGCCCGACATCCTGGGGGTCAGTTCACGCTTTCCAATCCTGACGGGATGCCCTTGACCAGGAACCAGGCGAACCACCACTTCGACCAGCCCCTGAGAGGGACGAAGTGGCAGGTGATCAAGGGCTTCCACGTTTTCCGACACAGCGTGGCCAGCATCCTGGCCTCGAAAGGCGTGGATCAACGCTACATCGACAAATACCTCGGTCACCAGACCGAGGCCATGCGAAAACGCTACCAGCATCTACACCCCGGCGAGGGCGGGGCTCCGATTAACGCGCTGCTGGCGGGGTAGCAAGCCCTCGCGGCGGTAGCGCTCAAGCTCCGCGTGAGGGATCGCCCAATCCTTCGACAGCCCGTGGCCGCTGGCCTTCTTGATCCCCTTGAGTCGGCCCTCGTTGCAATAGTCGCGGACGGTCTTCGGCCTCCGCTCGATGATCTCGGCGAACTCATCGGTCGAGTAGAAGTCCTGAACGGACTGGCGCCCGAGGAGTTCGTCGAGGAGTCCCCGGATGGCCTCAATCTCGCGAAAGAGATCGTTGATGGTCGGCTCGGTGTTCATGTACGTGCCCAGTAGGGAGATTCGCTGGGCTCCCTCACATCATCGCGTTCGGACGTTCCTCGTCCGGAATCAACCTCTAGGCCATGGATCAGAGTCGTCAATCTTTGCGACCCGATCATTCAGAAGAGGATTGGCCTCGAACAAGGCGCCTCACAGGAGAAGCAGACCTAGTTACAGCGGCAGACGCGGTTGGTGATGCAGGGGACACCCTTTGTGCCAATCTGGCTGAACTACACCCAGCGCTTGGTCGGCCTCGACCCGACCAACTGACCGGGCCGAATCTCAGGAAAGGGCGCCAGAGGGCACAGAAACTTGAGGAGGGGGCTCCTGGCCTCTTGTTCGATGAACGGACACGGATTAATCGAAAGTGTCCTGAGGGTCGTTTGGGAGCAGGACACGAAATATCCGGTGTTCAATGTAGCGATTGATTGAGGATGGCTGGTGGCTGAGTTGCCCGCAGGGTGAGAGTGAGACCGAGGGCAGGTCGCGATCCTGATCGCAAGACAGATATACAATCGCATCAAAACCGAACGAAACTTAAATTTCCGCGTAACCAAGGTTGAAATCTCTGGCCCTACATATGAGGGGGACCGAGCCGAGACGCCCAAGCCGTCATCAAGCCAGCGATTGAAAAATACAATGTTGCTCGGCATGTGCAGATTGCTTTTTAAGGGAATTGTGGCCCCAGCACCGCAGGGCAAGAACGGTCCAGAGCCTCCTCGTCAGCCTTCCCTTGGCGCGACATCCCGTACCGGCCGGCGACCGTGTGCTAGATTTCCTCCAACCGTCGTGCAACCGGCTGAGGGTGAGCGAACTGAGGCCGCTGTCTCGACAGCGGGCGAGGGGACAGCTTTATGGGCGACCCCAGGAAAATCACCTGAGTAAGATCGACGGTTGGGGTAGTTCTTTGTTGTGGATGGTCGCGGGCGGCGGCCGTCCCGGTGAAAGCCCGGCCGGACCACCGGCCTCCCGGCGCCTCCAACGGGACCGCCCGACAACCCGATGCCAGTGGCTACTGGCGTGTAAGCCTGGGGGCCGCCCGATTCGTCAGGGCACGGATGTCCGCGACGATACGGCGGGGTGGCGATGGGGTGCTGGGCACCAGGAAGCCCTACCCTCGCTCGGAACAGTATAGCACGCGCCCAAGGGCAGAAAGTCTCGCGTTGACCCGGTCGGCCGGGCGGTGGGTTCGAGCCTCATATCAACGATTCTTCTCTTTCTTCTCTTTTGGGTTCTTCACGGACTTCTTGGATTTTCTCTTGTTTCTCTTCTGAGTCGGGTTCCCCCTTCGGGGAGGACCAGGCGCCGGACCGGATCGCCGACCTGGCCGGCGCCCGACAACCCGGATACCAACGAGCCCGAGGCCATCGAGCCAGAGCCGGACCCGAATCTGACTTCGATGGCGCCCCGGTCCCGACGAGCTTGAGGCCCGACCCAGCAACGAGGGCAACGCAAACGCCAGGGCGAACGGGTGCTTTGGGTGTGCCGAGGCCATGCGAGCCGAGCCGTCGGATGCTTACCCACAAGTTGCTAAAGACGGAAGATGCAATGGTGCTCCTGTTCGCCTGATCGGTATGTTAGGCTTTTTCGCGGCGCAGGTCGAAGGCCCACGCCAGCACCGACACGTCTGCCTGGCCGGTTGCGACGACTCAGTTCCGATGCGTTTTGACCCTGGCACCTGACTCACCCCTCGTCGCATCCCCGAATTCGAAGCCGGTACAAGGTGCCACGTCGTTGAACCTCGAACGGACGTGGACGCGCGACATCCCACGAGCAGGCACAGGCCGGAGACATAGGTGACCTTGGGGCACGGTTTGACCTTGCTCTCGTCGTAGGCGTCCCGCTACGCCTCCCGTGCGTGGGGTGGTGCTCGACGAGCGCAAATCCTAAGGCCGCCGCGCCTGATGACGCTCGGCCTGGCTATCACCCCCGACGACTCCTGAAGTGTCATACGCGCGATGGGGTGGAAGTCTTCTCGGCTCGGCCACGACGCCATTGGCACTTCGGCACGGGGCGCCAGGCCGTTGGGTTGCTGGGAGCCGCTTCTGGGCGATTTGTGAGCCCCTGGTGACTCGTCCGTCGGTTGCTGGGCACACTCATTCGATCGCCGGCGATGAACGTCCGACCCGGTCTGCCTGTCACGATGATGCCTGAGTGGGGCTTTTTTCCAGACGGTACGGAGTCGGCTCGAAACCCAAGCTATGCCGGGGTCGCCTTCGAGGAGGACCTGCCTTGCGGTGCTAACCTACTGCCATCCTCTGGATCGACCTGTCCGGCGAAGGGCCCTAGGAATGACCGAGTTATGGATGCCAAAGTCGCTCCCCAGAGGGGGCGGCTCTCGAACGATTTCTACGCCCAACGGGTCGAACTCGACACCACCGAGCGCGAGGAGGAAGCCTTCCGTCGCCTGACCGCCCTGACGAAGGCCGTCCGCATCACCCCCACGGAAAATCTCCGGGTAAAACTCGACAAATAAGCCAAAATTGATACAACAAGGGAAGGGGGTAGGGGGATGGGATTCCCCTTCTTCGGTGGCGGGCCGAGTACCTCGACCCCCCCCCCGAAGAAGAAATACCCCAACGAGCGAGCAGATACCGGAAATTCGACCAGAATTCCGAATCGGGGTGCCTTCGTGTCCGTTCCGGGCTTTCTACGGCCCTGTACCCGAGTGATCTACTGACCGCCGCATAAAGAAGATCATGTCGTCGTTGGGTTCTGCCGCGGAAATCGCGTGGCCAATCGCTTCAGGAACTTGATCTTCTTTATGCGGCGATCAGTAATTGAACGCCGTTCAATTAGCTCGACCAGTCAATCTCAATCCAGGCTTCCACCAGGACTGGGAGCGAATCCCCGTCACGATGGCCCACGTGGGGGTCCAGAGCCCATGCGCTCCCGCATCTTCCCGGTCGAGCACCGGGCCAGCGAGATGAGCTGGAGCGCAATCAGGGCACCTTCCCACCCGACCGACCAAAGGGCTTAATGAACGGCGTTCATTAAGCTCCCCACAAACTCCATTCATGCACCACCGAGGGCTGGCAGTGAATTCTCGTCACGATGGCCCACGCCGAGGTCCAGGCCCAGTCAACGCCGGCCCGCCTCATCCCGGTCGAGCACCGGGCCAACGAAATGACTCAAGACGAGATCGAGGCAATGTTCGGCCCGACCGATCCGAGTGCTTATTGTACTGAGTACAATTAGCTCGACCCATCAAATTCAATTCATGCGTCCCCCCAGCCAGAAAAATTCCACGAGCCGAAGGTTATCCGCCCAGGCCCGCGCGCGGGGGCGCGGGCGGCCCGTCCTAACTCCAGGCTGGGCAATGGTTTGCGTCGCGCACTACTGTTCGTCGAACTGCGAACTCCGTCGAAAATCGGTGATAATCCCCGAATCTTCACTTGATTGAATCGGTTTGTTCGGCGTGAATACCGGCGTCGCCGATCCAGGTAACCACTTGTTCTATCGAACCTTACGTCGGAAACCGGATTCCCACCGAGTCGGCGTACGGCGATCGCGTTTCACTCGGTTGATCTCCGCGCTCTCACCGGCATCCTGGGGACTTGGGAACGGGCGTTTCCAAACCTCGGAACCATCAGCCAGCACAGACCAATGAGTGTTTGCGCGGATTGCTGCGAAATCGACGGGCAATCCATTGCGGCCCGATAGGTCCCCAGGGTCGGGCCGTCGCCGATCCGGTTGCGACGCTCAGTGCATGGCCCACATGCCCCTGCACCAGGGCTCGCCCCCACCAGATCGCGGCACAGGATTGCCGGGTGAATGCCGGAGCAATCTGATCAAGTGCAATTATGCTATATAATAAATATTTGTTTTATAAAATGATCTGGCATGCTTCCTGTTTCCGTGACCTGCGGAGAAGGCTCGCACGTGTCCCGCCGATGCCCCTTCGGATCGCAGGCCGAAAGCCCGGTGTGGTGGGCCAATCTGGCCTCGGGAGTCGAGACGAGGAGATGGAGGCGACTTCCGGCCGGAACGTCGCCGGGCCGATCGGGAGACGGGGGGCGAGCGTTGCAGGCCGAGGTCGAGATTCCTCGGGATATTTCGCATGCGGGAACTGATCGGGTCGGAGGAGTACCGCCGGTGCGTCCCGTCGCTCGCATGCGGACCGGCCACTCCTGATCGCAGGTCGGCATCACTCCCGGACCTCATCTGACCCAAAAGTGGACCCCGGACCCTCCGGGGAGTGCGGGAGGCGAATCGGGCCGCCCCGCACGGCCGAGAGGACGCACCGGGTCGCGGTCCAGGGCGCACCGTCGAGGGTGAGCGAGTCGTCCTCGTCATGGAAGTGCGTGGCGGACGAGGCATCGAGGAGCAACGGCGTCCCCGAGGCCCCTTCGGACGGGATCGCCCCGAAGACGAACCGATCGTCCTCCGCTCGATACTGGACCATCAGGAGGAGCGGCAGCTTCCCAGGCTCAAGGACGGGGCCGCCTGGAGGACCGATCGGGGCGGCCGAGGTCCCGAGCCAGGGACAGTCCGGCTGGGTCCCCTGGGCAAGCCGGACGCCCGGCGGCTCGCCGACGAGCGAGGCGAGCAGGCATTGGGTCGCCGTCAGCCGATGGCCGTCGAGGGTGACCAGGCCCTGGACGGGGTCGATCGCGGCGCCGGGGGGCAGCATGAGCCGCACGGCCGGACGAGCGGATCGTCCCGACTCGGGTGCCAGGAAGGTCAGCCGGTCCCGACTCGGGTCGAACCAGATCGTGACGGACACGGGGGCCGGGGGCGGCATGAGCCCTTCGATCGCGGGAGTGATCCGGCCGAACTGGTCGCGGAGATGGGCCGCCGTGGTCAGCCCGACGACGACGGCGAGCGGGACGCCGAATGCGAAGCGGATCATCCTGGGCCTCCCCGTCAACGGATCGGGGGCACCATCCCCCGAGGGAGCATAGGTTACGCGGGCGCCTCGTCTCTGCCCGGCGGAGTGGCCGATCCCCACCGGGCGGGAAACGAAATCAAAGTTGCTTAAATGCGCATGCGCCGTTTTTTCGAAACGCAACGGACGCTTTTGTGTTGATTTTCATGAAACTCGGTCATTGCCGCGTGGCGACGGGTCTAGGATCGGAGTGGGAGCGAGATCATCTCGCCCGAAACGAAGATGGGCCCGAGGGTGCGGCGAACACTCCCGGACCCGGTGAACGCCAAGCTTCTGTGGAGCCTGACGCCCATGTCTATTCTAACCCCGCGCACCCCGTGCCTGTCGAGCACGCACCCCCACCTGGTCGCCGAGTGGCACCCGACCCGTAACGGAAGCCTGTCGAGCGACCACGTGACGGCAGGGAGCAACAAGAAAGTATGGTGGCGATGTAGCAACGACCCATCACATGAGTGGCCTGCGGTGATCCGATCCCGGTCTCAGGGCAGCGGCTGCCCGATCTGCCAGGGCCGGCAAGCATCGCCAGCGACTTCCCTGAGGGCATTGCACCCGGAACTGGCCGCCGAATGGCACCCGACGCGCAATGGCGACCTGACCCCCGACGATGTCGTGCCGGGAAGCGGGAGAAAAGTCTGGTGGCGATGTCGAAGGGACACAAGCCACGAGTGGGATGCGGTTGTCGGTAGCCGCGCTCAGGGCTGCGGTTGCCCGATCTGCCGGGGCCTAAGAGCATCGCCAGCGACCTGCCTGAGGGCGTTGCATCCCGAACTGGCCGCCGAATGGCACCCGACCCTCAATGGCGACCTGACCCCCGACGATGTCGTGCCGGGAAGTGAGAAGGTCGTCTGGTGGCAGTGCAGGAAGGACCCCTCCCACGAGTGGAAGGCCAAAGTACAGAGTCGAGCGAAGCCTTCCGGAGGATGCCCAGGATGCAAATCCCTGAGGGCATTGCACCCCGAACTGGCCGCCGAATGGCACCCGACGCGCAATGGCGACCTGACCCCCGACAAGGTAACACCTGGCAGCAAACGGAAAGTCTGGTGGCAGTGCCATGCGACACCCCCGCACGAGTGGCAAGCACAGGTCAACAACCGGACCAACGGAGCAGGCTGCTCTATCTGCGGCGGCAGGGTGGCTTCCCCGACCACTTCGCTCAGGGCGTTGCATCCCGAACTGGCCGCCGAATGGCACCCGACCCTCAATGGCAATCTGACCCCCGACGATGTCGTGCCGGGGAGCGCCAGGGCCGTCTGGTGGCGCTGCCCAGTCGATCCGACGCATGAGTGGCAGACAGTGATCCATCGCCGGGTCGCCGGCGTCGGCTGTCGGACCTGTGGTGGCCGTGTAGCCACTCCGACGACTTCGCTGAGAGCCTTGATGCCGCATTTAGCGGCGGAGTGGCACCCGACGCGCAATGGCGACCTGACCCCCGACGATGTCGTGCCGGGGAGCGCCAGGGCCGTCTGGTGGCGTTGTAGCAACAATCCCTCTCATGAGTGGGAGGCGGTACCTTACAGCCGGAGTCGAGGCGGGAACGGTTGCCCGGCATGCAACGTAGGTTGGACAGTAGGAGCAATCCGAGGCTTTGTCGCATCCCTTTCCGAACATCTGGATGCGTTAACCCCAGCCGAATTGTATCTGCTCTTCCAGCAACAAGGGCTGCTCGGAATCAACGGCAAGGGAAAGGCGTTTGCCAAAGCCCTCGCCACCGGCCGTTTCCCGTCCGAGGAATTGGGCAAGTTCGTCCGAGGCGAGCCGTCGTTGGTGGATGAGTTCCTCGCCGACCCCACGCGGACGCTGGAGGGGCCGGGGTGCGAGGACGGCGACGGGGCAGTCGGACTGGCCGTTGTGCCCGACAGCCCTACTGACGGAACGGGCGGGTCCGTCGTCGCCCCGGAGGCCGAGGGGCTGCCCACCGTCGAGTCGAGCCGGGTGCTCGCGGCGCTTGATCACGCCGTGATCTCTTCGGCCGACGCCGAGGCGGTCGAATTCCTGGTCGCCTCGGCCGTGGCCAAGCTCTGGACCCATGCCTTCCTCGACGAGGCGACCGCCGTCGCCCAGGCCGAGGACTTCCACGGCAGCGTCTATGCCGAGCAGGTGAAGGATCGGTTCCTCGACGAATATCGCCGTGCCAGCAGGCTATCGGTCCCCAAAGGCTATGCCTTCGCGATCGACGGCCGGCCGGTCGCCCCGAACCTGATGCAGCGGCTGGTGGCCGTGCGGGTCCGCGACGACCGCCGGGTGGGCAACTGGTCGGGCACCGGGGCGGGCAAGACCCTCTCGGCCGTGCTGGCCTCGCGCGTGGCCCGCTGCCGCCTGACCGTCGTGTGCTGCCCTAACGCCGTGGTCGAGGGCTGGCGCGACGCGATCCTCGCCGCCTTCCCGGACAGCGTCGTGGCCACCAAGACCTTCGAGCCCGACCGGCCGGACTGTGGCCGGCCCCGCTACCTGGTCCTCAACTACGAGATGCTCCAGCAGGACGATTCGGCGGCGTGGGTCGGCGAACTCGTCGCCCGCGAGCGGATCGACCTGGTGATCATCGACGAGGTCCACTTCGTCAAGCAGCGGGCCGTCGAGAGGATGTCCTTGCGGCGGCGCAACCTCTTCGCCCTGACCTCGCACGCCTCGGAGCGGAACCCCGACCTCCGCATCCTTGGCCTGTCGGCCACGCCGGTGATCAACAACCTCCAGGAGGGCAAGAGCCTCGTGGAACTGGTCACCGGGGTCGCGCACGAGGAGTTGGAGACCCGCGCCACGCTGTCCAACTGCATGCGGCTGCACCAGCGGCTCACCACGCTGGGCATCCGCTGGATGCCGAAGTATGCCACCGGCTACGAGCAGGTCGAGGTCCCGGTCGATTGCTCGGCCGTCCTCGACGAGGTCCGGGCCCTGGGCCGCAAGAACGGCAACCCGTTGTCGCTGGAGCAGGTGCTCATGAAGGCCCGCCTGCCGGTGATCCGCACGCAGGTGCGGCCGAAGACGCTGATCTACACGCACTACGTCCAGGGCATCGACCGCATGCTGCACGACGCGCTGGTCGCCGACGGCTGGCGGGTGGGCTTCTACACCGGCGAGGACAAGTCCGGGCTGGCGGGCTTCCTCGACGGCGACGTGGACGTGCTGATCGGCTCGGCGTCGATCGGTGTGGGCGTCGATGGCCTCCAGCGCGTCTGCAACCGGCTGATCGTGGCCGTCTTGCCCTGGACGGGCGCCGACTTCGAGCAACTCAAGGGCCGGGTGTTCCGCCAGGGCCAGGCGCAGGAGACGGTGACGCTGGTCCTGCCGCTGACCTACGCCGAGGTCGGCGGCAGGCGGTGGTCGTGGTGCGAGTCGCGTCTGAACCGGCTGCGGTTCAAGAAGTCCCTGGCCGACGCGGCGGTCGATGGCGTGGTGCCGGAGGGTCACCTGCGGACCCCGGCCCAGGCATACCAGGACGTGATGGGCTGGCTCCGGCGTCTGGATGATGGCCAGGTCGAGGCCGTCGCACGCACGCCGATCCGCGTGCCCGACGTGCCCGGCGGCGAGGCGGACGCCCGTCGTCGCCGCCACGGCGACTTCACGAAGATGAACCAGGTCTGGGGCCGGATGGCCAGCGCATCGCTCCACCGCCGGCTCCAGGCCGACCCCGGCGAGTGGGCCCACTACCACGCCCTGTTCCGCTCGGCCCGCGCCGACTGGGCCGTCGTGCCGTCCGAGGAATTGATCCGCTGGTGCCGCCGCCGGAGCGGCTACGTCATCGGCGACTTCGGCTGCGGCGAGGCGACGCTGGCGAAGGACCTCGCGGACCTGCACGTCGTCCACAGCTTCGACCACGTGGCGATCGACGATTCCGTCGTCGCCTGCGACATGGCACGCGTGCCGTTGGAGGACGAGTCGCTCGACCTAGCGGTCTTCTCGTTGTCGCTGATGGGTGCTGACGTGACGGCCTACCTCCGCGAGGCGCACCGGACGTTGAAGCTCGACGGCGAGTTGCACATCGTCGAGCCGACCTCGCGATTCACCGACCGCGACCGCTTCGCGCGGGACCTGGCCCGGCTGGGCTTCGACGTGGTCCGCGTCGAGGACTGGTGGAAGTTCACCCACATCCGGGCCTTGAAGACCGACCGGACGCCCCAGGACGGAGCCGCGAGCACATTCTGACGCCGGCCGACTTGGCCGGAGGGCCGCGCCGGTTTGGCCCCCGGCCACCCGATCGTCCCGCGCCCCGGCGCGGGACGAAGCCCAGAGGAGGGCGAGGGTGGTGATCGTAGGCCGGGATGGCCGCCTGGTCCAGGTACGGGGTGCTCGGGACGGCCGGGGTGGAGCCGACGCGGTGCTCATGCTGCGATGATTTTCTGTCATGTCCTTGTGGCTCGGGCTTCAACCCGGTATGGTGTCGTCGCGCATGCCATCAATATGTCATGACGGTTGTCTCGATGGTCAGCGAGGCAGACTGGTCGTGTCCCCGATGTCCGGCATATCGGCCGGAGTGTGACTCAACGTCGGAGACCCCGGACGTGGACCCTCTCGACGCCGCCGATGCCGAAACTCGGGGTCATTTCCTGGCGTTCTCCCTGGGGCCCGTCCAGCCGTTCATCGCTTCGGCCCGCTCGGTCCGCGACCTCTGGACCGGCAGCTACCTGCTGAGTTGGCTGTGCCTCGCCGCGATGCAGCCAATCCGGCATCGCTTCGGTGACGGGGCGATCCTCTCGCCGAGCCTCGACGGAAATCCCTTGCTGGAAACGCGAGGGGACGCCCGCGAGGGGTTGCCCTCGGCCTGCTTGCCGAACCGATTTCTTGCCCGCATCCCCGACGATGACGACGACACCACCCGCCTCTTGGCCGATGAGTGCGAGCGGAGTTGTCGAGCGGGCTGGAAGCGGATCAGCGGCGCGGTCCGACAGGGGCTCGCAGTTCGCATGGAGGGCCTCGACCCGCACTGGGATCGGCTCTGGGACGACCAGGTGGATGACTTCTTCGAGGTCCATACCGTCGTCCTGCCGCTCGCTCGATGTGACGCGCCGACGCTTGAACGCCTGCTCGGCGAGCAGAATGACCCGACTCGGCCCGATGGGCTCGCCTGGGGCCGCTTGCAACTGATCGCCCGCCTGATGGAGGCGCGACGGTCTGCCGGGCACCATCCTGCCTACGCTGCCCGGGGCGACGTGCCCCAGAAGTGCTCGCTGCTGGGCAGCTACGAGCAGATGGGGCCGGCCGGGCTGGACGAGTCCCGACGCTTCTGGGAGGCGTTGGCCGTCCCCGAGAACGCCTGGTCCGGCACCAGGACGCGGCAGTCCGAGCGGCTCTGCGCCGTCAGCTTGGTCAAGCGGTTCGCCTGGCCGGCGTTCCTGCACGAGGAAGTGGGACTCCCGCCCGAGTCCGGCTACTTCCCAGACACGGCCACCGTGGCGGCTTCCAGGTGGCTCGCGACGGAGCCGGAGATCAGGCCAGATCGCGAGCGAGGGGAGCATGGGGCCTGGTCCGGGCAGTGGCTACACCGGGCCGAGCATGAAGGCCCCGGCAGGAGGCGCGTCGATGATGACCGCGACCCTCCCCCTCGTGACGGACTCCTGCGGACCATCCGGCGCAAGCGGCTCGCCCAGGATGCCCCCCCGGCGTACCTGGCAATCCTGATGATGGATGGCGACCGGCTGGGGCAATGGCTCGCAGGGATCGGGCCCGACGGTACGACAGCGACCCGGGTCGCACCGAACGAGTGGATCGCCGCGATCAGCCGAGCACTGGCCCAGTTCTCGGTCGGGCGCGTCCCGGAGATCGTCCGCCGGCACGGCGGCATCCCCATCTACTCCGGCGGGGACGACGTGCTCGCCTTCCTGCCCCTCGAAGATGCCCTCCCCTGCGTCCGCGAACTCCGAGATGCCTACGTCGAAGGATGGGCCCGGTGGGTCGAGCCGCTTTGCGAGCCGGAGGCCCGGTCGGGGGCCACCGTCAGTGCCGGCCTCGCCGTGGTCCACCACAAGGAGGACCTGCGATACGCCCTGGGCCGGGCCCGAGCGGCCGAGCATGCCGCCAAGGAGGCGGGTCGGGACGCCGTGACGCTGGCGATCTGCCGCCGATCGGGCGAGCACACATCCGTCGACCTGCCCAGGGAGATGGTCCCCCGTCTGGAACGATGGCACGCGTCTTTCGCAGCGGGCGCATCCGATCGGTGGCTGTACACCCTCCGTTCAGAGTTTCCGACGCTTGGTGGCGATGGGCTGCCCTGGCCGGCCGTTAAGGCCGAAGTCCGGCGCGTTGCGGCTCGCGCCGAAGATTCGGCACGGCGGATCGACCCCGGCGAAGCGGTGGGCCTGCTGGACGCCTATCGCGAGGCGATGGAGGGGCGAGGTCGATCCCGGGAGCGCGTGCTGGAAGACTTCATCACCCTGGCCCAATCGGCCTCGTTCCTGGCCCGAGGGAGGGACTGATGACGCCCCCGGACCGCGTCCGCATCGGCCTCGGAATCGAGGCGCTCGACCTGCTATTCTTCCGGGGCGGCCGGCCCTTCGGCCCCGCGACCCGTGCCGAGGGCGGGCTGCCCCAGCCACAGACCCTGGCAGGGGCGCTGCGGACGGCGGCGCTGGCCGCGCACGGCTTCGACTTCGCCGGATGGTCGCGAAGGGTCCGGGAGGCTTCGGCCCAAGGAAAGGGTGGCCTGGCGGGTCTCCTGGAGGAATTCGGTGCCCCGACGGGCCTGGTCGGTAGCCTGTTCCGCGGCCCTTGGTTGATGGAACAGGCTGGAGGATCGGCGCCCTCGCTGCTGTTGCCCGTCCCGGCGAACCTCTACAGGACCGAGGCTGGGCGATGGGCCCGCTCCGACCCGCTGCCCGAAGCTCCTCCCGGCTGGGAGTCGAGGCCATCGGCCAGGCGACCCCTCTGGCGGCGTGGCGATCCATCCGCGAAGCGGCCCGAGGGGTTCCTGCGTCCCGCCGGCATGAACGCCTACCTCCGAGGGGGCGTCCCTACCGATGCGGATTGGGTCAGGCCGGCCGAACTGTACGACTTCGACAGTCGGACCGGCCTGGAGATCGACCCGCAGACCCTGGCCGGGGCCGAGGGCCAGTTGTATGCGACTCGGATGCTCGCCCTGCGGCGGCATGTCTGTTTCTATGCCGAAATCCTCCCCCCGACCTCGCACGCCGATGCCGTCCGTTGCCTGCTCGGCGGGCCCTTCCCGTGGGGCGGCGAGGGCCGGTATGCCGTCGCCCGGGTGCTGGACCACTGCGTTGAATGGCCCGACGGCGGGGATGCGGAGGGGCTGCCGCTCCGAGTGCTGGCCTCACCCGGGCTCTATCGCATCGCGAGCCTGCCCGATCGGATCGCCGAGGAGTACCTGGTCGCCGTCGCCTCCGGACGGGCCTTTGCCGTCTCGGGCTGGGATGTGGCCCGCAACGCCCCAAGGCCGACCCGATTCGCTGCGCCGGCCGGCGCAGCCTACTTCCTCGACGCCGACGTATCCGAGGTCGAGACATCATCGCTCTGCACCGACCCGGACCTCGTCGCCGAGGGCTGGGGATTCGCCCTCAAGGGAGCCTGGCGGCATGCCTGAGAACGTCGTCTCCGCGATCCTGGGCCTGCACGCCCAGACCTCGCTCCATCCCGGGGCTGGGACCGCCCTGGGCATCGTCGACCTGCCAGTGCAGCGCGAGCGTCACACGCGATGGCCGACGATCCCCGGCTCCTCGCTCAAGGGCGTGCTCCGCGACGCCTGCCGGGAGCGCTACAAGACCGAGTATGCTGGCGATCGCCAGCGGACCAATCAGGAGAGCCCCAGGCTCCGCGCCGCCTTCGGCCCGCACACCGAGGCGGCCGGAGAATCGGCCGGCGCCCTGAGCCTCACCGACGCCCGACTGCTGGCCTTCCCGGTCCGGTCGCTCCGGGGCGTCTTCGCCTGGGTGACTTGCCCGGCCGTTCTGGATCGGCTCCGTCGCGACCTGGCGCTCTGCCGCTTCGGGTCCATCGACTGGCAGGTCCCGCTTGTCGAGAAGAATCGGGTGATGCTCCCCTCGGACGACTGCCCATGCCTGATCGAGGGCGGGCGCGTCGCCCTGGAGGAGTTCCTCTTCGTGCGTGCTGGCGACTCGGACGGCCTGATCGCTGCCTGGATCGCCGATCACGTCCTGCCCGATTCGGCCGCCTTCGACGCGACACGAGCCCGTTTCCGACGCAGCCTGCTCGTGCTGCACGACGACGACTTCGACCACTTTGCCCAGTATGCCACCGAGATCAACGCACGAATCGGTTTGGACTACGAGACCAAGACCGTCAAGGGCAAGGCCCTTTTCTACGAAGAGTACCTGCCCCCGGAGACGCTCTTCTACGCGCTCGTGCTGGCCAATGAGGCACGGGCCAGGGCCAATGGCGAACATCCCTCGGCCGGCCGTGCCATGGGGGCGGCGGATGTTTTCGATGTCCTGAGGGAGACGCTCCCGGAGGTCCTCCAGGTGGGGGCGGACCAGTCGATCGGCAAGGGATATTGCGCCACGAGACTCGCCCGAGGGAGGCACGACTGATGGCCGGCCACCAGACCCTCGATCAGCGTCGTGCCGCCCACGCCTGGCGGGTCGTTCAACAGGTCAAGGATGAGGGCAGGGACGATGCCAGGCGGGAATTCAAGCTCCAGGCCAAACGTCTGCCGGCCCGGGTCGTGACGGCGGGCCTTGGCCAGGCCCTGGCCTTCCTGGAGGCCAAGGACTACGCGCCACACCTGCGGGCCGCGTTGACTGACTGGATCGGGCAGCAGGTGCTGGTGGCCCCAGGCCGCACTGGCGACCGGCTGCTCCGGTGGGTCGTCGAGGGTGACTCCGACTTCCTCCGGCTCGCGACCGCCGAATGCCTTGTCTACTTGCAGTGGGTCGTCCGCTTCGCCGAGGCGGAGTTCCGCGACATCAGCGACGTGGAGGAGGTCTGAGGGATGCCCATCGGCAGGGTCCAGTTCTGGGTACGCTCCCGATCCCAAGGCGCCGTCCTCGATGAGCGAGGCACGCGTCTCCTGTTCACGGCGAAGGACCTGGAAGGGCTCAGGGTCGAGGAGATTCGCGATGGCCTGGAGGTTGCCTTCAACCTCGGCCCCGATGGGACTGCCCGCCGCGTCCGTCAACCGCGATCGTCATTCCTTCGTTTGCCGAAATCCCTCGACAGGGACGATCCCCTCCTGAGCGCTGTCCCGCTGTCGCCCTCGCTCCGTGACTTGGTGGAGCGGTTCAAGGGGCTCGTCCATCCCGGCCTCCGGTTGGACAAGTACATGATGCCCGCCGTTAACCAGGAGGGGCAGAAGCGGGTCCTGTCCGAGGTCGCGGAGCGATCGCAGGGGGATACGCAACTCCTCGCCGAGGTCTTGCGGCGTCGGGACGCGATGCTGGACGCCGCCGGGACCGTGCGTTGGGGGCGCGAGACTAAGGGGCCGCTGACACTGCACCTGGCACGGGCCTCGGCGTTGGAGAACGCCGGCCTTTGCCTGCACCCGATCTACGGGTTCACCTTCCTTCCCGGCTCGGGCCTCAAGGGCCTGGCCCGTGCCTATGCCGAGACCGTCTGGCGGCCGGGCCAGCCCGATGACGCGGCGGCGGCAAGGGACATTGAACGCATCTTCGGCTTCATTCGGGGGGCGGGGGACGAGGGGGCGGCAGCCGGCACCATCATCTTCCACGACGCCTGGCCTGCGTCCTGGCCCCGGCTGATGGTGGACATTATCAACAACCACCACTTTGGCTACTACCGGGGGGAGGACTGGCCGGGAGACTGGGAATCGCCGTCGATGGTCTACTTCCTGGCCGTGCCCGCAGGCCAGGTGTTCTCGTTCGCGCTGGGCAAGCGGCGAGGAGATGTTGAGGATCGCCTGCTGGGCCTCGCCCGCGCATGGCTGGACGGTGGCCTGACTCACCTGGGCTGCGGGGCCAAGACCGCCGCCGGCTACGGCCGCTTCACCGCGCAGGGCGACGAACCGCCCGTAGCAAGCGGCCCGCACCGCACGAACTTCTCGGCGGCCCTGTCGCTCGAATCGCCGGCCTTCCTGGCCGGGGCGAGCCAACAGCAGGACGACTGCGACCTCCGCCCCGCGACGCTCCGGGGCCTGCTCCGCTGGTGGTGGCGGACCCTGCACGCCGGCGCCCTCAACCTGACGCAGTTGCGGGACCTGGAAGCGGCGATCTGGGGCAACACCGCTGCCGGCAGCGTCGTCGATCTCCAGATCGAGTCGCAGCAACCGGCCGCCTTGCCCTACGACAAACGCACCAGGGTCAATATGAGGCAGGAGGAGAAGGTCGGCCCCTATGGCATCCCCAAGGCCGACCCGGGGAAGACGACCCAGGGTCTCTGGTATGCCACTCGCGGTATGGATGACAGCGGCCGGCGCCGCTTCGTCATCGAACCCGGGGCGACCTGGACGATCCGGCTGACGGCACGGACCAATCAGGCGCTGCGGGATCGCGGGATCGGCCCCGAAGACGTGCTCGCCCAGGCCCGTGCCGCGCTCTGGCTGCTCTGCCGGTACGGCGGGGTCGGGTCCAAGGCGCGCAAAGGATTCGGGTCACTCTCGTCCGACGGGCTGGACGACCTAGACCTCGAACGCTGCCGCGAGGTCTCCCGCCGGCTCCGCAGGCGTCTTGGCCTGCCCGAGGACGAACGCCCGGGGACGGCCGAATCTCCGGCCCTCTGCGACCTCGCGGCAGAGGAAGTCGAGGCCGAGTTCCCCTGGGCCGATGTCTGGGCTGTGCTCGATCAGGTTGGCTTCGCCTGGCAGGCGTTCGCCAAGAGGTTTTCCCACGACCGCGATCAGCAGGAGCAGTTGGTCCCGACCTGGTCCGAGCGGGATGCCCCCACGGGCTTCACGAAGGCGTCGCTCGGGGTGCCCCGGCGGATGGATGGCGGGGACCGGCGATGGGCGGGCGAACGACACGCATCGCCGGTCCACATCCACGTCGAGCGGGCCGGCGGCAACGCCCATCGGGTCCGGGCCATCGCCTTCGCCGCACCCAGGCTGCCGACTCGCGAGAGCAGCGTGACGTTCCTGCAAACGTTCCTCGACCACCTGCGTGACGACCTCCTGTGTCGGTCGCAACTTCCTCCGAGGTCCTCCCGGCCGAGCCCGAGCGGGCGCGGCGGGCGACCCAGCCCGGCAGGGGGCGGGGGACTCGGCCAGCGCCGGGGTACGGGAACGGCCCGGACGCGGGGCGAACTCCATGGCGGTCCAGCGCCTGCTGCCCCGCCCCGTAGCCATCCCAAAGCCGGCGATCGCGTCGAGGCCACCTTGCTCCCCGAGCGTACGAAAAAGGGCGGTTGGAAGGCGCGACACGAGCCGACCGGCCTGAGCGGGCCGATCGTCGATTCGGCCAAGGTGCCCTCCGACAAGGAGCCTGGCAACGGCATGACGCTCATCGTTCACGCGGTCGGCGCCCGCGAGATGTCGTTCCGAGTTGAGTGATTGGACCCCCGTCGATGCGTATCCTCCTCTGCCTGCTGTCCGAGCAGCACGTGCCCAACCTGCTCTCGGTCCACCACTTCAAGCCCGACCGGCTCGTGCTGGTCGAGACCGGGGAGATGAGGCGGCGTCACGCCGCCGAGCATCTCCTCGGGGCCCTAGAGGCCGGCAGCCTGGACTACACTGACCGGCACGAGGTCCAACCGCTGGAGCACGAGGACTCCCTGCCCGAGGTCCGTCGCGCCTTGCAGGAGGCATTCGGACGCCATCCATCGGCCGAGTGGATCGTGAACCTGACGGGTGGCACCAAGCCGATGTCCATCGCCGCGTTCATGTTCTTCTCGGTGATGGACGCCTCGTCGATCTACCTCAGTGGCCGGGAGCCGAACCTCATCCGCTGGATGGACGGTTCGAAGGTCGAGCCTTGTGACTATCGGCCCAGCATTGCCGAGTTTCTCGCCGGTTACGGGTTTCCCTCACGAAAGCCCCCCGAGAAAGTCGCCGAGGCCGAGGAGCGAGCACGAGGATGGTGGGACCTGGCGCGGGTCCTGGCGACCCAGAGCACTGCCGACGGCTTGATCCGCTTCGAGGACGATCGGGAGCGAGGCAAGGCCCGGGACAGGGGCTTCGACCTTGAACGCCGGCACCTGGAACCCGGGGCGATCGCGGACCCGGACCTCCTCCGAGCCATCAACATGCACTTCGGCTTGGCCGAGCAGGACGGCGTACCGACTGGCAAGCTGGACAAGTACCAGACGCAATTCCTGCTGGGGGGCTGGCTGGAAGTCTTCATCTGGGGCCTGCTCGATCGCCATCGGGACGCTCTGGACATCTGGGACGTGCGGCTCGGGTTGGAGCCGACGAGCCCAGACACTCGGGTTGGCAACGACTTCGACGTGGCCTTCATGCACCGTTACCGGCTCTGGATGGTCGAGTGCAAGACCGGCAGCCAGGAGCACGACCCCGGCGGCGACATCCTCTACAAGGTCGAGGCCGTCATCCGTCAGTTCCGGGCCCTGCACGTGCGTACTGCCTTGGCCACGACCTCCGACTTCCTGACCGACCCCCGGACCGGCACAATCAGGGAAGGACATCGCAACCGGGCTGCGTCCTACGGCTGTGCGTTGGTGACCCGCGATCAGGTCCGTGCCATGGCCGAGGCCGACGACCCTGTCGATCTGATCCGAGAGGCCCTGGGGCTCCGATGACATGCGACCCGCCACCACGCTGATCAGCACTGTCGGCACGAGCCTCTTTATGCCGAACCTCGCCGGGTTGCGGGCCGACGACCCCGACCCCGTGCGGAACCGGCTGGCCGCCGCCTACGACGCACGAGAATGGGACGCCGTGGCCGGGGCCCTGGCGACATTGCCCCCCACCGAGCGGACCTGCGGTGCCGAGATCAACTCGATCGCAAGCCTGCTGGCCAGGGGATACGCCGTCCCCGATGCGAACCTGTTCTTCTGCCACTCGGATACCGACGACGGCCGGGCCATCGGTCGGGTCCTGACTGCTTACTACCGCCGGGCCGGCCATCCCATCGCCGAGACGAGGGTGATCGACGGATTGCAGGACAGCGATCCCAGCCGGTTCCGCACTGAGGGCCTGCGCAACCTGGCCAGGGTTGTCTGCCGGCTGGTGCGCGACTATGGCCCCGGCGCATGCGCCATCAACGCCACCGGCGGGTACAAGGCCCAGATCGCCGTGGCCGTATTGCTGGGCCAGGCTCTCGGCGTTCCGGTCTACTACAAACACGAGCGGTTCGACGAGATCATCTCCTTCCCGCCGATGCCCGTGGCGCTCGACGTGCGGGCCTGGATGCGTCACAGCGGCCTGCTGGCCCTGCTCGACGCCGAAGGCCAGGTGCCGGCCGCCTCGCTCGCCGAAGACCTGGCGGATGGGGGCGAGGTCCTCGAATGCTTCGTCGACCGCGTTGAGGTCGACGGCGAGGAGTACCTGGCCCTCTCGCCGACCGGCCAGATCGTCCATGAGACCTTCCGAGAACGGTTCCGCACCGAGCGTGACCGACTCCTACCCCCTCCTGTGCTCGCCTCGGAGAAGCACCCGCCGAAGCTCGGCGGCCACGGCGTAATCCTCCGCCACCGCGAGGAGTTGCGGCGATACCTCGCGGCGATCACCGACGGAGTCCCGCAGGTCCGATCGTGCCATACGGTCTATTGCAACCCCGACCTGCCCCGCCCCCTGATGTTCCGGCTGAGGGGCGAGGAGGTCCAGGGGACCTGGTCTGACGGCTCCGAGGCGGTCACATTCGCGGTCGAGTCGTCGGCGACGACCGACGGCCAGCGTGAGGCCGTCGTCGCGGCCCTCAACGACTGGCTCCAGGCACACCGGTAGCTCGAACGCCCCGAGGCAGTGGCCACACTCTACGTCACCAAGCCAGACCCCGACTGCCCCGGTGGTGTTCGCCTGACCCGCGAGGGCTTGAAACCCTTCTTCACCGAATGGGAAACGCACTTGCTCCGGCCGTTGCGGGAGGCGGAGCCCGACGCCGAGGGTCCCGACCGGCTCGCTGTCAGGCCACTCCTCGACCGCCAGATCGAACGGCTGGTGGCCGACCTGCGTGGCGGCCCCGCCTACCGCCCCTTCGTCTATGGAGGCTGATCGGTGCCGACCCATGGCGAGGCGACCCGCTACCTCGTCTGTTACGACATCCCCGACACCCCCCGGCGCAACCGGATCGCCAAGTGCCTGGATGATTTCGGCGGCCGCGTCCAGTATAGTGTCTTCGAGATGGTCCTCGATCATCGGCTCTTTGACAAGCTGATCGAGGAATTAACCGCTATAGTCGACCCGGCCTCCGACCGCGTCTCGGTCTATCCGCTTTGTGCCGCCTGCTCCAGGAAGTCGCTACTGCTCGGCCGGCGTGCCGATGAGGTCCGACCCGGTGATGAAATCGTCTTTATCCACTGAGTCAGTGATGCACGTCTAACGGGCCAAGACGCCCTGTTTTGCCTGATCGTTATCTTCAGCGCCTCCTTGGGAACCGTCGGTTACGGAACGTTCTAAACCTTACCAAGGTCTGGATTTTCGTAAGCGGATTAGCCCGGAATGCACGAACTTCCTTAGGAAGCATCCTGCCCTCCGACGCCGGTTACGGAAATTGCCCGTGCAACTTATTTTCTGAGAAGGAGTTGCGCACTGTGCCGCGTACGTCCTCGCCCCGATCACGAGGGGATTGAAACACATGGTACGGGCGTCCTCAAGGAGCCTGTCGATGCCGATCCGCGTACGTCCTCGCCCCGATCACGAGAGGATTGAAACGATCAGGCTATTGGCCAGGGCTGCGATGGGTGGGCTCCACGACGTACGTCCTCGCCCCGATCACGAGGGGATTGAAACGTTGATCCACGCCTTCCACTCGCTCCTCAGCCACTTCGGGCGTACGTCCTCGCCCCGATCACGAGGGGATTGAAACATCAGGCCGTCATCCATCGGCCGGTAGTTGGGCTCAGTCGGGTTGCGTACGTCCTCGCCCCGATCACGAGGGGATTGAAACGCATACGTGCGCCCTGGATTTGACGCTCGGGATCATTACGGGCGTACGTCCTCGCCCCGATCACGAGGGGATTGAAACCAGAAGAGCCGACCGCAGACCTCGTAGTAGCGGTCCTCCCAGTTCTGCGTACGTCCTCGCCCCGATCACGAGGGGATTGAAACTGATGGAGTCGAGCAGTTGCTCGCGGTCGGCAAGGATTTGCGTACGTCCTCGCCCCGATCACGAGGGGATTGAAACAACGTCCTGGTAATCACGGGCATCGAACGCCATGTCCGTAGCGTACGTCCTCGCCCCGATCACGAGGGGATTGAAACATGTTATATGCGAAGCACGCATCAACATCTTGATCCATATGGCGCACGTCCTCGCCCCGATCACGAGGGGATTGAAACGTGGCGAACCGCATGTGGACGAACGTCTCCTGGTCCTCCGGGATGCGTACGCCCGCGCCCCGATCACGAGGGGATTGAAACGCGTCGGGGCTCCAGTGTGAGCGAAGCGTGTGGGTCCGGGCGTATGTCCTCGCCCCGATCACGAGGGGATTGAAACATGCCACGCGATTCCTTGCTCGTGACGATCGACGCCTGTTCGGCGTACGCCCGCGCCCCGATCACGAGGGAATTGAAACGTTGATCGTCGCTTGCCTCGCAGTGGTTCCCAGTTATGCGATAGCGCGTACGCCCGCGCCCCAATCACAAGGGGATTGAAACGACGTTTTGATGTTTTCGGACAAAGCCTTGATTTCGGCTTCGACTTGTACGTCCACGCCCCGAACACGAGGGGATTGAAACGCCGTCACCGCGAGATAGGGGTCGCGGAATTTGTCCCGCTCGCGTATGCCCCGCCCTGTTCACGAGGGGATTGCAGTAGTGATGACACCGTCATTGGACACAGCGGTATTACGGGAACTGAACGTCCGTGCCTGGCGGTTGCACCTGTCAACACCGGGAGTCCTCGTCACGGTGCCCCTGCTGCGTGGCGTCTGGGGGGCGGCACTGCGTGATG
Organism: Tautonia marina; assembly: GCF_009177065.1. NCBI lineage: Bacteria > Pseudomonadati > Planctomycetota > Planctomycetia > Isosphaerales > Isosphaeraceae > Tautonia > Tautonia marina. The sequence continues at coordinate 204,942 of NZ_WEZF01000003.1, forward strand.
GGTCGCAGGAGCGGTATCGCGAGGTCTTCGAGGGCGACGAGGTTCGAGTACCCCGCTACCTGATGCGACCGGCCCCACGCGAGGCTGACCCGGCACCGGCCGTGGAGTTCATCGTCTTCGGTCGGACGGACCAGGACACCGACTCGGCCCTGTGGGCAGCCTGGGACGAGGCCGAGCGGCGGGGCCTCGGCCCCGAGCGGCGGCCGTTTCGCATTACGGCGGCCATCCCTCTGGCCTGGGACGAAACCCCACTGGGGCCGGCACGGGTGCAGCCGGGGTTCGCTCTGGACCCGATGCCCTGGCCGACCGGGAGCATCGCCGCAGGCTGTCGGATCGACATCCCGGCCCCCTTGCGTCTGCTCCGCCAGGGTCGGTTGATCGACGCGCCGACGCCCGCCGACCTGGCACTCGCCGCCCTCCGCCGGATCGGGGGCTTGCTTGGATCGGTGGCCGATCCCCTCTGGGAACGACGGGCCGACTGGCTCGACGCTGCCCGAGCGGTGCCGCACCGGCCCTGGCGCGGCCGACGGCTCGATCTGGTCCGCTACTCTGGCTCTCAGCATCGTGAGGTTGAGCTACGCGGCGTCGTCGGCTCACTCGACCTTCCCCATGGCCCCGGTCCGCTCGCCCCGCTCCTGGCCGCCGCCCAGTGGCTCCACCTGGGAAAGGGAACTGTCATGGGCTTAGGCCAGGTCCGTATCCTGCCTCTCGATGTCGACAAGACTCACCGTTGAGGTTCCCAGGGCACGGATGCCATCAATGCCTGGTCATCGGACAGGACGGAGATTACGATGGCAGTGATGTCGAACTCCATGAATGCTCCCAGACGCCTTGCGTGCGCCTCATGCCGAAGCCCGAAGACCAGGCCCGACAGCAGATCGACGCGAAACTCGAAGCGGCAGGATGGGTCGTCCAGGACGCGGACGAACTGAACCTTTTTGCCGGACGGGGGATCGCCGTCCGGGAGTTCGCGTTGAAGCACGGGCACGGCTTCGCGGACTACCTGCTCTACGTCGACCGCAAGGCGGCCGGGGTCGTCGAGGCGAAGAAGGAGGGGACGACGCTGACCGGCGTCGAAACCCAGGCCACGCGCTACAGCGAGGGGCTTCCCGACGCCCTGCCGGCCCACCATCGGCCCTTGCCGTTCCTGTATCAGAGCACCGGCGAGGAGACCCGCTTCACGAACTGGCTCGACCCCGAGCCCCGATCGCGGGAAGTCTTCACCTTCCACCGGCCCGAGACGCATGCGGAATGGCTGGCCGACTGGCCCAGCACGCTACGCAAGCGCCTCAAGGACATGCCGGCGCTCGACGAGAAAGGTCTCTGGCCGGCGCAGTTGAGGGCGGTGCAGAACCTTGAGGCGTCGCTCGCGGCCGACAAGCCCCGAGCCCTGATTCAGATGGCCACCGGGAGCGGCAAGACGTTCACGGCGGTCAATGCGATCTACCGTCTCATCAAGCACGCCGGGGCTCGCCGAGTGCTGTTCCTGGTCGACCGGGCCAACCTCGGCCGCCAGGCGGAGAACGAGTTCCGATCGTTCGACACGCCCGACGACGGACGCAAGTTCGATCAGCTTTACAACGTCAACCACCTGCAAGGCCGCCGGCCCGATCCCGTCGCCCGCGTTTGCATCTCGACCATCCAGCGCCTCTACTCGATCCTCCAGGGCAAGGAATTGCCGCCCGAGGCCGACGAGGTCTCCGCCTTCGAGACGATGGACGACCTCCGCCGCGAGCCGATGCCGGTCGTCTACAACCCGAACATCCCCATCGAATTCTTCGATTTCATCGTCATTGACGAGTGCCATCGCTCGATCTACACCCTCTGGAAGCAGGTACTCGACTACTTCGACGCCTACCTCATCGGCCTGACCGCCACGCCCTCGAAACAGACCTTCGGGTTCTTCAACAAGAACCTGGTCATGGAGTACGGCCACGATCAGGCCGTCGTTGATGGCGTGAACGTCGACTTCAACGTCTACAAGATCGCCACGAAGATCACCCAGGGCGGCTCGGTCGTCGAGGCCGGTTATCAGGTCGGCAGGCGCGACCGCCAGACCCGCAAGATGCGCTGGGAGACGCTCGACGACGACCTGGAGTACGACGCCAAGGCGCTCGACCGCGATGTCGTCTCCAGGGACCAGATTCGGACCGTGATCCGCGCCTTCCGCGACCGGCTCCCGACCGAGATTTTCCCCGGCCGTGACGAGGTCCCCAAGACCCTCATCTACGCCAAGGACGACAGTCACGCCGATGAGATCGTCCAGGTCGTCCGCGAGGAGTTCGGCAAGGGGAACGAGTTCTGCCAGAAGATCACCTACCGCACCGGCACCGCACGCATCGTCTCGACCGAGACGGATGAGGACGGCAACGCCATCGAGAGCGTCACCTACAAGTCGAGCGGGGTGAAGGCCGAGCACCTGCTCAGCGACTTCCGCAATCGCTACAACCCCCGGATCGTCGTGACCGTCGACATGATCGCCACCGGCACCGACATCAAGCCGCTGGAGGTCGTCATGTTCATGAGAGCGGTTAAGAGTCGCAACTTCTTCGAGCAGATGAAGGGCCGGGGCGTCCGCGTCATCAAGGACGCCGACTTCCGGGCCGTCACGCCCGATGCGAAGGGAAAGACCCACTTCGTTATCGTCGACTGCGTCGGACAGTGTGAGACGAAGCTGGTGGACACGAAACCCCTGGAGGCGAAGCCCACCGTCGCGTTCGACAAGTTGCTCCAGGCCGTCGGCGGGGGCAGTACCGATCCGGATGTCCTCTCCTCGATCGCCTCGCGCCTCTCCCGGCTCGACAAGACGCTCTCCCCAGCCGACCGCGACGCACTGGCCGACCTCGCCGGGGGGAAGACGATCCGCGACCTCGCCGCCGATCTCGTCGCCACGCTCGACCCAGACCGCCACGCCGACGCCGCTCGACTCGCCCACGACCTCCCGCCCGACGCCGAGCCCTCCCCCGAGCAACTCGCCCAGGCCGCCGAGGCGATCCGGCTGGAGGCCGCCATGCCCCTGATGGCCAACCCGACACTCCGCAAGGCGCTGGCCGAGTCGAAACAACGCTCCGAGCAGACGATCGACGAGGTCAGCATCGACGAGGTCCTGCACGCGGGTTATTCGGCCGACGCGACCGATCGGGCCCGCACGGTGGTCGAGTCGTTCGAGGCGTTCCTCCGCGAGCACCGCGACGAGATCACCGCGCTCCAGGTCCTCTACAGCCGGCCCCACGCCCATCGCCTGCGGTTCGCCGACATCAAGGCGCTGGCCGAGACGATCCAGGCCCCTCCCCGGCGGCTGACGCCCGAGGTCCTCTGGCGGGCCTACGAGGCGCTCGACCGCTCAAAGGTCCGGGGCGCCTCGGCCCCCCGGCTGCTGACCGACATCGTCTCGCTCGTCCGCTTCGCCACGCACCAGGACGACGAGTTGTCCCCCTTCCGCGAGCAGGTCGACGCCCGCTTCGCCGACTGGCTCGCCCGCCAGGAGGCCGCCGGCCGCCGCTTCTCCCCCGAGCAGCGCGAGTGGCTGGCCCTGATCCGCGACCACATCGCCGCCAACCTCGCCATCGAGCCCGACGACTTCGACTACTCCCCCTTCAACCAGAAGGGCGGGCTCGGTAGGGTCTACTCCCTCTTCGGCGACGAGTTCGAGCAGATTATCGACGAGTTGAATGAGGTCCTGGCGGCATGACTGACGAGGATCAACAACCTCTCCCACGAGGATGGGAGTGGGCGTCGCTCACCCAGATTGCCGAGGTCAAGGGCGGGATCACCAAGGGCCAGAAGCGGAAAACGCGAGATGGGCTCCGAGAGGTCCCCTACCTCCGGGTTGCGAACGTACAACGCGGCTTCCTCGACCTTGACGAGGTCAAGACGATCGAGGCGACGGAGGACGAAGTCCGGGGCTTGATTCTCCTGCCCGGCGACATCCTGTTCACTGAGGGCGGCGACCGCGACAAGCTCGGGCGCGGCTGGGTCTGGCGCGGCGAGATCGCCGAGTGTATCCACCAGAACCACATCTTCCGCGCCCGCCTTCGGTCCCCCGAGATCGAGCCGAAGATCATTTCCTGGTACGGCAATACGGCTGGCCAAGACTACTTCACGCGCCAGGGGAAGCAGACGACCAACCTCGCGTCGATCAACCTGACGAAGCTCAGCGCCTTCCCCGTACCGATCCCGCCTTCGGCCGAACAACGTCGCATCGTCGCCGCCATCGAGGAGCACTTCTCCCGCCTCGACGAGGGGATTGCGGCGTTGGAGAGCGCGAGGGCGAGGCTGAGGCGCTACCGGGCCTCGGTGCTCAAGGCCGCCTGCGAGGGCCGCCTCGTCCCCACCGAGGCCGAACTCGCCCGCGCCGAGGGCCACGACTACGAGCCCGCCGACCGCCTCCTCTCCCGCATCCTCCAGCACCGCCGCTCCCGCTGGGAGGCCGACCAACTCGCCAAGCTCCACGCCCAGGGCAAGCCCCCCAAGGACGACCGCTGGAAGGCAAAGTACGCCGAGCCGAACCCGCCCGACACCAGCAGCCTGCCGGAGTTGCCCGAGGGGTGGACGTGGGCGGCAGCCGCCCAGATCGCCGAGATTCAGGGCGGAATCCAGAAGCAGCCCAAGCGCACCCCGAAGGAGAACGCCTACCCCTTTCTCCGGGTGGCGAACGTCTACCGCAATCGCCTGGAACTCGACGATGTCCACCGGATCGAGTTGTTCGGCGACGAACTCGACAAGCTGCGGTTGCAGCCGGGCGACCTCCTGATCGTCGAGGGCAACGGCAGCCCGACCGAGATCGGCCGCATGGCGATCTGGAACGGTGCCATCAGCGATTGCGTCCACCAGAACCACATCATCCGCGCCCGCCTGGTCGGCGACCTGCCGCCCTCCTACGTCGGTTGCTACTGGAACTCCCCAGACGGCTCGTCTCGGGTCATGCAAGTGTCCAGTTCCACCAGCGGCCTGCACACCCTGAGCGTGACGAAGGTCAACGCCCTGCCGGTGGCGCTCCCGCCGCTTGCCGAGCAACACCGCATCGTCGCCGAGGTCGAGCGCCGCCTCTCCCTCATCAACGCCCTCGACGCCGCCCTCGCCGCTGGCCTGAAGCGGGTCGAGCGGTTGCGGCAGGCGATCCTCAAGCGGGCCTTCTCCGGCCGCCTCGTCCCCCAGGACCCCGCCGACGAGCCCGCCTCAGCCCTTCTCGAACGCATTCGGGCCGGCGGTTCGCCGCCGGCCCCAAAACCTCGGGCTGGTCAGGGGGCTCGATCCCGACGGTCTGGGCCGGATCATCAGCCATCCCTCTTCGATTAGCGTTCGATTCTTGCTCGTTTCTTGGCCTAGATTACGAGTGGTTGCTCAAATCGACAGCACCAAGGAGCCAAGAACACCATGCCATCCCCACTGTACCAGTACCCGCACTCCGCGAGGGTTGATCTCGATGAGGCTTTCCCGGGCCTTCGCGAGAAGGTGACAACGGAGAACGTCCAGATCATCGGGTCGCTGATCGAGGAATTCAAACAAGCGTTTGGTGACGACGTTGAAACCGAATTGGAAGAATTCATCCGGGAAGGAATCTCTGGTGACTCCGATTCCTGGAATGGCACGGTAGAACGCAACGGCACGACGATCCCGCTGAATTTCATGATTGACGATGATCTCGACGAGAACGATCGTCGCGTTTACGTAATCTGCCCTCGACCTTAAGCCGACAGGGCTTGAACGATCGTTTGTCAATCGTTGCCCCTGTCTCGATCGAGCAGGCGATCGAGGCCGCAGGCACCATGCAGGACGCGGACCAGTCGAGCCTCGGCGGGGTTCCTGCCATCGGATCATCCCCGCCGTTCGGCATCGCGGCGATGGACCTCGTGCCGGATCGCATCCCAGTCTTGCCGCGTCATCGGCGTCGCCGGCGCCAAGTCGAGCCCCTCGACCAGCAGGCCATCGACCCGATGCCGAGCGGCCTACCGCCGTTGGTCCTCGCGGATCAGGGCGCTCATGTACTCCCCGACGCTGTTAAACCCCCGGCGGGCCGCCTCCTATTCCACGAACGCCTTGTCCTCGTCGGGCAGCGTGATGTTCATGCTCGCCATGCCGGGCCCTCCTCTCGGATCGAGCATACCCCGCCGGGAGCGGGTCGCCAAGGCGACCAAGGCCGCCTGGCGCTCAGCTTCGTAATGATCCACAGGTCCGCAATCCCCTGCCTGATCCGGGGAGCGATCACCCTCTGGATCGGAGGACCGACCCGAGCTACTTCTGCCCGGCTCTACGGCGCCCGGCGGCCTTCATCGACTTCTTCACCGCCCGCGTCTTCGCCTTCTTCGCGGGCTTCGCCTTCGCCGATCCTGCGAGTTTGGCCCTGGCGCGGGCAATGGCCGCCGGGCTCGCGAGCCCGGCGGCTTCCAGAATCTCGATCCGCTTCTCCAGGGGCATCTCCGCGACTTTCAGGGAGACCCGGCGGATGCGGTCGGTCGTCATCGGATCACTCCTCCCTCGGCTTCACCCACCAGGTTCCGAGGATGCAATTGGGCTCTCGGACGCAGATTTGGACGTGGGCCTGCGGGTTGATCCCGCTCGCATCCCAGAGCCGATCCGCCGTCGGGACGAACACCGCGCGGCAACTGTCGATCGGATCGCCCTCTTCCTCGGCCGTTTGGTACGCGAAGTTGAAGACCGCGCAGTTGAGGCGTTTCTGCCGGATGTTCGGAGGCGGCTTCTCCCCGATCTGGTCCATCGTGTCCAGGTAGCCCTCATGGAACCGCTTGAGGTCCTTCGCGAAACCAGGGTCCAGGAGATCGAGGCAATTGCCGAGCCGGATCATCGAGCCAAGCACGGCGATCTCCTCGGTCCACCCCTTGCTCCGCTTGAGTTGCTGGGCCCAGAGGAACGCCTGCTGGGGAGCATACTCCCAGAAGTAGATGCCGTGCCCGAGCCAATCGTAGTCGTTCCGGCTCGGCTCGAACTCGGCCGCTCCCCGGACGATGTCCTGGGCCACCGACCACTTCGTCCCATGATACCCGATGACGGTCCGGTGGTAGTCACTATAGCGGGGCACGGCCGGTTCCTGGTTGGCATGGGGTGAGACGACGAACCGTATCCACTCGATCGTCCAGGCTCCCCGCTCCGCTTGAGCAGGTTCCCGAGCCGCCCAGCCGGTCGTCCGTCGAGTCGTCATCAGCATCCTGAGTCACCAGCCCCGAAATGACCACCCACTTCGCACCACCCTCATCGGCGACCTGAACCGCTCCCCCCGTCGCCCTCGCCGTTTTGCTTGACCCCGAAGGACCCCGGCATGAGACTGATCCCTCCCGGTCGTAGGTGTGTCCCAATTCAGCCCGGTCGCCCGCACCATTGCGGACGACTCCCCGAGCGAACCTGAGCCCACAGCCCCAGCGACGAAGTGATGGCATGACGCGCCCGAACGCCAAGACGATCCAGATTTTCCTGCCCACCGGCGAGCCGCGCGGGCTTCGCATCGCGGAGATGACCAACCGGATCGTCCAGGTCGTGCTCATTCCCCGCTCCGACCTCGCCCGAGCCAAGGAGCGGCCCGAATTCGGCCAGGTCGCCGCCTACTTCCTCTTCGGCGAGTCGGAGGAGGCCGCCAAGCCCCAAGTCTACGTCGGGCAGTCCGAGGACCCCAGGTCCCGGCTCGACCGCCACAACGTCACCAAGGACTTCTGGCGCACCGCCGCCGTCTGCGTCTCCCGCACCCAGAGCTTCACCCCCGCCCACATCCGATACCTGGAGTGGTACAGCATCCAGGAGGCCCGCCGCATCGGCCGCTTCGAGGTCGTCAACGAGGTCACCCCCGGCAAGCCCTTCGTCACCGAGCCGATCGAGGCCGACCTGCTCGACGCCTTCGACACGCTCGGCATCCTCCTCTCGGCGCTGGGCTACCCGATCTTCGAGCCGATCTTCAGCCCCGTGGCCGCCCCGCTGTTCTTCTGCACCGCCCGCGAGGCCGACGGCAAGGGCGAACTCGTCGAGGACGGCTTCGTCGTCCGGGCCGGATCGACCGGACGGGCCGACATCGTCCCCTCGGCCTCCTCGACCTTCGTGGCCGCCCGCGAGAAGCTCCGGGGCGCCGGCATCCTCGTCGAGGAGGACAGCCGCATTCGCTTCACCCAGGACTATCTTTTCTCCTCGCCCAGCACGGCGGCGATGGTCGTCATGGGCCGGACCGCCAATGGATGGGTCGAGTGGAAGGACACCGAGGGCCGTACGCTGCACGAGGTCTACCGGGTTGAGGCCCTCGGATGACGCACGGTCCTGGTATGATGGTCCTGGCCGGGTCAGCAGGAATCTCGGGGCCGATGGGGACGATCGCATGTGCACCCGATCGACGCTCGCGCATGGCGAGCGGCATCATCTGTTCGTCGACTTACTCCGATCGGGCGAGGTTTATCTGACCCTGGAGAAGTCCGACTTCGAGGCCCACCGCGATCGCGTCACCGTCGCCATCCCGCTGGATGTTTGGGAGCAGATTCGCCACGTCGAGGTCCGTGCTGACGACTGGTGGGACGATGATGACGACCCCTCCCCCGGGCAGGGCAATGGCGCCCCGAACCCCGAGCCGCCCGACCGATCTGCCGAGTCGGGTGGCCCATGAACAACATGCCGACGAACCGACCTTTGAACGACCCTCTACGCCCCAACACGATCCCGATCGCAAGGTCCGCGACGCGGCCATCCGGCGCATCGCCGGCTCGATGGCCGACGATCCCGAGTTCGATGCCGCAACCGAGCAGGTTCGTCGCGACCGCTTGGCCGCCCGCGACCGGGACGAGCCGTGTTCCTGATCCATCATCCCCGGATCGCCCGACGGCTCGCTTCACGCCGGAGGAGGAGGCCACGATGTCCAGGACGATCCAAGGGTTGATCCAGGGCAAGACGATCGCCCTGGAGGCCGAGCCGGGACTGGCCGACGGCCAGCGCGTCGAGGTCACGATCCGGCCCCTCATCGACCCCGACGAACGAAAGCGGCGTCTCGCCGCCCTGGCCGGATCGCTGGCGTACCTGCCCGAGGAGGAGTGGGAGTCGCTCGACGCAATCGTCCACGAGCGCCAGCAGTGGTCGCACCGGGAGCGTCCCGGGTGAGCGACCTGCTCGGCACCAACACGGACTCCGACTCCTTCGCGCCGATCGCGGCCTCGATGTCGAGGATTGGCTGACCCCCTGATCCCCCAGAACGACGCCATGAGCACCGACGCCCAGCAGATCGTCTCCAAGCTCTGGAACTATTGCAACGTCCTCCGCGACGATGGCCTGTCCTATGGCGACTACGTCGAGCAGTTGACGTTCCTGTTGTTCCTCAAGATGGCCCACGAGCAGACGCAGCCGCCCTGGCGCAAACCCTCGATCATCCCCGATGGCTTCGACTGGCCAAGCCTGCTCGCCCGCGACGGCGACGACCTGGAGACGCACTATCGCCATGTGCTGGAGACGCTGCCGAAGCAAGGCGGGATGCTACGGGTCATCTTCCAGAAGGCCCAGAACAAGATTCAGGACCCGGCCAAGCTCCGACGCCTGATCGTCGACCTGATCGACAAGCAGCAATGGCGGATGATCGACGCCGACGTGAAGGGAGATGCTTACGAGGGCCTGCTGGAGAAAAACGCCCAGGACACCAAGGGCGGAGCCGGCCAGTACTTCACCCCCCGTCCGCTCATCCAGGCGATCGTCGAGGTCATGCGTCCCCAGCCCGGCGAGACGATTTGTGACCCCGCCTGCGGCACCGGCGGCTTCCTGCTGGCTGCCCACGACTTCATCGCCCAGCACAATCCGAGCCTCGACCGCGACCAGAAGCGGCACCTGAAATTAGAGGCGCTGCGAGGCATCGAGATCGTCGACGGCGTCACCCGCCTCTGCGCCATGAACCTGCTCCTGCACGGTGTCGGCCCCGACGCCGATGAGGCGACCCCGCCCGTCTCGACCGACGACAGCCTTCGCTCCGACCCCGGCGATCGCTTCGACCTGATCCTCACCAACCCGCCGTTCGGCAAGAAGTCGAGCTACCTCTACGTCAACGAGGAGGGCGAGCAGGACCGCCAGGCGATGACGATCGTCCGCGACGACTTCTACGCCACGACCAGCAACAAGCAGTTGAATTTCCTCCAGCACGTGAAAACCCTGCTCAAGGTTCCCGGCCGGGCAGCCGTCGTCGTGCCCGACAACGTCCTGTTCGAGGGTGGCGCCGGCGAGTCGATCCGGCGACGGCTGCTCCAGGAGTGCGACGTTCACACGATCCTCCGCCTGCCCACGGGCATCTTCTACGCCCAGGGCGTGAAGGCCAACGTCCTCTTCTTCGACCGGAAGCCGGCCAGCCCGAATCCCTGGACCCAGACCGTCTGGGTTTACGATCTGCGGACGAACATCCACTTCACGCTCAAGACGAACCGCCTGAAGCGGTCGGACCTTGACGACTTCGTCGCCTGCTACCATCCCGAGAATCGCCACGAACGCCGACCCACCTGGACCGAGTCGACCCCTGAGGGTCGCTGGCGGCCGTACACCTACGAGGAGTTACTCAAGCGCGACAAGGTGAGCCTCGATCTGTTCTGGCTCCGTGATGAATCGCTTGAAGACTCTGCCGGCCTTGAAGACCCGGACGTGATCGCCTCGGAGATCGTCGAGGACCTCCGCGCCGCCCTGGCCGAGTTCGAGGCGATCCAGGAGCAATTGACCGACTCTTGATGATCGGCCACGCGGGGATTCATTGGGTGATCTCGGCCGACTCGATGACGCTCATGGGGTTTCCAGTTCCCCGATCGGATTCTCTCCAAGGCGCACACCACCATCGCCAGGATGAACACTGCCGCGAATGCCCACCCTCACGAGCGAGACCAGTAGAAACTCAGGTCCGGCCGCAGGCCCGGCTTCTCGTTCAGGGCCGCTAGGAGACCTTGGAACGGGCGTTCGCCGGACTTGTCGATCATCTTGCTGGTGAGCCGATTTGAACGCACCACGAGCCTTGAAGGCTGTCTGGCGCGGGCCGGCCCGTTTCGTTCAAAGCGGCCCGAAGGGGTCGCGTTGGGCCCGGCCGCAGGGCGGGATCGGGGGGTGATCGCCCCCTCGAAAGACCCCGTCCTGGCTGACAAATAGGGTGTCGCCGAGATTGCCCGGCTCCGGTCACTGGAGAATGCTGGCAACGGGACGGCCCAGACCCATGACGAAATGGGTAGACGCTATGTGTCGCGGTGGGCTGGGTCCGCAAGGCGTTGGGCTGACGTGACAGGCTCAGGTGTCGGGGATGGCCATGAACGGCCCACCAGCCCCCAACTGGACCTCGATCCGATGACGGATGTACTCGTCGGGATGCGACCGGGCGACATCGACCGCCAGGGGGATGAGAGGACTCAATTCGGCGGGGTAGGCGTCCGCTTCCAGGCGCAGCATCGGGATGATTCGTCGGCGAACTTCCAGGTCCGGGTACGCGACAAACTCGCGGAGCATCTGGCAATCGAACCGCTGCCGCAAGTCGCCCAGGTCTTCGTTCCGGGGGTTGCCCGCCCAAACCGCCCAGTACATGGCGCTGGCCGCCCCGGCTTTCTCGGCATTGGACCCGGACTCCAGGTACCCCAGCAACGTCAGGATGACCCGACGTGCCCCGAGGGACCGCACGCAAGGTTCGATGAAAACTCGGTTGAGGCTCGGGTTCCGCTCCAGCACGGCGGCACGGAGCATCGGGTCGAAAAGCCGCTTCGGGACCGGCTGGAACTTAAACACCAACGCGACGAACACCTTCCGGTCCGGGTCCGCAAGCCCCTCTCCGAGCCACCGCCAATCATCCGGCGAGTTCTGGGCGACACGCTTCCGCGCCGCCTGCATCTGCCAGTGAGCATCCTGGCCCGGCTTACAGCGGGCGTCCGACCACAGGCGGTAATGCTCGTCCCAGGTCATCGTGTCGAGCGATCCCCCGCCGCCTGACGCCCAAGCCCGGCGGACCGGCCCGCCGCGCGATCGTCATGATAGCAGGCCAGCCGCCGCTGCGGTCCGCCCTGCCGGATGAGGTAGCCCATCTGGCACGGTCGCCGTGGCCAGGCGGCAACGTCCGCCCCTGGCCGCTGTCCGGGATCGGCGGGGCGGGGGTAGCGTTTCGTGGGACGACCGTCCCACCAGATTCAACAGGGCCTCAGGGCCAGTCTCATGGTGAGATTGGCCCGGACCCTGGATAGCGCCAAGGCCAACAGGGCGAAGCTCCTGAGGGCCTACCGTGAGATCGAGAGCGGCAAGCGGTCCGACCGGACCGAACAGTCCAAATCCATTGTCCACGCCACGCGGTCCAGTGCCCGGTTGGTTATCGCCATCCTCGACCGGCTGGCCCGCAACCTTTACGTCCTCTCCGGGCTGATGGAGTCGGGCGTGGACTTCGTCACCTGCGGCAACCGGCACGCGAACCGGCTGACCATTCACATCCTCGCCGCCGTGGCCGAGGACGAGGCCCTGCGAATCAGCGAGCGGACGTGGGCTGCCCTGGCGGCATTCAAGGCCCGTGGCCGGCCTCTGAGGGCCGCCCGGTCCGATGGCCGGCGGGTGAACCGGGAGGCGGCCCAGTGGAGCCGGGAGCGAGACGAGCGGGGCCGCCGGGAGAACGCCGACGCGGCCTTAGCCAATCTGACGCCGATGCTGGCCGATTTACGGGCCGAGGGCCGTTCCTTGCAAGGAGATCGCCGACCGACTGAACGCCGAGGGCCACCACACCCTCCGAGCGGCGGTCTGGAACACAAGGCCCAGGTCAAGCGCGTGCTGGATCGCCTAGAAGGCCGATGGCGACCTTCGACAGGCCATGAAGCAGATCGCCAGGAGCAGCAGACTGATCGGCGAACTACTTCGAAAAGCAGAACGTGACGCCGAACCCCATCACCGTCGCCGCCATCAGGCGGAAGACGAGAGGTTTTAAGATGTCGGGCGGCTGGTACGGCTGGCCAGCAAAGATGTCGTGGTATGGCAACACGAACAGAGCGACGAACGTTGACGCAATCATGCACACGACGTAGAACGCGGTTCGTGCAGGCGTGCTTGGGCCATCTGCGCTGGACTTGGACACGGAACCTGACATCGGTGACACTCCTGGAGAGATGAAAAGAACAACCACCGCCTACCATTGGACCGGGCCTGGAGACTGAAGAATCCTAGTTCACATCGGAGGCGTCAGAACTGTCACCAACACCACTCCGACCGGCATTAAAATGGACGGGCTAGAGACCATCACGCGCATGCAGTTGCCCATAGCTAAGACGATCACCCTCACGACGAGCCGTACCGAGGCCGACCGGAACGCAATCCCCCAGGACCTATGGCCCGAGCCGGCCGGCCTCCTGCTGGGTCGCCTGGACCGAAGACGGCCGCCGCATCGCCGATGCCGACGACTTCGTGGCGGTCCGGGCGGCGGCGCGGCGGGCCGGCGTTACTCAGCCCATCTGCGGATGGCTTCCGTCGATCGACCAGGTCCGCACCATTGGCGGCTCATGAGGTTCGCCGAAGTCGCCCCCCCGAAATCTGGGGCAAATGTGGGGCAACGTCGGCTCCGCATCGCCGACGCATCGCCGACACATTATCGACTTGATTTCGCCGTAAACCACGGTACCATAAGGGTTGCAGGCACAAAATCGACGCAAACCCGCCTCATTGGCGGTGCCGACGCGCTAGGTTCAGGTCCTAGTCCGGTTCACCCCGGGTGGAGGTTCGAGTCCTCTCTTCGGCACTCAACCCTGCAATGGGTTAAGACGTTTGAAACCGCCGGTCTGGCGGGTGTTAAGGAAGCTGGGTTTTCCGAGAGTGCCTCAGACGGCGCAGTTCTTTCGGAACACCCAGCTTTCTTTTTTTCTTGTCGAGCGTTCCCGAGATCGAAGAGGCCTCCGGCCGAACCTCGGAGGTTCTGTTCACCGTGGTCTGTTGGCCTGTCCCGTTTCGCTGAGTGATTCCGGAAAAGACCACTGAACTCGGGGAGAGTTCATTCTTCGGTCGCGGAACGGGTGCGTAACGCTCCGGGAGATGACTGCTTCCTCTGGGCAGGTGTCGAGAACCAGTGGTTGTTGGCCAGGCCGCTGGATCGGAGCAACCAGGGAGGGGAGTCGGGACCGCCTAACCACTGGGCGGCCAGTTGCAAAGCGGTTCGAACCAGTGCCTCGGTGACGACGGTCGGGTGGCCGCACCATCGGATGCAGGTCCCCCCGGCATCGAGGGGGAAGATGGCCTGCCGCAGCCCCGGGGGCGGCGCGGGGAGTGCCTCCGGCAACGGTCCCGACGCGTAGAGACTGCCCGAGGCGAGTTCTCCGCCGAAGTACCAATCGACTTCCGAGGGGGACCAGGGTCCATCCCAACGGAAGCGATCGCGGTAGAGGAGTCGGCCGGATCGCCGGACCTCGAAGTCCTGGACGATCCGATCGAAGACGAATCGCTCCGACGCTGCCCCCCGTTCGTATCGGCCGGCCAGCCAGATGTCTCCCCAGATGACCCGGCCGGTCGGGGAAAGCTCAACCCGACCGCGCTGGAAGAATCGGCTCCCCCGATAGGGAATCGTCGGACCGGGAAGGACGACCAGCAGGGCGTCGTCCTCGACCTCGACGGCCCACTGCTGGGAGCTAAAGCTCGCGCCGGCGGGATGAATCCGGGATGCGGACTGACCCGTCACGACGGCACGGGTGCCAGCTCGGGCGACGAGTTCCAGCAGGTGACCGTCCCCATCCAGCAACCCCGCCGTAAGGTTGATGAGATAGAGAAGGGCCGCCGGCTCATCGTCGAGATCGAAGGGGGGCATGAGCCTGACGGGAATCTGCTGGTAGCAGCGGCCCAGGCGTGTTCGGCCCCGGTCGTTGATCAGTTCGATCCGAGCGCCTCCGACGCGAGCGGCAGGGTGGCCAACGGGTTCGATCCCGTGGAACTCGGGGGGAGTCAGGAGTTCGGCACGCTCGATTCGGCGAGCTGCTCCCGGACCCAGGATACCACCTGATCGACCCCCTCGTTCTGGCGAATGCTGATCAAGAGGAACGGCCGCTCCCCGCGCATCCGGGTGCTGTCCCTCCGCATCACCTCCAGGTCGGCCCCCACGTGAGGAGCCAGGTCGGTCTTGTTGATCACGAGCAGATCGGAGTTGCAAATGCCCGGCCCCCCCTTGCGGGGGATCTTGTCCCCCTCGGCCACGTCGATGACGAAGATGAAGCGGTCGGCCAGTTCTCGGGAGAAGACAGCCGTGAGGTTGTCGCCCCCAGACTCGACGATGACCAGTTCCAGACCCGGAAACTGGCGCTGAAAGTTGCCGACGGCGCTGAGGTTGGCGCTGGCGTCGTCTCGAATGGCCGTGTGAGGGCAGCCTCCGGTCTGGATACCGACGATGCGCTCCAGCGGCAGGGCCTCACGTCGGGAGAGGAACTCGGCGTCTTCGTGAGTGTAGATATCATTCGTAATGACGGCCAGGTTGACCTCGGGCCAGAGGGCGTGGCAGAGCGCCTCGACCAGCGCCGTCTTTCCCGATCCGACCGGCCCGGCGACACCGAGGGTGAAGACCTGCCGCGTCGGCCCGGCATAGCGGGCCGGGCCAGGTCGTCCCATGTGGTCGTGGGGGTGGTCGTGATCCTTGTGGAAGACGACCGCTGGCCGGAGTCGCCGTCGGGAGGGCCGGGAGAACACGGCCGGATCGCCATCAGGATCGGAACATGCGGGCATAGAGTCGCGTCTGTTCATCGCAGAGAATCTCGTAGGAAGGGCATCCGGCGCCGGCCGTCTCAGAATCGCGATCAACGAGGTCGGCGACCAGGGCCTGGAGTTCGCCATGCAGGTAGGCCAGGATTTGCTGGCCGTGGGTGTGGCCGACAGGAATCGCTCGGACCCCGGCGCCGATCACGCCGAGGGCCGCCTGGTGCAGATAGGCCGTCAGCACCTCCTGAGGATCGCCGTCGGCCAGGGCGCCGAGCAGACCGAAGGCGACCGAATGATGCCAGAACTCGGGATCGTCTGAGAAGGACTTGAGGATCGGGACGAGCCGCGAGCAACACCACTCCCAGGTGGCCCCGAGGGTCATGAGTTGGCCGCCCATCTCTCGGCTGGCGCCCCGAATCGAGGGGGGAAGGATCGAGGCATCGGCCAGGCCGTTCAGGGACGCCAGAGCGGCGATGTCTCCACCCCGCGTCGCGCGGCAGGAGGAAGCGACAAGGACTCCCTCCAGCGGGCCGAGCGAGGTTCGAAGCCAGTGCGCGGTCCAGCGCTCGAGGGTCTCGGCGTCTCGAACCGAGCCCCGAGCGATGGCGGCTTCAAGCCCCCAGGAGTGGGTGTAGCCGCTGATCGGGAGCGCCGAATCGGCCATTTGGAGCAGAGCGAGGTTCATGGCTCGGGTTAGAACAGGAAGTAACGCTGGGTCATTGGGAGTTCGGCCAGCGGCTCGCTGCCGACCTTCTCGCCGTCGACACGGACCTCGTAGGTATCGGGGTCGACCTTGATCTCGGGCGTGGCCTCGTTCCGCTTCATGTCTTTCTTGCCCACGGTGCGGCAGCCATCGACCGCCACCACCTCGCGGTGGAGGCCGTAGCGATCGACGATGCCTTGCTCCAGCGAGGCCTTTGAGACGAAGGTCAGGCACGACTTCGAGAGGGCCCGTCCGTACGTCGCGAACTGGGGACGCATGTAGACCGGCTGGGGCGTGGCGATGCTCGCGTTCGGGTCTCCCATCTGGGCGCAGACGATCATTCCGCCCTTGAGTACCAGGAACGGCTTGACCCCGAAATAGGCCGGCTCGTAGATGACAAGATCGGCCAGCTTGCCCGCCTCGATGCTGCCGACGTGCTGGGCGATGCCGTGGCTGAGGGCGGGGTTGATCGTGTACTTGGCGACGTAGCGCTTCACCCGCTCGTTGTCATTGCGGGCCGAGTCGCTCGCCATCGCCCCGTACTGGACCTTCATCTTGTGCGCGGTTTGCCAGCATCGAACGATCGCCTCGCCGATCCGGCCCATGGCCTGGGAGTCGGAACTCATCATGCTGATGATGCCCCGGTCGTGGAAGATGTCCTCGGCGCCGATCGTCTCGGCCCGGATGCGGCTCTCGGCGAAGGCAACATCCTCGGGAATGTCACGCGAGAGGTGGTGGCAGACCATCAACATATCGAGGTGTTCGTCGATGGTGTTGACGGTGAACGGCCGGGTTGGGTTGGTGCTGGAGGGCAAGACATTCGGCAAGGCCGCGATGCTGATGATGTCTGGGGCGTGACCGCCACCGGCTCCCTCGGTGTGGAAGCTGTGGATGGTCCGGCCCTTCATGGCGGCGACCGAATCTTCCAGGAAGCCGGATTCATTGAGCGTATCGGTATGAATGGCAATCTGGATGTCGTAGCGGTCGGCCACGGAGAGGCTGGTGTCGATGACCGCGGGGGTGGTGCCCCAGTCCTCGTGCAGTTTCAAGGCGCAGGCGCCGGCCTCGATCTGCTCGTCGAGCGGCTTGGCCAGGCTGCTATTCCCCTTGCCCATAACGCCGACGTTGATCGGCAAACCCTCGAATGCCTGGAGCATTCGCATGATGTACCAGGGGCCGGGGGTACAGGTTGTCGCCCAGGTGCCGGTGGCCGAGCCGGTGCCGCCGCCGATGAGGGTGGTGATGCCCGACGCCAGGGCCGTCTCGATTTGCTGGGGGCAGATGAAGTGGATGTGCGTATCGACCCCGCCAGCGACGACGATTTTCCCCTCGGCGGCGATGATCTCCGTCCCCGGGCCGATGACGAGCCTTGGGTCGACGCCGTCCTGGGTCAGGGGGTTGCCCGACTTACCGACGGCGACGATCCGGCCTTCCCGAATGCCAATGTCTCCCTTGACGATTCCCCAGTAGTCGATGATCACGGCGTTGGTGATGACCAGATCGCAGTGAGGGGGGCTCATCGGTTCTTCGAGCGGGCACTGGTCCTGACCGTCTCGGATGGACTTGCCGCCGCCGAAGATCGACTCCTCGCCGTAGTCGGTCGAGTCGTGTTCAATTTCGATGATCAGCTCGGTGTCGGCCAGGCGGATGCGATCGCCCTTGGTCGGCCCGTACTTCTTGGCGTAGGCCTTGCGGGAGAGTCGGACGCTCATCGTGAAGTCGTCTCCGGGAGTGGGCCGATCGGCCCGAAATTGCGGCCGACGGATCACTCGGACGGCGAGTGACCGTACCCCTGGTCCTTGAAGCGTTGAAGGCTCGTCGTTCGGATGTACGGGTCGTCGAGCCGACCCGACACGAGCGCGTTGAAGCCGTAGACGACGCGACGGCCACCGTAAGGAATGAGGTTCACCGTTTTGACCTCTCCCGGCTCGAATCGCACGGAGGTGCCGCTGGGCAGGTCTGGCCTCATGCCGTAGGCCTTCTCGCGGTCGAAGACGAGGGCCCGGTTCACCTCAAAGAAATGATAGTGAGCACCAATCTGGACCGGACGGTCGCCGGTGTTGTTGACCGTCAGCGTCACGATCGGCCGGCCCGCGTTGAGCTCCAGATCGTCGTCGTCAAAGAAGTACTCACCAGGAACCATGATCATCCTCCCAGGTTCGCAAGGGTCAGCGGATCGGATTGTGGACGGTGACGAGCTTGCTGCCGTCGGGGAAGGTTGGCTCGACCTGGATCATCGAGATCATCTCGGCGACGCCCTCCATCACGTCGTCTCTCGTGAGAATTTCCCGGCCGGCGCTCATGATTTCGGCAACCGACTTGCCGTCACGGGCCATTTCCATTAACTCGGCGGTGATGAGCGCGGTCGCTTCAGGCACGTTCAGCTTCAGGCCACGCTGCTTGCGCTGCCGGGCCACCTGAGCGGCCACGAAGATCAAGAGCTTGTCCCGTTCCTGGGGAGAGAGGTTCATGGGTTGATCGGCTCCCGACGGCGGAAGGTAGTGGGATCAGGTGGTCTCGGTCTCGGCGGCGGGCGGGTGCTCGCGGACGTAGGTCTCGGTGGCCGGGACGCCAGGCCCAGGAAGGAACCTTCCGTCGAACCAGCCAAGAACCAGGACACTCCAGGTGGCGAGGATGAACGGCGCCGTGAGTGCGGGCACGCCGAGCATCGGGACGAATTCGGTCAACGGCACCGAGATGAGAATGCCCAGCACAGGCGGGATCAAGGATCGCCGCCAGATGAACAGCGCCAGGGCTGCCAGGGTCGCGTTGTAACTGTAAAGGCCGAGGGTAATGTTCTCGATCAGGAAACGCTGGATGAGCCGTTCCGGGTCGAGGGCGCGCATCTCCGGGGTCACGTGGTAGTTGGCCGCCAGCACCCCCATCGCCGAGGCGACCAGCACCCAAACGCCATGCCGCCAGTTGTTGAGCGAGATGCCGAGCAGGAAGAGGACCGCGGTGCCGATGTTGGCCTGAAACATCACCTGGCTGATCCCGTTGGCCACGGCCCGGACGACGCTGCCCGCGACCGCCGGATCACCCGGGCCCACCGGGACGGCGCCAAGCGATGGCCCGATCAGGAAGAGCACCCAGGCCATGAGAACGAACGGGCTGGTGTACGTCGGGAAGGGAAGGGACGTGCGGAAGACCCGCGTCAGAAGCGTCGCCGCCACGCCACCAACGAGCAGGAGCACCAGGCTTGAGACGTTCGGCTGAAAGAAGAAAAAGGTGGCGATTCCGACCAAAGCCGCATTGAATCCGAAGATCCCGGCTGCGGCCTCCTCGGCGTCGAACGACAGCAGGCGAGCGGTCCCCAGGCCGATGACTGCTCCCGCGACTGCCCCGGCGGCCATCACGGGGGAACTCAGCGCGATCCCGAGGACAAAGCAGAGGCCGGTCAGGGCGTTCTCCTGGAAGAAAACCTGGCCAATGCCACGAAAGACCGCCAGCACCGGGGCCGGGATGGCTTCGGTCGATTGCGAGCGCGCGGAGAGGGAGAGTGGACTCACAGATGAAGATCCGACTGGTCCTGGGGTGCGGACTCGTCAACGCAAGAGCGACCGATTTGAGGCTCAGTCCAGCAGATCGACGGTTCCCGATCGCAGCCGATAGAGACCGCCGACGACCTTCAACTCGCCCGACTCGACCAGTTCGGGAAGAATCGGGCCGCTCGTCTTGAGGCTGCCGACGCATCGCCGGATATTCGCCTGGATCACGTTGTCGAGCCGATCGCCAGGCTTCCCCTCGGCGTCGGCCACGGCGGGCTTGATGATCTTTACCAGGGCGTCGATTGAGCCGGGCAGCGGTTCGTCGGACTCGGACCGGGCAATTGCCCCCTCAACCGCGCCGCACTTGTCGTGGCCCAGTACCAGGATCAACCGGGCACCCAGGACGGCGACGGCGAACTCGATGCTCCCCTGCACGATCGGCCCCGACCCGGTCACGTGGTTGCCGGCCACCCGGACGACGAACAGGTCACCCACCCCCTGATCAAAGACCAGTTCGGGGGGGACTCGGGAGTCGGCACAGGCGACGATGATCGCCGATGGGGCCTGGCCCTCGGCCAGTTGCGCGAAGTCCTCCGGACGGCGGCGGCTGAGGAGGGAGGGCGTTCCATTGACGAACCGGCGGTTTCCCTCCATCAGTTTGGCGAGGACCGCGTCGGGGTCCTGGGTCCGAACTCCCGATCCGAACGAGCGGGTTGTTCCCGACCACGCGACGCCGAAAGCCCCCGACGCCAGAGCGGTCGCCTGGACAAACGCACGACGGGAGAACCGGTTCAAAGATCGCATTGACGAACGCTCCTCAGATTGAGGCCACCGGCGCCCAATTGCGCTGCAAACATCCGAAGCTCACACGATCGATTTTCAATCGGATCGAGGAAAAGGGAGATCGGGCTGACGAGAGGATCACCCGATGGTAACACCTCGCATCGTCTGCGTGCGTTG
This sequence comes from Tautonia marina, assembly GCF_009177065.1. Taxonomy (NCBI): domain Bacteria; kingdom Pseudomonadati; phylum Planctomycetota; class Planctomycetia; order Isosphaerales; family Isosphaeraceae; genus Tautonia; species Tautonia marina. The sequence goes on from NZ_WEZF01000003.1 coordinate 225,717, forward strand.
CTCGTCTATTCGAGATTATCGTACCTTCAAGACTATTGTGCCGATCGCAAAAAACCTCTCTCGATTTTTCAAATTTCTCGAAATCTTTCCTGAGTTTGAGGTCCTGAAGGGCAAGCCCCTGGTGCATTCAACGCAGGGAACGGAAGACTTGACGAGGCGATCGGGGCGAACGGCGGTTGCGTTGTCTTTTCGGCAAATCTGGATTTCATTCAGGGACCGGGCCGCGGATTCCGAAAATTCCGATCGTCCCGAGCGACAGAATCGGGGCAGCCTCCCTCGCCAGGATCGGCGAACGAAGGCGTCGCATCGGACGCTTTAGGAAAGGATTTCCGATGGCGAGACTTTCGAGGATTGGAGCCCTGTTGACGGTCATAGCCGTCACGGCGAGTCCGGCGGGAGGGCAGGAGATTCCGCCGCCTCAGCGCACCTTCGGAGATGTGTCGGGCTCATACTACGGCAGGGGCCTGGAACCCGAGTCCTTGCCGGCCGAGATTGCCGAAGACGTTGCCGGGGCCTCGGGGGAGTTCCGGCTAGGGCCCACCCCGGTCTCGGAGGTCGGCCTGCTTCGAAACCTGTTCGGGCTCTCCGAGGAACCCGGCTCGCTTCGCACGTTCGGGTGGGTGGAGGGGGGCTACACGGGTGCTTCGACCGGACCGGGCCTGCTCCGAGTCCAGCCGAGGCAAAACCGTTTCGGAAACGAGTTTCTGCTCAACCAGATCGGCCTGGTTGTCCAGAAACCGCTTCGACAGGACGCGTTCGACCTCGGGTTCACCGTCCGCTACTTTGCCGGGGCCGACGCCGCCCTCGGCCAGCCGAAAGGCGGGATCGACTTCCCACCTGGAAACCCCCGGTTCGGCCACGACTTCCGTGACCTCTTCCTCGACGTCCACCTGCCGATCCTGACCGAACGCGGCCTCGACTTCAAAATCGGCCGGATGAACACGATCATCGGCTACAACGGCTTTCTCGCCCCCTACCGGCCGCTCTACTCCAGCGACTATCAGTTCTTTTACGCTCAGGACGGTGCCTTCACCGGATTCCTGGCCAACCTGCACCTGAACGACCGCCTGGATGTTTGGAGCGGGATGACGCTGGGGGCCAACACCTTCTTCACCCTGCGAAGCCCGAATTCGTATTGCTACATCGGTCAGGTCAACTACTGGCTGACCGAGGAGCGCCGTACTCGACTGACCGGCTCGGTCTACGCCGGCCCCGACGCAATCTTCGCGGCTCCGGGGCTTAACGGAGACTTTGTGACGATGGTCGAATTGCGGCTCCAGCAGAACTGGAGCCCGAGGCTCACGCAGATCATTCAGAACAACATGGGGTGGGACGCCAACACTCCCGTCGGAACGGGGTCGTTTTACGGGCTGTACTCGATCCTCATCTATCACGCGGCACCGAAACTCGACACCATCCTTCGCACCGAGTGGTTCAGCGATCCCCAGGGGACGAGGACCGGATTCGCCACGGATTACGCCGCGGTCACCTTCGGGATCAACTGGCATCCGAACCGCATTCTGGAGGTCCGGCCGGAGATCCGAGGCGATTTCGCCGGCGATCCGGCCTTCGGCACCAGTGATACTCTGGGAGGCCGTTCCAGTCAGCTCACCGGAGGGATCAGTTTCCTCGTCAAGTACTGAGCCAGGAGGGTGATCCGGCAGGAATCCAGGCCCGGAGATCGCCCTCTCGGAACGATCGCCACCGCCTCTTGCCGCCTGATCATCAACCATTGAGAGACAGAGGGCGATTCTTCAATTCCCTGCATCGAGGCATCGGGGCCGAGGCCGTCGTGATTCCCTTGCGGCCCGGGGAAATCGCAGCGCAAACGTACACCCTGTTTACGTGCTGAATATCCGGGAGTAACCTATCGGTGAGATCGGGAGTCTTCAACAAGTTCCTCTCAGACGGAAGGGCATTCCGCAATGGAATCCCGAACCCCGCTCAGTCTGCTCGATCGGCTCCGGGATGACCCGAATTCCGAGGAAGCCTGGGTGGAGTTCCATATCCGCTACGGGAAGGTTCTTTACACCTGGTGCCGACGTTGGGGACTCCAGCCAAGTGACGCCGAGGACGTGACTCAGGACACCCTGCTCGCCGTCTCGCGGCAAATCAAGGATTTCCACTACGACCCCAACGGCAGCTTTCGGGCCTGGATGAAGACCATCGCCTACCGGCTCTGGATTCGGGTCGTCGAGCGAAGCGCCCGGCAGGCCGCGATCGGTGGCAACGCCGCGCTGGAGGAACTGGCTTCGGTCGCCGCTCGTGATGACCTGGCTCGATTCTGTGAGGCCCAGGCCAGACAGGTGATTTTGGAACAGGCGTTTGACCGGGTCAGAAATCGCGTCTCCCCAAATACCTGGGAGGCCTTCCGGCTGACGGCCCTTGAAGACCGCAGCGGGGCCGAGGTCGCCCGAGCGCTCGGCCTGACCATCGGCGACGTCTACAACGCTCGTTGGCGCGTGCAACAACTGCTCCGGGACGCGGTCCGAACGCTGGATCCGGATGCTTGAATTTCCTCGCCCGGGGGATCGATCCGCAATGCCGGCTGTCGTAGGAACACGCCTCGCATGACCACGGGATGCCCAGGAGAGGCCTCGCTTCGGGGCTTCCTCGAGCGCGAGGGTGACCAACTCGACGCAGAGGCCATCGAGAAACACGTCTCGAACTGCGATGCATGTCAGGCCCTACTCGATCTCTGGACCGACCTACCCTCTGAGTTCCAGAGTTGGCTCACCGGACTCGACGACGCAAACCATGACGAAACCCCGGTCGGACGGCTGCTCGATGATCGCATCCGATCGGCGCTTCTCAAGTGCAATGCCCAGACCTCGCACGACAAGGATGACGAGAGGCCGTGCCTCGATCGGGTTGGCCCCTATCGTATTCAGCGTCGCTCCGGAGCCGGAGGGATGGGCATCGTATTTGAAGCGGTCGATACGAGACTCGGCCGCCGGGTGGCTCTGAAGATGATTTTGGGCTCGGCCGAGGGCTCGGGGCCCGTGCCAGTTGATCGCTTTCGGCGTGAGGGGGCAGTGCTGGCGGCCCTGAACCATCCAAACATTGTCCCTGTTTACGAAGTGGGAGAACACAACGGCCAGCCGTATCTCGTCCTGGAGTTCGTCCCCGGAGGCACTCTCTCCCAGCGGGCCGGAGGCCGCCCTTTGCCTCCCCGAGAGGCAGCCCGGGTGGTCGGTACCCTCGCCGGTGCGGTCCAGTACGCCCATGAGCAGGGAGTCATCCATCGAGACCTGAAGCCGGGGAACATCCTGTTGAAACCGACCCCGGGATCGAGTGTCGGAGGGGAGACCGACGACCGTCCTCCGATCGGAGGCGAATGGCTGATGATCGCCGACTTCGGCCTGGCCCGATGGCGGCGTGATCTGGCCGAGCTGACCCGATCTGGCCAACCGGTTGGCACCCCGGCCTACATGGCCCCGGAACAGGCCGCGGGCCTCGGCGAAGGGATCGGCCCTGCCGTCGACATCTACGCGCTGGGCGTCATCCTCTACGAACTGCTCACGGGTCGCCCCCCCTTTCAGGCCGAGACCATCGCCAGCACCCTGCGGATGGTCCAGGAATCGGACGCCCTCTCACCTCGGACCCTCCAGCCGGGAGTTCCCCGAGATCTGGAGACGATTACCCTGAAGTGCCTGGATAAAGACCCTCGCCGACGATACGCCAGCGCCGGGGCTCTGGCGGCCGACCTCGATCGCTTCCTGGAGCATCGCTCGATCGTCGCCCGGCCGATTCGACCGGCCGGACGTGCCTGGCGCTGGTGCCGCCGCAATCCTGGGTTCGCGGCCGTCCTCGCCATCACCGCCGCCCTGCTTGTGGCTCTGGTTGTCGGCTCCATCTCCTTCGCCATCGTCCAGGCCGACCTCCGCCGCCAGACCGAGCTTCGCGAACGCCAGGCCCGCCAGAATGCCGCCGACGCCCGAGCCGCCCGCGACCTCGCCAGTCTCAGCCTTCAGCGTGCCCTGACCGGTTACTCCAGCGTCGTCGACGGCGTGCTGGCCATCAGCCCATTTGATAACCCAAAGGTCCGTTCCGTCCAGGACACCGGCCACCGAATTCTGTCGGAATGGTGTGTCGAGTATCTTGATTCCTTGCAGCCGGGCGTCGCCTGGACGATCGCCGATATCCAGGTCGCCCTCACGCTCGCCCGGGTTCGGTACGATCTCGACCAGGAGTCCGAGGCCGAGCCTCTCCTGTCCGAGGCCTGGGAAGCGGCCCGGAGGCTGGGCGGGTTCGACCAGAGTGATTCCAGGGCAATCCAGCTTCTGGCGGTCTCATCCATGCGACTGGGCAATACGCTCAATCAGAAGGGCCGTCAGAGCGATGCGATCAAGTCCTATGAATTGTCCGACCGCCTCCTCGTGGACCTGCTCCGCGCCGATCCCGGCGAGTCATATTATCTCAATATGCGATTCGGACTCCTCGGCAACCTCGCGTCGACGCTCGCCAGGCTCGGCCGTGTGGAGGAGGCGATTCAGGCAGAGCGGGAGGGCATCCGGATGCTGGAGGCACTGGTGGAGACCCACCCGGGTGATTCGAACCACCCGATCGAGCTTGGTCTCCGGGCCGCCCGAGTCGGGAGGCTGCACCTCGACTCCGGGCAGTGGGAGGATGCCTGGTCTACCCTCTCCACGGCCCTCGAACAGTTGGAACTCGTGCCTGCCGACTCCCCTCGAATCAACGAGGTTCGCAAGGCGCAAATCAATGGACTTCGAGCACGGGCACGGGCCGGCTACCACCTCGGCCGCCTCGAAGCCGTTGTGCCCGACCTCGAGAGGGCTCTCTCGATGACCAGGAATCCGAGAGAGCGATGGGAACTGCAAATTCAATCCATCGAGGCCCGGGTCCGGGTTGGAATTCTGGACGGTGCTGTCGATGACGCGGAGGCCCTCCTTGCGGACACCGAAGCAGTCACCGCGTACCCCCTGGAGATTGCAAATGTGTTCGCCCTGCTCGCTGGCGATCCGTCCCTCCCCCCTCCGGCCCACGAACTCCTGAAGGAAAAAGTGGTCCAGCTCATCAAGACGGCACAATCCACCGGAAGGCTCAACGACCCTGACGTGATAAAGGAGCTTTTCGTGGCTCCCGACCTCGCTCCGCTCCGATCCCTGCTCAACTCGCCCCAGTGACGAACGAGTCTCGGTCCTCGTCAGCTGCGTTCATGATCAGAAATAAAGCTGGAACCGCAGCCAGAACATATCGGCCGTCTCCTGGAAGCGTCCCGGAGCGTAGAGGACAGGGTCGTCGAAGCCGCCGTGCAGCCAGAACATGTAAATCTTGACGTATTCGTTCCAGTACCAGTTCACTCCCAGCTCCGTCGTGGCGGCCTGGTTCGACCAGAGGTTTCGGTCGGCCAGTCCGGCGTTAAAGACCTCCTCGCCCATCGCCAGTGTGCTGAAGCGACCGGTCAGCTCCCAGGCCCCCAACCCTCGCCGCTGACCCTTCCGGGTGGGGATGAGCGGACGGAGCGGGTAGAGGCGAGTCCGGCGCTCGACTTCCTCGCCGGTCAGGAAGTAACCCCCGGCGACGTAGAATCCTGAGAACGGCACCCGGGTTGACCCGGCCGCAGGCGAGGCCGCGTAGCCGCCGTAGCCGTACTGCCACTCGCCGATCAGGGACAGGCTCTGATGGAAATAGGCCGCGTGGACCGAGCCGATCAGGCGGTCGCCTCGCTCCTGGACTCCTCGGTTGAGAATCAGGAACGGCACCGTGCCCGCACCCGGGATGTCTGCGTTTGGCGAACCGCCGCCGATCCGAAACGATGCCGGGACAGGCGGCTGGTCCTGGCGACCAAAAGCGACCGAGGCGCCCAGGTTCAGGAATCGGGCCATCGGCAACCCTTCGGATTGCTGAAACGGCCGGGCGTTGACATAGCCGACCAGGTCCAGAGCATTGTTGAACGCCTCGAACGAATTGCGCGAGCCGTTGAAAACACCGGCTGCATAGTCGAGCCGCTTGTCAAAGAGGTAGCCCCATCCCATCGCGCCGAACTGGCGGTTGAGGGACAGATTGGTGGTAAAGATCGACCGCTCGGGCGTTAGCAGCCAGTAGTTCGAGATCGCGAACTGATCGTAAAACATGGGGGTGAAGAATCGGCCCAGGCGGAGCTCGAAGCGGTCGTCGAAATGGAGGTTGACGAAGGCGTTCAGGATGTTCAGGGTCCCGAAGCCGCGATTGATCGAGAATTCGTACTCGATCGGTCGGGTGAAATTTCCACTGAAGAAGATCCGCTGCCGAGGGAGGAAGATGCCGCTGTTGGCCGGCTGCTGGTCGATCGGGTCCCAGAATCGGCCCTCGATCTGGGACTCATAATGAATCCGAAGCCGAAATTTTCCCTCGTCGGACTGGAGCAGGAACCCGCCCAGCTCGGCAATGCTCGGCCTCGGATAGCCCGGGATCGGGTCAACAGGCGCGAGTTGCTCCTCGGTGTAGTCGGGAACCGGGGTCTCGACGGTGGCCGGGTCGGCGGGCATCGGGGCCGCGGGGGCTGCATCGTCAACCGGAAGCTCTGGATCATCGCCGATGCGGATTCGGCCCGAGACCTCGTCGAGCCGTTGAAGGATCAACTGCATCTGCTCGGAATGCTCGGCCCTCGTCCGCATCAGTTCCTCGGCGAGCGCCTGGTTTTGACGCTCCATCTCGAGGAGCCGTTCGGCGAGCTGCTCCACGGTCACCCCTGGCGAGTCACCGACCTCTGCCGGGGCCATCGCCGCGCCCGCACGGGGCAACGACGGCGGCGGCCCAAGGGGTTCCTGCGCCCGAACAAGGGTGCAACCAATCGCAACGCCCCCCCAGACGACAAGCACGCCCCCCCAAGACCTCGCAGCGGTCAATCGGGATCGCACGATCGCGCATCCTCTCCGAGAGGGACCGACCAGCGGCGACCGGCACCGGGAACCCCGAGGGCCAGGCACACCCGTCCGATCGTCCGAGCTGGGCTGTCCCAGGATCGCCTTTGCTCCAGGTCCACCCCAACCCTCCGGGGTGTGGTCGATGAGTCGACCTGTCACGCGCGGCTCCGGGCGGCCGACCATAACCGGCATTCAAATGCGTTGCAATCCGGATTCCGACCTGCCAATCACCATCGCCTGGAGACCGACATCCAACGCTCGATCCGAAGAAGCCAAATCGATTCACTTGCGAATGAGAGACGCAAGGGCGATCGAGCTTCGTCGTCAGACGACCTCGAACGGTACGACGACGGCGGCGAAATTTGCCTCGGCCGAAACTTTTCATCCGTGATTCGGGTACAGTGCTCAACAGACGTCCGCAGGGCGATCCCGGAGTCGTCACGTTCCTGAACGCCGAGATCACGCCATGACCGAATCCGAGCCGAATCGAACAGCGTCATCGGCCGGACCGACGCTCGCTACGATCATGGTGGCCATCCTCGTGATTCAGGCGACGGGCTGGGCCTCAGGGCTGAGAGGGAAGACGCTGGCTGAGGCAGTCGAGCGGGGCGCCGCCCGGGTTGAGGCACAATCGGTCGGCGAGGTGGCCGAGGCGGACATCCGCCGGGCAATCGACAACCAGCGGTCGAGCCTGCGGTTCTGGGCGGTTCTGTCGGCCGTCGGCGACTTCGTCGTCGAACCGTTGGCACCGGCGCTCAGGGCCGTGCTAGCGGCCTCAGGCTTTGCCGCCATCGCGGCCCTCTCGGGCAGGCCGGTTCGTTATGCCGAGGCGATGGCGGAGGCGGCCGCGGCCCAATGGTTCTGGGTGATCGGACTCGGCGTTCAAGTTACGCTGATGATTGTGATGGACCGGACGGAGGTTGAGACGTCTCTGGTCCTGTGGCTCCCGCCAGGCTCCTATCCGGCGGTCTCCTGGATTGCCGCGAGGCAATTCGACCTCTTCGCCCTCCTCGGGTGGATCGCGGTCGGCCGGTCCGGCTGGCGGCTCGGCCTGGTCGGTCCGGTGACGGCGGGAGGGGTTTGTCTGCTGCTTTGGGGGATCGAGGCGTCGCTCCGAATTGGTATGGCGACTCTCTGCGGCGCCGCCATCCGGGCGACGCTGATGCCTCGTTAACGGTCGGAAGGTTGGCGGATTGAGAGGACACGACGACGATGCGACGTACTTTGCTCCTGGGCTCCGGTCTGATCATTCTGGTCGTCGCCCTTGCTGCCGCAAACCTCCGGAGGGACGGGAGCCTCTACGAGCTTGACTGGCAACTGATGAGGACACCGCCACGCGAGGTCGAGCTGGCGACCCCTGTTCGGGCTGAGATCGTCGAAACGATCTCGGCCACCGGTACGGTTGAGCCGGTCGAGGAGGCCGAGATTGCTCCTCAGGTGGTTGGCCGAGTCGTGGCGGTGCATGTGGAGGATGGGGATCGGGTCTCAGCGGGCGACCTCCTGGTGCAGCTTGATCCGACGGAGGCCCAGGCTCGGCTCGCATCGGCCGAGGCGAGGATTGATCGGCTCCGAGCCCTGATTGTCGATGCCGAGGAAGATGTCCAGAAAGCCACGCGCGACCTGGATCGAACCGGAACACTGGCCACCCGCAACGTCGCAACACCGACCGAACTGGCCGACGCCCGGAGCATTCTGGCCAAGTCTCAGGCCTCGCTCGACGTGGCCCGAAACGAGTTGATCGAGAGCGAGGCCATGCGGCGCATGAGCCAGCAGGAATTGCAATACACGGAGATCCGGGCCCCGATTGACGGCGTCGTCGCCGACTGCGAAGTTGAGGTCGGGGAGGTTGCCATCGCGGGCACGACCAACCTGCCGGGAGCCCTGCTGATGTCCATCCTCAACCCTGATCTCATGCAGGTCCGCGCCGACGTGGATGAGACCGACGTTCCCCTCGTTCGAGCCGGCCAGCCCGCCCGAATCTACCTCCAGGCCGACCTGCTGACGGCCATTCCCGGCGTGGTCGGTCGCGTGGCACCCCGAGGGAGGCTGGAGCAGGAGGTCGTCACGTTTGAGACGATCATCCGCGATGAGGGCGGCGACGATTCTCCCCTTCGCCCCGGCATGACGGCCACGGTCGAGATCGAGGTCCGCCGCGCCGCCGACGTCCTAAGCGTCCCCGTCCAGGCCGTCGTGCAACGCAGGCGCAAGGATCTCCCAGACTCTCAAGCCCTCCAGGCGTGGCTCGATCGGCACCCGCTGGCCCCCGGCGAGGCGGTCACGGATCTCGGCGCTCGCTACGTGACAACCTCCTTCGTGGCAATCGACGGAAAGGCCCGGGCCCGTCCTGTCGAAGTCGGTCTGAGCGACGAACGCCGCGTCGAGATCCGAAGCGGGCTCGAGCCCGACGACCTCGTCATCGTCGGCCCGTTTCGCACGCTCGACGAACTCAAAGATGGCGATCCGATCATCGAGGCCGAACCCGACACAGTGACCGAGATCGAGCAGACGCCGTGATCGCAGACGAACCCTTCCCATCCGACTCGGGGGTGATCGGTGGCGAGTCGCCGCCGGTCATTCTTCTCCAGGGCATTACCAAAACCTATCTGATGGGCACAGAGAAGGTGCGGGCCCTCGACGGAGTCGACCTCCGGATCGACGCGAACGAGTTCGTGGCGATCATGGGGCCTTCGGGATCGGGGAAATCGACCCTGATGAATATCGTCGGCCTGCTTGACGTCCCGACGAGCGGCCAGTACTGGCTCGCCGGTCGGGACGTGGCCCGCCTCTCGCAGTCGGAGCAGGCCCGGGAGCGGGGCCGGCGGATTGGCTTCGTCTTCCAGACCTTCGAGCTGCTCCCCAGACAAACGGCGCTGCGGAACGTCGAGCTTCCGCTGGTCTACTCCGGCGTCCGAGACCGTCGCGCCCGGGCTGTCGAGGCGTTACGCCAGGTCGGGCTGGCCGACCGTATGGGTCATCGCCCGAACCAGATGTCAGGGGGCCAGCGGCAGCGGGTCGCGATTGCTCGGGCCCTTGTGCAGAAGCCTGCCCTCATCCTGGCCGACGAGCCGACGGGGAATCTTGACACCCGCACAAGCGGCGAGATTCTCGACCTGTTCGACGACCTCCACGCCAAGGGGCAGACCATCGTGCTCGTCACCCACGAGCCGGACATCGCCGCTCGCTGCCGACGAGTCGTGCGACTCCGAGACGGCCGGGTCGAGTCCGACGATCCGAGCGGATCGGACGGAGGAGCACTCGGATGCTGATCCTCGCCAACGTCCACACGGCACTCGAACAGATCTGGGCGAACAAGCTGCGATCGGTGCTGACGGTCGTGGGGATCGTCATTGCCGTGACCTCGACGATCACCGTCGTCAGCGTCGTTCAAGGCTTCACCGGCTACGTGGCCGAGTTCCTTCAGGGGCTCGGGACGAATGCCATGTGGATCTGGCCGGAGCGGCCCGGAGGGGAAGCGGGCAAGCGACTCGGGCGGGTGACGCTCGACCTCCGTGATGTCGAGGCCCTGCGGACCGAGTGCTCCACGCTGCGATCCATCTCTCCCCTGATCCCCAGACCCTCGGTGCCCGTGGCGCTCGGTCGGACCGAGGTGACAACCCAGCTTGAGGGTGTTTCAGCCGAGTACCACGCGATCCGCAACCTGCCGGTCGAGGTGGGTCGGCCCTTCGCGTTCCTCGACGTCGAGCGTCGTCATCCGGTCTGCATCCTCGGCCGGGAGGTCTTGCGGAAGCTCGACGCTGGGGATGATCTTGTCGGCCGGACGCTGCTTGTGGACGGTCGACGCTTCCGGGTCGTAGGCATCCTCGCCGAAAAGGGGAGCGTGCTGGGTAATAGCCAGGACGACCTCGTCTTGATTCCCTATACGGTCGCCCTGACCATGTACCCGGCCACCCGCACTTCCATCGCCCTCACCGCCCGAGCCTTCGACGAGGAGCAGGTGCCCGAGGCCAAGGCACAGATCGTCAGCCTGCTCCGCCGTCGGCACCGTCTTGAAGCGTATCAGCCGAACGACTTTCAAATTCGCACGCAGGACGAATTGCTGACGGCCTTCAACAGCATCAGCATCGCGGCGACGGCGGTGCTGGCCGGAATCGTCGGCATCTCGCTGCTCGTCGGCGGCATCGGAATTATGAACGTGATGCTCGTCAGCGTCACCGAACGAACCCGAGAGATCGGCCTTCGCAAGGCCGTCGGCGCCCGTCGACGCGACATCATGCTCCAGTTCCTGACCGAGGCCGTCGGCCTGAGTCTCCTCGGTGGCGGCCTCGGTGTCGGCCTTGGTTATGCCATCACGGCGATCGTCAGTCTCCATCCTCAGATGGTCGACGTGGCCGTCCCGCTCTGGGCCGTTGCCTTGGGCTTTGGCATCTCCGCCGGTACCGGGGTCGTCTTCGGCATCCTTCCTGCCTTGAAGGCCGCCCTGCTGAATCCGATCGACGCCCTTCGGCATGAGTAGTTGTTGAAGCCGGGGCAGCTGATCTTCCAATGATCAGCTGCCCCAAAGTTCGGGCGACATGAAAATTGGCCTCGCTTCATCCCGGGCCATAGAGGGTAGCTGGTCAGACACAAGGGTGTGGGGCGGCTGATGGCCCGGATGGACCGAGAGGCGATCGTTTTCGGTCCACGCACCAGCACGCGAGACCCGGACCATGTGATCTACCCGTATCCGCTCCGAGGGCTGCCGATCGACCACCGCGATCAGATCTGGTCCACCGACATCACCTCCATTCCGCTGGAGCGGGGCTTCATGGATCGGATCTCGCAGATCGACTGGTTCCGCCAATCCGTACTCTGCTGGCGGCTGTCGAACACGCTCGACGGCCGGTTCTTCCCGGAGGTCTGGGAAACAGTCCAGAGCGGAGGTCGGCCCGCGAACTTCAAAACCGATCAGGGAGTGCAGTTCACGGCGAGGGGACGGCCTTGAGGGGTGACACGTCAAATCCGGCCCGAGTAGACTCGACAGGAGGGGGCTACGTTCAAGGTTTCTGACGCGAGAAACCATTGACATCCATGATCCTAAAACAATTGAGAGTACGGAGTTCCTCAAATGGTGTCGATCGGAGGTGCATGGCTTTCGAGAGGGGTGGGGGAGACAGAGTGTTCACATTGATTGAGAGGGGCTTTCCCTCGATGAGCCGTTGCCGTGGTGACGGAAGTCAGCGATTACGAGTGGGCGATCCGTTGGCGACAGACGCTCTTTTTCGACACACGTTCAATTGGCAACGTTGCGACCTTTAACTTCACAAGACCTTACCAATGCACTCGATCAATCCAACTGAATGGGAATTACCGTTGGCCATTTTCGTTTTTACTACATGTACGCTGGTGATTGGAGTGGCGGGCTGGGGGCTGAGCGCCTCGGCGGATCGGTTGGCGGATCGGACCGGATTGGGTGAAGCGGTGACCGGCGCACTTCTGCTGGGAGGTACGACCTCGCTGTCAGGCATCGTGGTGTCGGTGACGGCGGCACTCGATGCCCGCGCGGAACTGGCCATGAGCAATGCGCTGGGAGGAATCGCGGCACAGACGGCCTTCCTGGCCGTGGCCGACATCACCTACCGTCGGGCGAATCTCGAGCATGCCGCCGCATCGACGGCGAACATGATGCAGGGGTCGCTTCTGGTCACCTTGCTGGCCATCGTCCTGGTCGGTGCGTATTCTCCGGAGGTCACTGTCTGGGACATTCACCCCGCCACGCCGATCCTGCTCGCGACGTACCTTTATGGGATCAGCCTGGTCAGGAAATCGCGGACCGATCCGATGTGGCAACCTGAGCTGACCGAAGAAACGCGAACCGATCAGCCGGATCAGGAAACCGAGGGCGTGAGTCTCGGCGGCCTCTGGCTCCGCTTTGGGGGGCTCGCCCTGACCATCGGAGTGGCTGGCTGGGTGCTCAAGCATGCCGCCGTAAGCCTCTCCGAACAAACGGGGCTGACGCAGACGGCGATCGGCATGGTCTTCACCACAGTCTCGACTTCGTTGCCCGAGTTGGTGACCACGATTGCCGCGGTGCGTCGAGGAGCACTGACCCTCGCCGTGGGGGGAATCATCGGGGGAAACGCATTTGATACGCTATTTGTGGCCGCCTCGGACGTCGCGTACCGCGAGGGATCGATCTATCATGCGATCTCGGATCGGTTGGTGTTCTGGATCGCGCTGACCATCCTGATGATTGGAGTCTTGCTGATGGGACTGATTCGGCGGGAGAAGGTGGGTTTCATGCGGATCGGTTTCGAGAGTTGCGTGATCTTGATTCTGTACCTGAGTGCCATCGCCTTGCTGTTTGCCGGTGGATGAGGATGGGCAGGGGGGAGTCGTGTATCCGGCACGGGGAGCTATCGAGCTTCATCAACAACCGTTGAGAGGGTGCGGCAGATCCTTGACAAGTGATTCGAGACGATGAACGATCCTTGCTGACTAGTTCGAATCCTTCGACCCGCACAGGGCAAGAAGGGCAGGAGTCAAGGTTGGCTCGCGTCATCGGTTGAAGACTCAGCAAGGCCAGAAAACATTTGTCACGATTGAGCATCCATGAATCACGAAGCGGGACTTCTCCTCGACGAGGAAGCGGAACGACCGAGCCGAGTTCGCTATGTGGTGCTGCTGGCACTGGCGATGGCGGCGGTCATCTCGTACCTGTCTCGGGTTGCCCTGGCTCCAGCGGCCTCGACCATCCAGTCGCAGATGGGATTGGACGATCGGGAGATGGGGTACGTTCTGGGTGGCTTTTTCCTGGGGTATCTCTGGGCTCAGGTTCCGGGGGGATGGCTCGGGGATCGCCTGGGTGCGCGGTGGGGGCTGGCACTCCTCAGCCTGCTCTGGTCGATTGCGACGATTGGGACTGCGCTTGCGGATTCGGCAACGTCGCTCTGGTGGACCCGAGCGGCGGTCGGGTTCGCACAGGGCGGCGTGTTTCCGATCTCGGCGAAGGTCATTACCGCATGGTTTCCAGTCGATCGTCGGGGGATTGCGGGAGCGGTCCCGACCGCCTGCATGTCGGTAGGATCGGTGCTTGCCAATGGCCTGACGGTGCTCATGATTCCGGTGATCGGCTGGCGAGGGGTGTTCCATGTGTACGCAGCGATGGGAATCGTTTGGGCCGTGCTCTTTGGAATCTGGTATCGCAACAGTCCCCGAGAGCACTCAGGGACGAACGAGGCGGAACGGACGTTAATTCTCGGACAGTGGGGACCGGGCCGAAAATCGGCGAAATCGCACGACGGGACGATTGCAAGCGGAGAGGAACCCGCGTCTGAGGTCCCGGCGATCTCGACCGGAAGGGCACTGACGACGATGGCGATCAGCCCGGGAATGTGGGCGTTTTGTGGCCAATCGTTTTTTCGGGCATTCGGATACGCGTTTTTTATCACATGGTTCCCGGTCTATCTGGAACGAAGTCGAGGGTTACGGATCGAAGATGCCGGAATGTTAAGCATGGGACCACTCTTCGGGGTCGTGGTAGGCAGTTTTCTGGGTGGCTACTGGGTTGACTTGATCCTGAGGAGGACCGGAAAACCCTGGCTCAGTCGGAGTGGACTGTCGGCGGGGGCACTTCTCGTCTGCAGCCTGACGATGCTCGCCGCCACCTGGATTCACGATCCGATGGGGGCAGTCTTTCTGATCACGATCGGGACGCTGTTCTTCGGCATCACCGGTCCCACGACCTGGGCGACGACCATGGATATTGCGGGAGGTCACACGGCGACTGTTTTTGCGGTCATGAACATGGCGGGAAATTTTGGTGCGATGGCTTGCCCGGTTGTGGTCGGATATCTTTTTGAAGAAATTCGAGATACAGGTGGCGAATGGGAACTGGTCCTCTACCTCTTTTCGGTGGTCTATCTGGCCGGAGCGATTTGCTGGCTCGTACTCGATCCGACGCGATCTGTTGTGAATCGCATCAGAAGCAAACCATCATAAATCACTTTCAACGGCATCTCAGCGCAAGGCCAACCTCTGTGTGATTGCAGCGCTTTCCCATCCAAGCAGACAGTGAAAGGAACATTTTATGGACTTCGATCGTGACCGACTCTCGACGGTCCAGCTCGTTCCGCCGACCCCCTTTTCACCAGACGGGCAAGCGATTTTGCCCGAGGTGCTCGAAGACTTTCTCCGAACGGTCCATCACAAGGGGATTCGAGTCGTTCTCCCGGGTGCAGGCACAGGGGAGTTCCATTCGCTCACCGCGTCGGAGGTGGTTTCCTGTGTTCAGGCTGCTCGAAAGGCGATGGGCCGAGAAGGGATCGTGGTGGCCCCCATCGGCCTGGGGCTGCATCATGCCCTTGAAACGGGGAAGGGGGCAATTGAGGTCGGAGCCGATGCGTTGCTCGTCATGCCTCCCGTTCATCCATATCTCAGCGATTCAGGAGTTCGAGACTATTTTGACTTCCTGATGAAGAAATTGCCGAAACCCTTTCTTGTGTATAAAAAAGGACCCTTTCCGAGTGATGACCTGCTAGTGGAGTTGGGAGCATCCGATCAATTCATCGGGGTAAAATATGCTGTGAATGATCTTGACGCGTTCACCCGCTTTGCGGCGAAGGTCGGGGGGCAACTCGGCCTGTACTGCGGGACGGCCGAGCGGTACGCCCCCTTTTTTCATCTGGCAGGGGCCACCGGGTACACCTCAGGAGCGGGGAATCTCTGTCCGCGATTGACGTTGGCAATGCACCAGGCGCTCGTGGAAGGTCGATATCAGGAGGCGATGCGGCTGCTCGCGTTGCTTCGACCAATCGAAGATGGCCGCGCACGGTCCGCAGACTCCTATAATATCTCGCTGTTGAAAACCGGCCTGAGTCTTCTCGGGCGAGACTTTGGACCACCACGTCCTCCCCAGCGCCAGGTGACCGAACAGGAAGCCTGGGAGATCAAGAGGCTGCTGGATCCCATTCTGGTTGCAGAGGCAGCCCTGGACCATTGA
The DNA here is from genome assembly GCF_009177065.1 of Tautonia marina. NCBI lineage: Bacteria > Pseudomonadati > Planctomycetota > Planctomycetia > Isosphaerales > Isosphaeraceae > Tautonia > Tautonia marina. The sequence goes on from NZ_WEZF01000003.1 coordinate 241,524, forward strand.
GCTGCCCCCCCATTTCAAGAGGACTCAAGGGTTCAAGATTGGGTTCCGGTCAGGTAACGCCGGTCGATCTTGGCGGCCACTGTGCCGATTCCATAGTAGCCGACGGAGATTCTGGCCACGTGCGTCAGGAGGTCGTACGCCCGCCAACGATCCCATCCGAACTCTGACTCCATCCAGAGAATCAGGTATGCAAAGGCCTGCGCCGTGGAACGCTCCATGGGTGCTCCACTGGCGATGGCCATGATTTCCGAGGGAGATTCAATTCGAGGCCCAGGTATCGTCATTCCTTTGCGCAAATTTACGGTAATGGTCGTCTCGGCCGGCATTTCCAGGCCGGTTGCGGAGAGCTCACCGTGCCCCATAGCAGCATGAGCATCTCCGAGAGAGAGGAGGCCCCCAGGAACGAAGACAGGCAATACGATGGTATTGCCCGGGGAGGTTTCGATCAGGTCCATGTTGCCGCCGTGCGGACCTGCGGGCGCGGTTGTGGGAGCGCCCCAGTCGGGAGCGGTCCCGATACATCCGAGCATTGGACTGTAAGGAATGGTGATCGAATCACTCCAGTAGATCACGTTATCTCGAATCGGACAAACATGAGTGCCGTGAGGACACTCGTTACCGAGCCATTCGCAAAGCTGTTTCGGGTCGGCGGTTCTCGTGGCGCACTGTCCGATGGTGGGCCGAATTTCGTGGATCGTCACCGCAAGTGCGTCGCCCGGCTCCGCGCCCTCAATCCAGATCGGCCCGGTCAGGGGATTGCTGTAGGGCATGGTGGTCTTATCGCGTCGATCGGCGTTTGTCCGAATCTGCCCCGAAAGGGCATCCTCCGACTCCACCATCACCGTCTCGCCCGGCTCAATGCGAAGTCGAGGCTGGTGATGGCGGCTGAATTCATAATGGAGCGGGCCCATGGGCAAGTGTTTCATAAGACTCCTCAATTCCGATGAACACCGATTCGTCACGTGTCTGGTTCGCCGACTCAACTGAGCATAGCAGGGCTTCGTGACGATTACCGCCCATCACCCTCTGGATGTCGCGCAACGAGCATCGTACGATTCCGACTTGGATCGTTGGGAACCGGGTTCCTCTGGCTTCGATGGAATGGCAACATGCTTATCTTTCTGTCTCTCGTTCTGGCCACCTTGCCGGGACTTGCAGGTGTGGGAGAAGGAAATCCACAAGCCGACGCAGGGCTCAGGTTGACCTCACCAGACCAGGATCAACACTGGCGAGTCGGAAGCAAGCACTGGATCACCTGGGAGCCCCGAGAGTTGCCGGAGTCGTCGCGGGGAAACCTGATCTTCTCAGCGGATGACGGTGACACGTGGGAACCCGTGGATCAAGTCGATTGGGAATCCGGGGAATACCTCTGGACGGTCCCGGATCGGGAGTCGAACTCCTGCTTGCTTCGGCTCGAGGTGGAGGGGGAGTCACCCCGTTCGATCTCGTCATCACGATTTGCGGTCCTGCCTTCGCGGGAGGTTCCCAGCTATCGCTGGATCAAGGTCACCGACTCGGCTCCCTTCGCGGCGAGAGATGGAGCCGGCGCCCTGGTCTTTCAAGGATCGATGTGGCTGATCGGTGGATGGAACCCCGGCGATAAGACCCATTTTCCCCGGATCTGCAATAACGAGGTCTGGAGCAGTGAGGATGGAGCGCATTGGGTTCTTGAAAAACCGAATACGTTCCTGGATCAATCGTTTGACCCAACCTCCGACTGGGAAGGCCGACATACTGCAGGCTACGCCGTGTTGAACGACATGATGTGGATCATCGGAGGGGATGTAAACCAGGGGCACTATCAGCACGATGTCTGGAACAGCAAGGATGGTCGCACATGGAATTCTGTGAATGAGCAACAGCCAGTGCCGTGGGGTCCCCGAGCTTTGCATTACACGTTGGTGTTTCAGGACCGGATCTGGGTGATGGGCGGTCAGACCATGCCTGGCTTTGCCCCGTCGGAGGAAGTCTTTTACGGGGATCTGTGGTCCTCGGGTGACGGAGTGAATTGGGAACAAGTGATTCCGGAGCAGCCCTCATGGGCTCCTCGGGGAATGATCGGAGGCGCGGCGGTCCATCGTGATCGCATGTGGATTCTTGGTGGAGGGACCTACGATACGCCCCAAACGCCCACGCGAATCTATTACAACGATGTCTGGAGCTCTGCCGACGGGAACCGTTGGACCCTGCACACGAGTCGAGCCCCCTGGGCGGCGAGGCAGTATCACGAAGTCGCCTCGTTTGATGGTCGGCTCTGGGTCATGGAAGGGTTTTCCGGCGCCAATCGAAACGACGTCTGGTACTCGGAAGATGGCGTCAACTGGTACGAGATTCCGGAGACTCCCTGGGCCCCCCGCCACGCGGCCAGTGTGTTTCTGTTCGACGATGCACTCTGGGTCGTCGCGGGGAACAACATGCAGCCGGACGTCTGGAAGTTGGTGCGGGAGGAGTCAGATTCTTCGGCTCCGAGTTCCGAACGGTGACGAAATAAGTGAGAGAAGCTCAAGGGCGTTACCAGATTCTCGAAAGTGAAGAGGATTGGGGATGATTATTGACGTTCACAGTCACACATGGAAGTATCCGGAACATTTCACTGATGACTTCCGAATTCAGGCAAGTCGGGCCAAGGCTGGAGAAGAGCTAGACTTGACCGTTCGGTTCGAAGAATACCAACAGACTTCGGTGCCGGACGTGCGGACCATCGTCTTTGGCGGCAAGGCGCGGTTGAGCGGGCTCTGGGTGGATGATCACGACGTCGCGCGGTATGTGGCCGAACACCCTGACCGGCTCATCGGCTTCCTTTCGCTTGATCCCACGCAGGACGGCTGGGAACGGGAGCTGTCTGAGGGGCACCAGGATCTGGGACTGCGCGGAATCAAATTGATGCCGATGTATGCAGGGTTCTCACCAGATGATGAGCGACTCGACTTCCTTTGGTCGTACGCCAGCCAACACAGACTTCCGGTCCTTCTGCACACCGGGACGACGTTTGTGTCTCAGGCGCCTCTGGACTGCACGTTGCCACGATTGCTCGATCGCGTGGCAATCCGGTTCCCCGACGTAAAGATCATTCTGGCACACTTGGGTCATCCCTACGAAGGGGAATGCGTTGCGGTGATCCGGAAGCATCCCAATGTTTATGCAGATCTGAGTGCCTTACATTACCGTCCGTTTCAGCTCTATCAGAGTTTGATGCTCGTGCAGGAGTACGGAGTCTGGAAGAAAATTCTCTTTGGAACGGATTATCCCTTTACGACGGTCAACGCCACGATTGAAGGCTTGCGCGGCTTGAACCGGATGGTGGAAGGCACCCATCTGCCTCGGCTTGACCCAGACGCGATCGAGGAGGTCATTTTTCGAGATTCGCTCCCACTGCTGGGTCTTGAGGCTCTGGGGTGAGACCGTTCAACCCGTTGATCTCGGATTTGTCCATTGCGAGGAACAGCAATCCCTATCCGTCTCGTTCGCACAACCCGAATTGCTGAGGGCGCATCATCACTGCCAGGGGTGGTCGAAACCCGATAATTTCCTGGGAGCGGCGGAAGGCTTCCCTTCGGTTTCGACCGAAGCCGAGTTTCATCGATGAACGAAGGGGATCGACGAGTATGACGTTGACGCAACGATCACGACGCTCTGGGATCATGGTCCTGGCCATGGTTGCGCTGGTGCCGATGGCAGCGGTTGCGAACGGGATTGCCTGGAATCACAGTTACGCCACGGCTCGGAATTCGTCGGTGCAAACAGGGAAGCCGATCCTTGTCTCCGTCTCATCCCGAGGATGTGGCTGGTGCAAACAACTGGAACGCACGACGTTCCGGGATCCGAGAGTCGTGGAAATGCTCAATGGTCAAACCGTTCCGCTGAAGATCGACGCGAACGATCCCGCGCACGAATCATTGGTCGAAGCGCTCGGCCTTCAGGCAGTGCCGACGCTGGCCGCGATCACGGCAGACGGTCGCATTGTGGCGAATCAGACCGGGTATCTTGATGCGAGGGAATTCCTCTCCTGGATTCGCCCTGTGGTCGGACCGGCGAGATGAGGACAGAGCAGACTCCGGGCAGGGGTTCCAACCCAGCCCGGAGTGAATTTGTTGAACCGCAACGTGAATTCGGGCGTTTCCCCGATTCGATGAGCCAAGACGAGACACTGCCTGAACTTCTCACGAGGGATTCGCTCGATGCTCTTGAGTTCCATTGGTCTGACGCTTGAAGAACTGGACACCCCGGCACTGCTTCTGGATCTTGTTGCGTTCGAGGCGAACGTCCAGACCATGGCCAATCACCTGGGCGCCCGGAAGGTTCAGTGGCGACCGCATGCCAAGGCTTTCAAAAGCCCTGCGATTGCCCATGAACTGCGAAGAGCCGGCGCGATTGGTGTGACGGTAGCCAAGGTCTCCGAAGCGGAAGTGATGGCTTCGGCCGGGATCGAAGACATCCTGATCGCTCACATGGTGGTGGGACCGTCGAAGGTCGCTCGGCTGGCAGCTTTGCAACGTCGGAGTGACGTCAAGGCCACGGTGGATCATCCCGATCAACTGGAGCCGATGGGGTCGGCCGCGGTCAGGGCAGGGGTCGAGGTGGGGATTCTGGTCGATGTGGATCTGGGAATGCGTCGGTGTGGGGTTCGGTCGGCGGAAGCGGCCGTGGAGTTGGCTCGTCGGGTCTCAGAAACGCCCGGCCTGCGATTCGATGGGCTGATGGGATATGAAGGACATACGCTGTTCATTCCCGATCCCGACGCCAAGCGACAGGCAATTGATGAGGCAATCGGGCGGCTTCTCGCGGCGAAATCAGCGGTGGAGAATGCTGGCCTTCCCTGTCGGATTGTCTCGGCGGGTGGTTCGGGTTCCTACCAGTTCACCGCAGACATCCCAGGGATCACCGAACTTCAGGCGGGTGGAGGAGTCTTCGCCTGCCGTTACTACACGGAAATTTGCCGGGTCGCGGGGCATCAGCCCGCGATTGCGGTCCTGGCAACGGTCGTGAGCCGTCCGGAACCGGATCGGGCGATCCTCGACATTGGGCGGAAGTCGATCAGCGATTTCCAGACACCGCCGGTCCTTGCCGATCATCCGGGGTGTCAGGTCCTGGGGCTCTCGGCGGAGCACGCCACGGTTGAGGTGGCCTCGGGGGAGTCGCTGCGGATTGGGGATCGCGTTCGGGTCATTCCGGGCTACAGCGACTTCACCTTCGTGCTGCACGACCGGATTCTTGCTCACCGAAGCGGAGTCGTTGAAGCATGCTGGCCGTTGCTCGGCCGAGGCATGCTCCAGTAATCATCCGGTCAGCCGGCGTGGTGGGGAGGGGATTGCAGGATCCCCTCGACGACCTGGGAGGGTCGGCCGTCGGTGATCCGGTGCTCGCGACCGTTGGCACGATAGATCAGATGCTCGTGGTCGATTCCGAGCAGGTTCATGACCGTGGCCTGGAAGTCGTTCGGCGTGACGACATTCTCGACGGCACGGTGGCCCACCTCGTCGGTCGCGCCAAAGGTCATGCCCCCTTTGATCCCACCACCGGCCATCCAGATGGAGAATCCCTGGCCGTTGTGGTCGCGGCCGGCCGAGTCGTTGAGCTCCCCTTCGGTGACGGGAAGCCGTCCGATCTCACCTCCCCAGTGAACCAGGGTGGTCTCTAGCAAACCGCGTTGCTTGAGGTCCTTGATCAGGGCGGCCGCGGGTCGGTCGGTCCGTCGGCAGATGCCCGGCAAGGTCGATTTGATCGAGTTGTGGTTGTCCCAGGGCTGGCCGCCGAGGAAAAGCTGAACGAATCGGACGCCTCGTTCGACCAGGCGGCGGGCAATCAGACATCGCGTACCGTATTCGCGGGTGTCATCGTGGTCGAGCCCGTAGAGGCGCTTGATGGACTCCGGCTCATCGGAGACGTCGAGCGCTTCCTTGGCCGCGACCTGCATGGAGGCGGCGAGTTCGTAGCTGCGGATCCGGGATTCGAGGTCGTCCTCTCCGGGGTGTTGTTCCAGATGGCGCCGGTTGAGCTGATCGAGGAAGGAGAGATTGTTCTCCTGAACGGTTCCCCGGAGGTGAGACGGAGGATCGAGGTTGAGGATTCGAGGCTCCTGAGGACGCAGGACGGTCCCCTGGTACAACGGGGGCATGAATCCGCTCGACCAGTTATGCGAGCCGTCGACCGGCTGGCCACCGGGATCGGAGAGGACCATGTAGGCGGGTAATTCCTGCGACTCGCTGCCGAGTCCGTAAACGATCCAGCTTCCGAGGGTGGGGCGTCCGGTGATTCCGGCAATGCCACCGTGGAAATAGCGGATCGAAACCTCGTGCCCATTGTGACCAGTGTGCATGGACCGGATCACACAGAGGTCGTCGACGACTCCGGCGATCTCGGGAAGCAGTTCGGAAACTTCGGTCCCGCACTCGCCGTGCTTCCGAAATTTCCAGGGAGAGCCGAGGAGGGTCTTGCTGGCGCGATTGACGAAGCTGAAGGCCACATCGCCGTCGTATTCCTTCCCGTGGAGTCGGGAAAGCTCGGGCTTCGGGTCAAGCAGGTCGACGTGAGACGGTCCACCGTGCATGAACAGCGAGATCATCGCGTTCGCCTTGGGAGCGAACATCGGAGGCCGAGCCGCCAGGTTGAGCGGCAGGTTCTCGTTCGGCTTCTGGGGAGACTCGGCCAGAACGCCGTCCTGCTTGAGCAAGGAAGCAAGGGCGAAGGCCCCCACTCCGAACCCGGTGTTCGCCAGGAAGGCTCGCCGACCCCATCGATCGGAATCAGTCCACATAGAGAAACTCGTTTGAACTGAGAAGTTGGTGGCAAAGGTTGGCGAGCACTGCCCGCTCCGGCCCCGACTCTACCTGTTCCGGACCGATCACAGCCCGCTGGGCCGTGACAAACTCTCGCGCGAGGTCAAGTTCCTCGGGCGAGATGGATCGCTGATAGGCGAGCGACCAGGCATAGGCGATCATCTGAGCCATTGTGGCTCCCTGCTCTCCTCGGAAGGTGTCGGAATCGTTCCAGGAGGCGGCTTCGACCTGGTCGGTCGCAAAGTCAGCGGGAGTCTCGGCGATGAGTCGATCGGCCATTGCCTCGGCCTCACTGACCACGAACGGGCTATTCATGAGCATCAGCGCCTGGGGGGCCGAGGTGCTGAGCGTCCGACGCTCGCAGTTGACATCCATCAGCGGCGCATCGAAGGCCGTCAGGAACGAGATCGGCCGGGATCGCCGCACTTCCACATAGATGCTGCGGCGCGTCGAGTTCCCCTCGGGAATCGCCTCGCCAAAGGTGCCCTCGACGGCAGGAATTGAGGGTCCGAACGGGGTGAGGTCGAGCCGGCCACTGGCGGCCAGGATGCGATCTCGAAGGATTTCCGCGTCGAGGCGACGCACCGGAGAACGGCCGTAGTAGATGTTGGAGGAGTCGACCAGGTCGAGTTCCGGGTTGTGCCGGGAAGACTGACGATAGACCGTTGACGTCATGATCAAGCGGTGCATCGCCTTGAGACTCCAGCCCTGTCGCACCAACTCGGTTGCCAGCCAGTCGAGCAACTCAGGATGCGACGGCAACTGACCGAGGAACCCGAAGTCTCCGGGAGTCTCGACCAGTCCACGGCCAAAGTGGTGCATCCAGATCCGGTTGGCCAGGACGCGACCGACCAGGGGATGCTTTCCACTGACCAGATGACGGGCGTAGGCGAGCCGACGGCCGGAACTGGGCACGGTCGGGTCGTTGTCGGGGATCTCGAAGCGTTCCCCCTCGGGAGCGAGGACAGTCAGGTCGCCGGGAGAGACCGGATCGAGCGGCTGTCGGTGGTCGCCTCGATGGAACAGACGGGTTTCGGGCCGAACGTCAGGAATCTCGTCGAGAACGGCGATGAAATCCTCGACCGGTTTCTCGGAGCGTTTGGCGGCAATCTGTTCGCGATCGGCCTTCAGTTCATCGGCCGCTTTCGGATTGTACTGGTAAAGGTTCCCGGCCGTGATGTTGAGGCTGGGATTGGCGGCGAGCAGCGCCTTCTGGTCCTCGCTTCGTTGATCGGCGGGCGTTTCGAAGGCGTCGCGAAGGGCGGCACGGCGGTCCTCGGGGAACTTTTGCAATTCCACGTCGAACGCTGCCGCGATGAAGGCTTGGGTTTTCGCGTCGACCGCGGCCTGGAGTTTCTGGGCCTCTGCCTCGATTACCTGAGAACGCGTTCGCTCCTCCTCGGTGAAGAGCGAAACCAGACGCTGCGAGGGACGGCGCCACTGCTGAGGGTTGAGGGCGGGCTCGAAGACGGCTCGGAGGCGGAAGTAGTCGGCCTGGGGGATGGGGTCGTAACGGTGGTCGTGACACTGGGCGCACCCGACCGTCAGACCGAGCATCGAGGAACCGACGACCTTGAGCGTGTCGGCCACGACCTGATTCGCGTCGAGGGCCAGGTCGCCCCCGCCGGTTGAGGTGGGGTCGGCAACGGTTCTTAGGAATCCCGTGGCCGCGAGGGTCTCTTGCTGATCGGTGGTCAGGTTCGCCCAGGGCTTGGGGACGAGTTCATCACCGGCCAGTTGTTCGATGATGAACTGGTCGAGTGGTTTATCGGCGTTGAAGGCTCGAATGACATAATCGCGATATTTGTACGCAAAGGCTCGGGGGGTATCCTGAGAGCCATTGCCATCGGAATCGGCATAACCGGCCACGTCGAGCCAGTGGCGTGCCCATCGCTCGCCGTAGGAAGGGCTGTCGAGCAAGCGGTCGATCATGCGATCGTATGCGCCGGGCTCAGAATCATTCAGATAGAAGTCGATTTGCTCCGAGGTCGGAGGGAGGCCGGTTAAATCGGCACTGGCCCGGCGGATCAAGGTGAGGCGATCGGAGTCGGGAGCGAACGCGAAGGCGTCTCCCAGGGCTTGAAGCCGGCTGAGAACAAAGGCATCGATCGGAGTTCGGACGCGATCCTCGGGACCGAAGGCAGGTGGCTCGTGCCGCCGTATGGGCTGGAAGGCCCAGTACGAGCGTTCCTCGGCGGTGATGCCGATTCCGGGAGGAATCGATTCGGGTTCCTCGCGATCGGTCGGGGCACCGGCGGCAATCCACTGCTCGATCAGGGCGATTGACTCGGGAGGAACCTTGACCTCTCCCGGGGGCATCTCCGCGTCTTGCATGCGGATGAGCAGGAGGCTTTCATCGGGAAAGCCTGGAAAGAGCGCCGTTCCACTTCGGCCACCGGCTTCCGCGAAGCGTTTGAGGCGAAGATCGAGTCCCCCCTTGAGCTCCTCCTCCCCGCCGTGACAGTCGAGGCAGTAGGCCTTCAAGATGGGGCGGATGTCGTGCTCGAACGTCAATCGCTCGGAAGGCTCCTCCATCGCCATCACCGGCCTGAGCGACAGAAGAAGCACCAGGGCAAGCATCGGGCGGAGGAGGGTCATGCGGCGTCCCCATCGAGACACGACCGGTGAGGGAGCACTATGTCCAATGGCCAACGATAGCCTCGGCATGCACCAGCCCGGTCGGACATGGCAATCTTGTTTGATTCTTGTTCAATTCGGGCCTGAAATACAATCCCGATTCTTCAAAACGGTCTGGCCGAGGGGTTGATCGGCGCTTGCGGGAGGGTGAGGCGTCTTGCGACCGCACGGGAGGATTGCGTTTTCCTGGAAGTGATTTGCAACAGGCCGAGGGGCCTTACTTCATTCGGGGAGCGACGGGTAAGTGTTGCCGCCAGTCGGTCTGGTAGGGGTCGGAAAAGAGGAGCTGAACCGCCTCGGCCCGATTCGCCTCTGACTGAAGAAGGGTTTCAATCGCGGTGCGGCACTGGGCCAGGCGAGGGTCATTTTCGATCCGATCACGGTTCGACGCGCGGTCGAGGCGGTCGAGGGACGCGGCAAGATCGAGGATCTTGGAGCGAATCTCAAGAAAATCGCGATCGAGGACATCAGACGCCGTGCGGGACTGGGACATGAGGGTTCCTCCTCGCGCGCTTCGGTGAACACAGCCGCTCGCAGTTTCTCAAAGGAACACTCGGCACGCAATTTGTTCGTTGGTCTTTCTCCCAAGATCACCCCGTCAAAGACGCTTGCGTCGTATCGTACCGCTTGTCGTGGTCGATCGGAGTGGTATGGTATTAAGTATAGGATCGGTTGATCAGGCGTCCCCGGCGCGTTGCGTGCGCCGAACCCGGTCGCCGGACTGATTTTCCTGGAGATGACTCCCATGACCCGGTTCCTCCGCCCACTCACGTTCGTGGGGCTGATGGCCCTGGTGGTGAGCCTTGGGCCGACGACGGCCCAGGCCAATGGACTCGGGCTGTTCGGTCCGAGAGAAACCACCTACATCACCCCGATCGAAACCGTCTCGGTGGTTCCGACGGTTTCGTCGTATGTGATCCCGACGACATCGATTGTGTCGACGTCGTACCTGGTTCCGACCTCCTCGGTGGTGTATCGCCCTGCACGCTACACACTGGCACCGACGATCTACCGATCCGCGTCGACGACCGTTTTGCCGACCAGTTATCTCGTGGGGAGTTCGATCCTGCGACCCACGCGCTACTACACGAGCGATGTGGTTGCGACGTCGTACCTTCCGTCCTCGGTGCTGTCGACGACTCGGTTTCTGACGCCGTCGAGCGTCGTCTACCCGTCGAGTGTCGTCTACCCGTCGAGCGTGGTTTACGATGCCCCGATCATCGAATCGGCGGCTCCGATCTATGTGGATCGTCCCTCGGCCTCAGCGGCGACCTCTGCGCCTCAAGGGCAGTCGGAACCGGGATTGTCGATCGAGCGAAACCGTCAGCAAGGCAATCCGCCGGGCGTTGGGCGCGCGCCGGCTCTGGAAAACCAGGCCATCGATCCTCGCCCCGAGCCCGTGCCTCAACCCGAGCCGACCCCGAGTGAGCCGGATCGTTCCATCGAGCCGGAACCGCTCAGCCCTCCCGATTTGCCGGCTCCGAGTGATGACGGTTCGATCGAGGGAATTGGCCCCTTGCCCTCGCTGCCCTTCGAGGAGCTTCGAGAATCGCGACGCCCCGCCTTCTCGGGCGGAGTGCCGGGATCGACCCTCGCCGCGGCGACCCGAATGGTTCAAGGTCGTGTCCGCGATGAAGCAACCGGACGACCAGTTGCGGGAGCGGTCGTGAGGTTCTCCAATACGATTGCGACCTTCGCCGAGCGTCAGGCCGTGACCAACGATCGCGGTGAGTTCCAGCTCGCGGAGTTCCTTCCCGATGGCGACTGGTCGATTGTCGTCTCGGGAACCAACGGGGAGGCCCCGACCCGGACCTACCCGCTCATTACGATCATGAGCGGCCGGATTTACGACCGCACGGGTCGTGATTATTCGAAGCTGGTGCTTGACTACTGATTGAGGGCTCTCTGTTCGCCGGCCGATGCGAAGGGACCGGCGTGGTGGCACGACGACTCAAGGACGGCGCTGGTCTGGGCCAGTGCCGTCTTTTGCGTTTCATCGCTGAATGAAGATGAACGAAACGCCGCTCCGCATCTGTTATCTGCTCGCCTACTTTCATCCCTTCGCCAGTGGCGCGGAGCGTCAGGCGTTGGCGCAGGGAACTGAGCTCGCGCGCCGAGGCCATTCGGTTCGGGTGGTCACCCAGTCGGTTCGCGGATCGGATCTCCCTCGGGATGAACTGGTTCAGGGCGTGACAGTGCATCGCTGGATCGACTCAGTCCCGATCGGCCCGCTGTTTGGCCTGAGCTTTGTCTCAGGGGCAGTTCGCGCCCTGCGAAAACTTCGAGATGAGTACGATCTGGTGCACACGCACCAGGCGCTCTGGGAAGCAGTCGCCAGTGGGGTCGCTCGATCAGCGATCGATCAGCCAACCCTCGTTCAGCCGGCCAGCTCGGGGTACTTCGGCGAGGCGGAGGAATTGTCGCGGACGCGCGGATTCCCGGTGCTCAAGCGCTTGATTCTGCGGAACTCGGCGTTTGCGGCGATCTCGCTCGATATCGAAACGCAATGGCGAGCGCTTGGGGTTCCGGCGGATCGGATGGTTCGAATGGCCAGTGGGGTCGATTCGTCCCAGTTTCATCCGGGTCCGAGTGAGGTCGAAGCGGCCTTGCCTCCGAGGCCCCGGGTGCTGTTCACCGGTAGGCTTCACCCTCAGAAAAACCTGGATTTGTTGGTCGATGCCTGGGCTGAGGTCGCATCGAAACGAGCTGAGGGCCATTTGATCTTCCTGGGTGGAGGACCAGACCACGACCGCCTCTCAGCCCGAGCCGAGGAGCTGGGGCTGGCCGATCGGGTCCATTTTGTAGGACCGGTCAGTGATCCCGCCGCGTACCTTCGCGCGGCCGACGTGTTCGTCTTGCCGAGCGTGGCCGAAGGAATGAGTAACTCGTTGCTGGAAGCCATGGCAACGGGGTTACCCTGCATCGCCTCGAAGATCGGTGGGAATGTGGATTTGCTGGAGGACGGCCCCTCGGGACTTCTGGTTCCCTTGAACGATCCTCGGGGATGGGCAGAGGCAATCCTCCGGCTCCTCGATGACCCTGAATTCGCGAGGTCCCTCGGTCAGGAGGCCCTGCGAAGGGTCGAATCGGAATTTGCCCTGCCGATCGTGGTGGATCGCTATGAGAGGCTCTACCGGAGCCTGCTCGCTCGATCAGGATGGTGACGCCGGGGGCAGGGGGTCGAGCAGGTCGGGAGGCTCCAGTTCGGCAGACGTGGAGGATGAGTCGGTCGGTTCATGGCGGTCGATGAGGATGGCCACGGTCATGTCGCCGAGCACGTTGACCGTGGTCCGGCAACGGTCGAGGAACCAGTCGATCGTGAGCAAGATCGGCAAGGCATCCACCGGCACCCGGATGGCGGCCAGGATCAGGGGCATCGTGACGAAGCTACCCGACGGGATTCCCCCCGCGCCGATGCTGGCCAGAAGCGTGGTCATCATTACGACGAGCAGATCCGCGGGGGCCAGTTCCGCTCCGACGGCCTGGGCAAAGAACAGGGCAGCGACAGCCTGATACAACGCGGTGCCGTCGTTGTTGAAGTTCGTTCCGACACAGGCGGCCAGCTGGCTCGATGCCCGAGAAATGCCAAGGCGGTCGATCAAGGATCGGAGCGTGATGGGAATGGTCGCGGCCGTGCTCGCGGTGCTGAAGGTCATGGCAATCACATCGGCCGATCCGCGCAACAGGCGAAGCGGACCGAACCGAGCCAGCACGCCGAGTTCCACGAGATACCAGACCATTTGCACCGCCAGACCGGCGAGTACCACCCCGACAAACCACCCGAGCCTCATGAACAGGCCGAATCCCTCTCGGGCGATACTGATCGCCACGACCCCGAAGACCGCCACCGGAACGAGCGCGACGACCCAAAGCAGGATCGTCATCAGGACCTCGAATCCGACCGTCACCAGATCAATCACCGCCTGGTGGTTTTGCAAACCGCTGCGTCGCTGCTGGTCGCGGAGCTTCGCCAGGGCGATGCCCACGGCGAGCGTCACCAGGACGAGTTGCGCCAGGTTGTTCGTGGCAAAGGCTTCGCCGATGCTCCGGGGGACCATTTCGAGGACAATCTGTGCGACCGACTTTCGAGGAGCCGGCTCCCGAGGGGCAGGGCGGTCGATCAGGGTGTCGATCAGCCGGGCGTCTCCCGGCTCCACCGTCTGACCTGCGTCGAGCAAGGCTCCCTCGCCGGGACGCACGAGCATGGCGATTGCCAGACCAACGATCATGGCCACGGTCGTATTGAAAACGTAGTAGCCCATCATCCGGGCCCCTTGAAGACCTCGGATGTCGTTGGTGACGATTGCCGTGAGGATTGCCAGAACAACCAACGGCGCAGCCATCGCGCTCAGTGCCCGGATGATCAACTGAGGAGCCAGGTCAAGCCCCGTGGCAAAGGCGCTGAGGAGCACTCGAACCGGCCCTGGGATTTGCTCAGACCAGCTGGCATCGACCCCGAGCAACAATCCGGTCGGGATCGCCAGCAGCACCGCCAGGACCACCCAGAAATACAGGGGCAATGTTCGGAATCGTGCTGCCTCTCGGACGACGGGAGAAATGGGCTTCGGCTCAGTCATCCGCGATCGGCTCCAGGGCTCACAAACGACGATCGACCTCAATCGGGATGACGTTGGCCGATCGACCGATCGACTGTCAAGAGGGGACCCAATCACACGGTTGTCGATCGACAGAAGCCCACGCGGATTCGTCTTCTCCGGTTTCGGGGAGGAAAACCGCTGAGTTGCCAAGGCTCCCGGACAAGGTCGATAATCGAGAGTGACGAGGAACGCGCGAGGCAATCGCTTCAAGTCTCCCTGGCCTGGCACGACAGGAGTTCGCATGACCACCCCCGACGACGGCATCCCGAGGCCACCCCGGAGGACCCGCCGAGGTCCTCAGCCGCTTCCTTCGTCGGACGTGGACGATACGCAAAGCACCTTTCGTCCTACTCCTGGTCCCACACCTGGATCGTCCCCAAGACGAAGTCGAATCCCCGAGGATGAGCGGAACCCGATTGATGCGTCTGAGATGCCTCGATCGCGCAGGGCTGCCCCCTCGGGTCGAGCGTCCTGGATGGAACGGATCGTGTTCGGCTCAGTCCGATCGACCGACCTGGCAACCTTCTGCCGGCAGCTCGCGGGATATCTCGATGCGGGGGTCGATCTGCTTCGCGCGCTCGGTGCCCTGGAGAAGCAATTTCGAGCCACGGCGCTGGGACCGGTGATCGCCCGGCTTCAGACCTCGATCCGCCGGGGCGATTCCGTCTCCGAAGCGATGAACCGGGAGCCGCGAACGTTTGATCGCATGATGCGGAGTATGATGCAGGTTGCTGAAGCTCGGGGAGGGATGCCCGAGGTCCTCAAACAGCTTTCCAGAAACTATGAGAACCGGGTCCGGCTGTTCCGCAAGGCCCGCTCGGCGATGATTTACCCGGTTTCGGTCATCCTGATCGCCGCGGGGGTCGGGTGGCTGTTGACGGTCTTTGTCCTGCCTCAATTTGTCGAGATTCTTCAGGACATGACTCGGGGGCGGGTCGATCTCCCCGCTCCGACCCGAGCCCTGGTTGCCCTGAGCAACTTCATGCAAGGGGTTGGTTGGTGGCTGGTGCCGGTCCTCGCCGTGGCCGTTGTGTTCGGAGCGATCCGAGCCTACCGAACGTCGACCGGCAAGGAACTGATGGACCGGCTTGCCCTTCGACTGCCGGTGCTTGGGTCGTTGATGCGTACGCTTGACACCACGCGATTCGCCCGAACACTCTCCACGTTGCTGGAAGCGGGGGTGGATTATGACACCTCGCTTCGCCTGACGAGCGAGGTCTTGCATGCGGCCCCGATCCGTCGGTCCGTCGATCGGGCTCGCGCTGAGGTGATGGCAGGGACCGAGCTCAGCGAAGTGCTCGACCGGACTCATCAGTTCAACGTCGATGTGATTCAGGTCCTGTCCTCGGGAGAGGAAACGGGCAAGCTTCCCGAAGCGCTCGAACACCTGGCCGACGACTATGAGGAGCAGGCCGAGCGCATGGTCTCGAACCTTGGTCAACTGGTGCAGCCAATTCTGACGATCGGGATCGGCGGGATCGTCTTTTTCATCGTGGTGGCCTTTGTCATGGCATACATCTCGGTGATCACCAACCTGGCGTCGGGGATGTGATGGAACACCGGGCAGGAGCAGGGGAGGGCTTGGGTTCCTTCTTCGGGTTCCGAGAGCGGTCCTCAGAAAAATCGAAAAGGCGGGGGCCGCGACTCGGGGGCTGATCCGGAAGATTGGCCTTTACGTCCAGCCGTTTCTCGACTATCTCAAGAACTCGAAGATCGCACCCCGCCGAGTTACGACGACCGCCGACACGGGACAAGGGACCTGTGGCGTCGATCCGCTCGAATTCGAAATCACTTCTTCGCGACCTGCGCTCCTGATTCGAGGGTTTCTCCGCCCAGCCAATCCCGGCCTGACCCTGACCAAGGTCCGGCCGGAACGTCCCGGTTCGGTGATCGTCGTTCCGAAGTGGGCCGAAGGATCGGACGCGATCAGCCGCGACCAGGACCGCAAGCCGTGGAGACACGTCCCGGCGATGCGGAGCCTGTGCGTGAAGACCTTCAAGTTCCGGATCCCCTGGGGTCGATCCTAAATCTTGCTGGTCGGAAACGCCAGGATGGGCGACCCATGCGGAGGGCGAGTCACGATGACCTTGGCAGTCTCCGGACTGATCCACCCGACGGCCGTGATCGGTCCCGACGCGGAGATCGCTCCCGACGTCCGGATCGGCCCTTATGTCATTATCGAAGGTCCGGCGCGGATCGGGCCGGGATGTGTCATTGAGGGCTATGCGTGCCTGAGTGGCCCGCTTGAGATGGGCCGCGAGAATTATGTTGGCTACAAGGCCGTTCTCGGCAAGGGTCCTCAATCTCGAACGTATCGGGGAGAACCGACTCGCCTGATCATCGGCGACGGCAACTCGTTCCACGATTACGTCACAATTCACCGAGGGACCGTCGAGGGTGGTGGCCTGACGGCCATTGGCAACGGGAACATCCTCAGGCGAGGCGCGCACCTCGGTCACGATGTGATCATGGGGGATTCGTGCCTGCTCGAATCGGATGTCTTGCTCGCCGGTCATGTTCAGATTGGCGACTGCTGCGATCTGGCCAGCCATGTCGTCATTCAGCAGCGGGTCCGGATCGGTCGGCTCGTTCGATTCTCTGGACTCGGCGGCAGCACGAAGGATGTGCCTCCGTTCGTGGTTCAGGAAGGATACAACTGCATCACCTCGTTGAACTTGCAAGGCTTGCAGCGGATCGGGACGCCGCCCTCGGTGATCGATGCCCTGGGGGAAGCATTCCGAACCTTGTTTCAGGAAGGCCGGAATCAGGGGGAAGCCCTGGAACGGGTCGAATCTCGCCTGGGTTCGATTCCCGAGGTCCAGGAAGTTCTCGACTTCATCCGAGAAACCCGAATCGGCATTAACCATATTCGCAATGAGGAACGGCGGAACTGGTGCGCCTGAGGGTTTTCTCAAGCGACACGTCAACGCGGGGCTGGGGTTCCGGAGCGCTCCGGAACCCCAGCCCCGCGTTTTCGTTGCCTTGAGCCCCGAATTGATCGAGCCTCGGGATGCTCAGTACGTCGTGCGGCGCGTTGACAGTCCGGCCGGTTCTCTCCATGATCAAGACCGTACTTGACCGCACGGGCACCGACACGCCGCGATCCCCACGAGCGTGACGATGCTCGGTTTCGAATGTTCCGCAGCAGCTTGACGCGACACCTCGGAGAATCAGGATGGCACGTGTTTTTCGATGGCTTCTCGGAGTCGCCTTCATCGGGTCGGCACTCCTCTCCACCGCAACGGCCTCCGAAAAAAACGCCTGGAAGGCCGGTCTGGCCAAGGTCGCCATCACCCCCGAACAACCGATGTGGATGGCCGGTTACGGCTCAAGGAGTAGCCCGTCCGAGGGGGTCTTGCATGACATCTGGGCCAAGGCCATGGCCCTGGAAGATTCTGATGGAACCAGGGCACTGATGGTGACCCTGGACCTTTGCGGGATTGACCGCGAGTTCTCACTCGGCGTGCGGCAGACCATTGCCGATCGCTACGCGATCCCGATCGACCGGATCGTCCTGGCCTGCTCGCACACCCATACCGGGCCGGTCGTGGGCACGAACCTGATTACCATGTACCCGCTCGATGAAGAACAGAAACATCGGGTCGATTCCTACACCGAATTGCTCGGCAAGATGATCGTGGAACTCTGCGGAGAAGCGATCAAGAATCTGACCGAAACGCGACTTTCCTGGGGCCAGGGTGAAGCGGGCTTTGCGGTCAACCGTCGGGAGAATGATCAGAGCAAGGCCGGTGAACTCCGCGCCGAGATGGCGCTGAAGGGGCCTGTCGACCATGACGTGCCCGTGCTGTGCATCAAGGATGCCGACGGCACAGTCAAGGGGGTGGTCTTCTCCTATGCCTGCCACTGCACGACCCTCTCGGAAAATTACTACTCCGGCGACTACGCCGGCTACGCGATGATCGAGCTAGAGCGTTCCTATCCCGATGCCGTGGCCCTGTTTGTGGCCGGTTGCGGGGCCGACCAGAACCCCTTGCCTCGCCGAACCGTGGAGCTGGCCGAAAACTACGGGAAGCAGCTTGCCGAAGCGGTCCGCCGCACGGTCAAAGGACCACTGCGCCCGGTCCTTGGTTCGTTGCGATCGGCCTACGAGGAGATCGACCTGCAATTCGCGCCGATTCCAAAGCGGTCGCAGTGGGAAGCCGAAGCGAACGCCGATCAATTTGCCCTTGCCAACCGAGCGCGAATGTTCCTGGAACGGCTCGACCGCGGGGAGTCGCTTCCCGAAACCTACCCCTATCCGGTTCAGGTCTGGAAACTCGGTGATCTGACCTGGTTCTTCCTGGGGGGAGAGGTAGTCGTTGATTACGCTCTGAGGATCAAGCGCAACCTTGGCCCCGACACCTTCGTCTCAGCCTACTGCAACGACGTGATGGCCTACATCCCCTCGCTTCGGGTCCTGCAAGAAGGAGGCTACGAAGGAGCGGGAGCGATGATCTACTACGGTCAGCCCGGCCCTTGGGCCGAAGATGTTGAGGAACGGATCATTCATTCCGTCAACGAATTGCTCCACGCAACGGATGGTCAGTAATCCGTGACGGTCTTGAGCGGGGGCGAGCACTGTCGAATCCCGATGGGGTTCTGGTGTCTCGCTCCCCGGCCCGGATGGAAGTATTCCCCGTTGGCTCCGATCGCAACGCTCAGTCCGATGAGATCGCTGCGCTGATGGGTTCTGATTCGATCGCGTGACGACCGAGGCGGTCGAGAATCCGGCTGGAACCGAGGATGATGGCAAGAGTGCCACAGAGCAAACCCGACGCAACCAGGACCGGTTCCACGCCGAACCATTGCGAGAGCCTTCCCGTGAGCAAGGCTCCCAGGGGAACCGATCCCGAGAACACAACCATCCAGACCCCCGCCACTCGCCCTCGAAGCTGATCGGGAACGTCGAGCTGAACCATCGTCTGGATCGACGAGCTGAAGGTAATCGCGCCGAAACCTGTCCCGAGCAGGCAAAGCATTGCCACGGTCATCGGCCACCACGACGGACTCCTGGTGCCAAAGATTCCAGGCAAGATTCCCGCTCCGGCAAGAGCCAGGGCGAACAGGGCCAGACCTCCGACGATCATGTCTTCTCTCCGGAATCGTCCGCCGACGCGGGCGACGATCAACGCTCCGGCCACCGCTCCCAGGCCGCCACAGGCCAGCAACACCGAATAGCCGATTTCCTCGGTTCCGATCGAGTCGCGAGCATAGGCGGAGAGCATCGCGTTGTAGCCCATCCCGGCGACCCCAAAGAAGGCCATCAAGCCAAAGAGGGCGGCGACCCGCCGATCCTTCCGCAGGTAGGCAAATCCGCCGAGCACGTCGGACGGCCCTTGCCCCGACCGAACATGCGGAGAATGCCGCCTCGGAATCGAGAGAACCGCCGCAATCGCCGCCAGAAAGCTCAACGCGTTGAGAATGAACGGCGAGTTCTGCCCAAACCAGAACAGACAGACCCCTGCCAGGGCCGGGCCCAGGACCCGAGACGCATTGAACAGCCCGACATTCAAGGCAATGGCATTGCCGAGATGTCGGCGTCCGACCAGTTCGTAAAGGAAGACCTGACGAGCCGGCATCTCAAACGTGTTTCCGACCCGAGCCAGGGCGAGCAAGGCAACCAGGTGCCAGAGCTGGATCACCCCGGTTGTAAACAGGGTGGCCAGCGTGATCGCCAACGCGAGCTGGATGAGTTGGGTCGTGAGGACCGTCGATCGCGGATTCGTCCGATCCGCGAGCGCTCCGGCAAACAGGCCGACCGCCAGGCCCGGCAAGAGATTCGCCGCCTCGACCACCCCCAGCCACATGGCCGACCGGGTCAGGTCGTAGACGATCCAGTTGACCGCCGCCGCCTGCATCCAGGTGCCGACGAGGCTGACCCCGTGGCCCATGTAGAAGCGCCGATAGTGGGGGTTCTCGACCAGCGCTTCGAAGGTCCTTCCCCGCCGCGTCCGACGTGATTCCGAGTGGGAGGCGGCGACCATGAGGACTCCGGGGGGCACGTCTCAGGGATTCGTCTCTGACCGCGTGAACCCTCATTATCGGCCCGAGGGCTTCATCCGACAATCGCTCCTGAAATCATGAACCGGGCCCTGGGCTCAGACGAACTCGCTCGGCGAAGAATGTGCGCCGGGATGATCCGAGGTGAAATCGGGGGTCGATCGTCCTCGGATCGAGCGAATTGCGTGACTCCCCATCATGATCGCCAGGGCGATCAGATAGGCAAGGAGGGCCATCGGGAGCCATCGAACCGAAGCCGCCATCGGGACCATCCGGGCGAGGATCGGCAACAGGCCGACCATCGAACCGACTCCCCAACCCAGCATGCCATCAAGGCGAACCCCCGGCGCGGGACCAGGCCACGACGCGCGATTCCGGAGTACATCGGCCGTCAAGACACCGAGCATCGGCGCGACCAGGCCGGCCGTCAGATCGATGACCAGCGGGAGATTCGAGGCCAGCCCGGTGACCATCAACGGATACGCCACCACGGCTCCCACCACTCCCCACGCCCAGCGGCGTGGGCGCTTGCGAATTGACTCCAGCCGATTGCTGTAGGCGTAGGCCGCATACACTGCCGACGCGAGCGACCCGAGGCCGAGCACAATCAAGGCAATCCCACCGGGGATACCGCCGATTCGAGTTTCAAGAACCGTCCCCAGCCTGTAGGCCTCGGGATCTGCTGGCAAGAGAAAAGGGGGCGGCGAGGGTTCGGAGACATCGGGATCGTCGAGGACGAGGTCATTCGTGCTCGGGAACGCCTCGGTCCCTTGATCCGTCGCTTCCCGGCCGATCGAGCCGGCCACGATCAACAATGCAATGGTGGCGATGATCGTCGAGGCGAGGCCGATCCCAACAATACCCGCCTTTCGCACATCGCTTGCCCGGTTCAGTGTTGCCCCCCAGTTCACGGCCTGGGTGGCGACGATCGAGGAGAAGCCAAAGACATACTGGACCATGCCCCAGAACGCTGGTCCGGTCGATCGACGTGACAGATTGATCGGATCGGTCGAGGCCTCCCGGTAACTTGGCAAGCCGGGAAGCGACCAGATCATCGCCCCAGCATAGCTGAGTGCGATGAAGATCGGGTAGACAACCATCAGGGCGGCAATCCAACGGATAAATCGTGTGGAAACCAGAGCCGCCGCAACCCCCCAGAGCATCGCCGTCGCTGCATAGACGGTGCTTTGGGTGATCGGTGAGCCGATCGGCCCGGCTCGCAAATCCCTCGGGTTGATCAGGCCGGCGGCGAGCAACCCCCGGAGATTGAACTCCACGGCATAGTGGACCGCGACGGCGAACCAGACAATTTGCACCAGGCCGAGCAAGAGCCCAGGGACCAATGTCGAGCCTCGGACCCCGAACGCCGAGGTTGCCACCACCATCAGCGGCTGCCGGGTTCGCAATCCTTGCAACGCAGGGGCAAGGAACAGCAAAACGCACGCCAGCAAACCACCAATCACCGCCCCCGAGATCGCCGGTTCCAGACCACCGACCGCCAAGCTGGTGGTTGCGATCGAGTCGGTGAATGCCACCCAGAGATAGCCAGAAATCAAGACCCCCGCAACCCGGGCCGACCAGGAGTCTCGGACGGTCGATGGGTTCTGGATCGCCCGTTGCAATCGAGGGGGCCAACTCACGGCTCTGAGGTTCATCGGGATCATCTCGTGCAATGCTCGATCGTCAGCAACGCAGCGAGGGCAGGGGACCAATCACTCCAACCTTGCGGTCGGAGCAACGGACCCTGCCCCCGCGAAGACTCAGGAGATGGGCACGCGTCACATCTCAGACGGACCTTCGGTGCCACCAGTCATCATCTCCGACTCCTCCTGATCGGTCACGAGCATCTGCGGCTTGTACCCGCCCTGCGACCGATAGTAGAGGATCAGCGCGACGTAGCTCGCAAACATAATGCAGGGGAAGATCGCCACGGTCATCAGGGCGTTTTTCTTGGCCGCCTCTCGGATCGAAGCGACCTCGGCCTGCTGCTCGGGCGAAAGCTGGTCGATCTGCTCCTGAATCAGCGGCCGGTAGGTTCCGAAGACACTGATCCGTTCCTCCCCCACCACCTGCTCGAACACCTCGGGGTTGGTGGCCTGGAGTTGTTCGACCGCCTCCTTGTCCTGGATGTTCCCGAGCAGCGGGTTCCCCAGCACGCCGACCGAGAGCATGCCGACGCCGGCGATCGTGTTCAGCGTCATGGCGCCTCCCTTCGGGTACTGCTCGGCCACCACGCCCAGCATCGTCGGCCAGAAGAACGTCTTGCCGAAGCCGTAGAGCGTGGCCGCGGCAAGGATCATCAGCCCGGACGACTTCGACAGGAAGACCAGGCCGCAGGCAGCCAGCAGGGCGCTGACAGCCAGGAGACCCAGCGGGGAGATCCGGTGCACAATCGGCCCGGCGAAGAATCGGAGGATGAGCATGATGAGCGAGGTGTAGACCAGCACCCATCCCGGATTCAGGTTGAACCGGGTCATCTCCGGTTCCATCAAGGAGGTGATCCAGCTGTCGGTCCCCAGCTCGGTTGTCGCCAGCGGGATCATGATGAGCAGCAGGAAGATGAAGATCGGCCGGCCCGGAGCATGGACATAGGCCCCAAACGCCCCGGTCAGCACGGCCACGATCACCAGCCGGGCGATCAGGACCGAGCGGTCGCTCATTCCCTGGAATAAAACTTCCGATTCCATGAAGACCCGGGTGATCTCCCAGACCAGCATGATCGAGACGATCAAGGCGCCAATGACGCCCACCTGCTGAAGCATCGCCTTGTACGAGACGCCCGCCGCCACCCGCTCCGACACCGGGAACTTCTGTGGGAGCATCAGCAACCCGTAGGCGATGACCGGCAGAAAGACCAGACCCACCTTGTATTGCCAGCTGAGGTCTCCCATGGCGATCGTCAAGATCCCACCCAGCACGAGCCCGCCTGGCCAACCGGCGTGCAGGATGTTCAGCCACTTGGTCTTGGCATTCGGGAAGAGCGTGGCAACCACCGGATTGATCACCGCCTCGACCGTTCCGTTCCCCAGTGCCATGATGAACGAGCCGATGTAAAGGACCCAGTAGCCTTTGATGCCCAGGCTCTCGGTCAAGGACTTGGCGAAGAAGAGGATCAGGGCCGCCCCCAGGTGGGTGGCGAACGCGAAGGCCATCGCCTTGCCGTAGCCGATCTTGTCGATGATCAGGCTGAACAGAACGATACTCACCGCGAACGGCCAGAGGCCGACGCCGAAGATTTCTCCCTTCTCCGTCTCGGTCAGGCCGAAGTCGGCCTGCCACTCGTCCATGATCAGCACTCGGGTGATGAAGGCGAACGCCGTGGCGATTAGCGCGATGAAACAGGACCAGAAGAGAAAGAGGTCCCTCGACCCGACCTTGGCGGTGCTCGCGGCGTAGGGATCGTCGTGATGGCTCATGCAGTCGGCTCCCTGGAGGCTCGGGAGGGCGTGGATCGACCCGGGAGAGGGCTGGTAATGCCCACCTCGGCTCAGCGGTCACGATGCAGGACGCCCCGGCCCGGCAACGAGTTCGGGAAATTGGTCTGGCTCGGCAACTTCATACCCGAGCAGGACGGTACAATCAATCGACCACTCAGCTTTCACGCGTTTCGAATGGCCATCTGAACCGATCCGGCAAGCCGACCGGATCTGGCGAGGGCGAGTGGAACCGACGATCGTGTCCTGTGGGGTGTGGAAGGAGGAACCTCGCATGAGCCGTACAATGGTCGTCTCATCCGATGCCGAGAATCCCCGTCGCCGCGCTCAATGGGCGAAGCGATGCGTCTGCTATGCCTGGGCGTCTCCGACGACCGCGGTCGGACTGGCCGCCGGAGTGCTCACCCTCTGCTCAGGAGGTCGGGCTCAAATCCGCTGCGGTGCGATCGAATTTCACGGCGGCTTCTCGCACTGGTATCTGCGACGGTGCGCCGGGGCCGCGGCCATGACGCTCGGCCATGTCATTATCGGCCGAGACACCGAGTGCCTCGACGGTTGCCGCGATCACGAACAAGCCCACGTCCGACAGGTCGAACGCTGGGGTCCGGCGTTTCTTCCCGCTTACCTTCTTGCCAGCGGCTGGGCCTGGGCTCGAGGGCAGCACTACTATCTCGACAACTGGTTCGAGCGCGATGCGAGACGAGCCTGCGGCGATCCCTGGTGAACAAGCGGGATAAGGAAGGGCTTACCGATCCAGGGGGATCTCCCAAAGAACCGTCTCCTTACCCGCCCAGCAAGGTTTGGAGTAATCCCCGTTCCTTGGTTCCGGGGACGACAATCCGGTCGCCGGGGAAGACCTGGTAATTTGTCGTCGTGTCGCCCCGATCTCGGATCGCTTCCCAGTCGATCCGCAACACGACATCGGGCTGACCAAGCGTCTGGGGTCGGGACAAATAGGCTTTCTCGGGGAGACTGTTCGGACGCAGTCCGGCCTGCAGAATCGCCCGGAGCACGGTTTCGCCACCCATGTAAGGAATCGGTCCCTGGTTGGAAACCGCACCGATGACGTAGAAAAACTTGCTGCGAGACGCATTCGCCAGGCGGACCGACACCTCGATTGGCTCGTCGGGCGGGTCGCCCTCGCTCTTGAGACGAGCCGTCAACCGCTCGGCGATGACCGCTTCGGCTTGCTCAAGAGTCAGGCCAACGACGGGAAACACCCCCCCGAAACCGAGGTCGATGACTCCGTCTGGTTGGACCGTGACGACCCGCTGAGTCAGGTCGATCGACGAGGGTCGAACGATGACTTCCAGTTCATCGGGTGGCTCGATCACGTAGGGCGGGAGGATGACCTGATTCAGCTCTCGGGGCTGTCCCAGATCGACAACGCCGTACTGGGGAATCCGCCGCGCTTCCTTGCGCTGCTGCAAGGAACACCCGGAAACGATTCCCAGCACGACGAGGCCTGTCACCACGCCGAGTACGATGGAAATAAACGGTGCGCCCCCTCGTCCGGTCATCGGACGACGCCTCCCTGGTCGCGGTGCCAATCCCTCGGCGAGTCTTCTCGGATGCCAGGCGCCATCCCGGCCGGCAATACTCAGGTCTCCTGTGGAGAGAGAATCGGCGCAGGGACGGCTCCGGCTTGATCGAATCTCGGATTGACCATCGGGGCCAACCGGGATAGGTTGCGACGTCCCTTCCGAATCTCGCCTTCGGTTCCGGCAAGCGTCTTCGCGGGAACTGCAAGAGCGGCCACTCAGGACGAGTGCCGCTTGAAGGGCATCGGAGGGAGTGGTCCTCCCGGCCAAATCATCGCGAAGGAGTGCGTATGCCGGGTCCCGCCTCTCGGGTCGTCTATCTTGGGCTCGACGGCGCCACCGAAGCGGTTCTGCGGCCCGCCTTCGAACGAGGCTGGATGCCGAACCTGCAGGCACTCTGGCGACGATCGGCGACCGGCACGCTCTGGTCCTCCGAACCGATGGTCACGCCCGTCGCCTGGACCTCGTTTCTGACCGGCTGCCATCCCCCGACCCACGGCATCCACGAGTTCCACTATCTCGACCCGGTCGATCGGACCATCTTGCCGAATCATGCCGGTCGGATTCGGGTGCCGACACTCTGGGATACGCTCTCGGAGCGTGGGCACGAGATCGTCAGCCTCGGCCTGCCCATGACCTATCCGCCGCCCGACGTCAGAGGTCTGGTCGTTGCCGGGTCCGACGCTCCGGGCTTGCAATGGGCGTTCGCCCAGTGCCCTGATTTCGGCGAGGAGATTCTCCGCGATCTCCCCGGCTACTCGCACAAGGTCCTCTGGAAGCGCCGACCGCGATCGATCGAGGAGCTTCGAACCGTTTCTCGACACAATCAGGAGGTCTTTCGCGCTCAGGCCGACGCCGCCGAGCGAGCCGACGCCCGGTGCGACTGGACCGCCATGATGGTCCACTTCCACAACCTCGACGGCATTCAGCACCGCCTTTGGCCCTATCTCGACCTCGACGAGACGGCCGAACACCAACCCGACTGGACGGTCGAGGTCGTGAATTGCCTCCGAGAACTGGATCGGGCCGTCGGCCGACTGCTGGAACTGGCCTCTCGGCGAAACGCGGCCATCATCGCGCTTTCCGACCACGGATTCGGTCCGTGCCGGGCGCTGGTTGATGTGAATGGCTTGCTCTGCCAGGCAGGGCTGCAGCGGAGACTTCCGTACGGTACGCGCATTTCCTACCGCATGCGAAGGCTTCGAGACCGCTTCGATCGCTGGAAGCGACGACGGACCCCAGATGGCACCGCCCGCCGAGGGCCTCGGTCAATCGAAGGAGAGGTCGGCTGCGACTGGTCGAAAACGGTCGCGTTCGCGCCGTTCGGTCAGCTTTGCGGTTCGATCTTCCTGAACCCGAAGCTGGTCTCCGGTTCTTCGGCAGCGTCTCGGGTCATTGCGGAAATTATTGATACGTGCCGCGCTGCCGAAGACCCGGACACGGGACAACCGCTCTTTGCCGACGCCTTTGACGTGGCCGAGCGTTACAACCTTGACCCGGCAGCCGAGGGCCTACCTGACGTCCTCGCTCCCTCGACCGACGGCTACCAGGCGATGGCCAAATGGGATCCATTCTGCCGGTCGTTGCTCCGACCCGATCCGAACTTACCGGCCACACACCGAACCGATGGCGTGGTCGCCATCGAGGCCCCCGGCATTCTGCCCGGCACCCGGCTCGACGCCGAGTTACCCGACATCGCTCCGACCTCGCTCTCGCTGCTCGGCCTGACCATCCCCGAGGTGATGGAAGGTCGGGTCCTTGAGGAGGTTCAAGACCTCTCCCGGATCCAGGCCGCTGCCGGCATGTCCCTTCCGCACCGGCCAGCCATTGATTGAGCGAATTCGCCGATTGCGTTTTCCCTTCGTCTTCCGTAAACCGATCTTCCCAGGACCGAGTTCATGGACGCTATCCGAAGCACAATCCGAGATTTCCTCCTGCTGGAATTTCTTCCGGGAGAAGACCCCGACGAACTGACCGACCAGACCCCCCTGATCACGGGTGGTGTGCTCGACTCGATCAGCACGCTGCGTCTGGTGGTGTTCCTCGAAGAACAGTTCCAGGTCAGTCTTGAAGCCCATGAGGCCGGCGTCGACCATCTGGACACGGTCGAGCAGATTGCCTCGCTCATCTCTCGGAAGAAGGCCGCCTGAACTCTGGATCAGGCGAACTCAATACGGAGGCGTCATCGCCCCACCGACGGCGCGATCGTCCCGGACGGCTCCCGAATCTCGGAAAAATTCGGCCAGTTCGGCCGTGAGCTGGCCGGTGCCGTCCATGCGCGGCACCTTGTGCTGTCCTCCAAGTTTTCCCCGCGATCGCATCCAGTCGTTGAACGCTCCGGGACATACTGAGGAGAGCGCTGGCATTGGCAGGCCCACTCCTTCGACCCGGTGTGCCGCGTAGTCGGCATTACGTCGGCTCAGGTCGGCATCGAGGGCAGATCGGAAGGAATCGAGCGAGGTCGGCGGAGTCGAAAACTCGACCAGGAAGTGGTGATGGCCGAGAGCTCCCTCAAAGACTGGCCCGGCGTGCCACTCCTGAACGGCCGCCCCAGACTGCTCGGCCGCGAAGGCCATGGCGGCTTCGATTTCCTCGCTGATGAGATGCTCACCGAAGGCAGAAAGGGTGTACTTGGTTCTCCCGGTGAAACTCAGGAGGGGTGGGTCGAGCGATTCGAACCGCACCGTATCACCGACCAAGTGCGCCCACATCCCCGCGCAGGTCGAGAGCACAATCGCATAGTTGACGCCGACCTGAACATTCCCGAGCCAGTGGCGTGACGGATCGGGACGATCCAGCTCATCAACCGGGACAAACTCGAAAAACAGTCCGTTGCGTTCCAGGAGCCGGAGGAGGCCGGTTGCCTGATCTCCGTAGGCGATGAAGCCTTCGGAGCAGGGGTAGGTCTCCTGAAGCGCGATGCGATCGCTCCCGAGAATCCGATCGAACGCAGGTCGGTACGGGTCGAACTTCACCCCGCCGTGGACGACGACTTCGAGCGTCGGCCAGACCTCGGCCACACTTCGCGCACCGCTCCGCTCCAGCAGACGCTCAAAGAACATCAGGAGCCAGCTCGGAACACCGCTGATCAGGGTAATCGGCTCCATACGACTCTGATCGACGAGGGTCGAAAGCTTTCGGTCCCAATCGGTCTCGTGAGCCAGATCGATGGGGGGAAAGGTGTACGGGCGGAGGATATCACTCACCTCAAGGGATGCGATCGCGCTGAGGTCCCCTTGATGGACTCCGGGAGCGGGTGTTTCCAGGTCGGTCGATCCGCCGAGGAAGAAAATCTTTCCCTCGAAGATTCGGGAATCGGGGCGGGAGGCCATGAACGACCCGACCATCGACCAGGCCGCGGCTCGGTTCGAGGCCAGCATCTCACGAGAGACGGGAATATATTTGGTCGTTCCCTGCGTCGTCCCGCTGGTCAGGGCGAAATAGGGGATGAGTCCGGGCCAGGTGACATCGCGCAGCGTCGGATACGGTTCGGCGAGATAATCGTTCCAGAATTGTTCGTATGTCCGAAGTGGAACCGATCGCTGAAAGGTCTCGACCAGCCGATCTTGCGAGGCTTTCCCTTCTCGAAGAATGGTCTCGAACAGGTGGTCGCGTCCAAATCGCGTTCGGCGGGCCTTGGAGAGCAATCGATTCAGTTGCCCGGCCTGAGCGGAGGCCGCGTCGACGGTTCGAGAGGATTCCGAGACGCGGGCCGCGGCACGGATCGCCCGGTTCACGACGGCCTTGATGGGAGGGAGACCAGCGATCCAGGGCAGGGGGGACAATGCTCGACTCATCGGATCAGGAGGTCGCGCGGGTTAAGAGGCCGAATCGCCCGGAATCGCAACGGAGCGCCAAGGCCGTTGAATCGTGCTTTGAGCGCGGGTCAATCGACGATGGGCTTGACGCCCCGGCAGAAATACGCACCGGCGGGAGGGATGTTTCGCGGTTCGAAGGTGAACTTCACCTCGTCGAAATAACGGCGATAGAAGCGGAGATAGACCCAGGGCATCTCCGTAATTTGATTGAAGGTTCCCGAAGGTTTCAGCACCTGCCCGACCATCCGGAACAGATCGCGCTGAAGGTCCTTGGGGAACGAAGGAACGGGTAAGCCCGAGACGATGGTATCCGCCTTTTCGATCCCGCGCTCCTGGAGCATGGCGGGCAGGTCGCGGACATCACCTTCGATGATGTCGAGGTTCGGTCGGGGTGGGAACCGTTCGCGGAGGACCTTCACGAAATCGGCGTCGCGTTCGAGCACCACGAGGCGGCAATCCGGGTGGGCTCTCTCGACCAGTTCATGGGTGATCGGGCCGGTCCCGGCTCCCAGTTCGATCAGGACCCGAGCGTGGTCCCAGTCGATATTCCGCACGGTGGTCCGAGATAACCAGGGACTGCTGGGAGCAAGGCTGGCGATGGCCGTTCCATGTCGGAGAAACTTGCCAAGAAAGAGAAACGAATCGTTCATGGAACCCCGAACCAAGGGGGAGTGGCGGAGTGTTCCGGTCGAAGACAGAAGCTCGACCGAAACACCAGGAGAGTCGATTCCGACGTCGGGGAATCGGTTCAAAGAGGCGTGACACCCCGAGGCTTCTTCAAGACCCGGCGAGCGCTCAGGGTCGGCGGAATGGAGCCGAGCCGGTTCTTGAGGAATCGGATGACCAGTTTATTGACCAGCCCCGCCCGCTCGATCTGAGGGGCATGACCGCATCGCGGAATGACAATCTGTCGGGACTGCGGCATGCTGTCGGCCGCTCGAATCGAACCGGGAATGTCGGCGATGATCCGGTCGTCCTGCCCCCAAATCAAGAGTGTTGGGTGTGGGACCTGACTTAACAGGTTGCCAACCGAGTGGCCAACCGTTCCTCGAAGGGTCCGCAGCACCCCTTTCTTCCACCGCCGATCCTGAAACTTCTGCTCAATGGCCTCGACCAGCTCGTCTCCGGCAAACTGGGTTTTAAAGAAAACCGAGCGGACGAGGGAGTCGTAATCGCTTCGACGCACTCCGTCCATGATCGGCAAGTTCTCCTCGCCGTGCAGACCGGAGGGGCAGATCAGAACCAGTTTCGTCACCTTCTCCGGATACCGAGCGGCGTAGGTCAGCAGAATCTGACCGCCGAGGCTCGATCCGACCAGGTCGTACGGTGGCTTCTGGACAAACTCGTCGAGGTATCGAGCAAGCCGATCGGTGAGGTAGTTGATCGTGACCTCGCCACCCGCCTCGATATGGCGATGGAGATCGTCCCCGTCATAGACGAGCAATTCGGGAACTTTCACGTCGAAATGACGTGACCAGGAATGCCGGTTGGCAAACCAGCTCTCGGATTGCTCGGCAAGCCCATTGACCAGGACAAGGGGATTGGAACGCCGATAGCTCCGGAGAGCCAGGGGCATATTGAAGAAATGGCGCCCGTTCGTCTTCATCGGATCGGTCGACTCTCGGATGCACAAGGGGAAATCCGGCCGGGAAAGGGCCGAGCGTCCTGGGCAATTGAAGGGGAATTCCCGAATATTCCCAGACTCAACTCCCAGGACTGAAGTGGCAAGTCTACCATACGATCTCTGAGGCTCGACACGCTTTCCCCTCCTAACATCCATGACTTTTTGGTGAAGAATTCCCGCCCCCGCGACTCTTGCTTCGGAGAGGTGCCGCGTATGATCCCTGACGGAGCCAGATCCACGGGGTCCTCGGCTGCGTTGAGGTCTCGATCATCACACCCTCCCGAACCGTTTTGAGAGAAAGGCTCTGGTCTGATGCGCGTGTTTCTTGCGGGGGGAACCGGATTGATCGGTTCCCGATTGATTCAGGAGCTGCTCAACCGAGGCGATCAGCCCGTGGTCCTCACCCGTCGGGCATCCTCTGTGCAAGATCGGCCCGAGTTCCGACAGGTTGACGTGGTGCAGGGGGACCCAACCACGAGCGGCCCCTGGCAAGAGAAGGTCGACGGCTGTGAAGCCGTGGTCAATCTCACCGGTCACAATCTGTTTGCCAAGCGATGGTCGCCCGAGGTGAAACGCCTGATCCGAGACAGCCGGGTTCACTCGACCGAGCATCTCGCCTCGGCCGTTGACCAGGCAACGAAACGCCCCTCTGTCTTCGTACAAGGGTCTGCCATCGGCTATTACGGCATGACCGGTGATGAGGAGCTGACCGAATCGAGCCCCTCCGGCACGGACTTCATGGCGGTCATCTGCCGAGAGTGGGAAGATGCCTCCCGATCGGTCACCGATCGGGGAACGCGCCTGGTAATCCTGCGGACGGGGATCGTGCTGGCGAAGGGAGAAGGGGCGCTTGGGGTGATGACCCCCCTGTTCAAATGGCTTCCCGGCGGGGCGGCCCCCGTCGGAAGCGGCTCGAACCCCTTGATGCCAGGGACCGGAAACCAGTGGATGAGCTGGATTCATCTGACGGACATCGTCGGCCTGATCTTGCTCGCGATCGACTCGAAGGACGCCCAGGGACCGATCAACGGCACCGCTCCGAACCCGGTACGGAATGTCGAGTTTTCCAGGGAACTCGCCCGGGTGCTGCACCGTCCGTTTTTACCAATCGGACCGCCCGATTTCCTTCTACGAACCGTTCTCGGAGAGGTCGCTCAGACAGTCACCAAGGGGCAGCGCGTCGTGCCGGCCAGGGCCATCGAACTTGGCTATCGCTTCGCGTTCCCTGAACTGACCGGAGCGCTTCAGGACCTGCTCGGCTCCAAGGCACACTCGGCAGCCTTCTGAAGCCGGCAAGAACCTGCAGAGCTCATCCTCCGGCGAGCATTCCCACGATCACCCCCGCGCCGAACGCAAACCCGAGCAACCCCAGGAGTACAAGCAAGGCCCCAATGGCTGATCGCTCTGCCAGCCGGGCGATCGGCTGAAACCAGGCCGGGTAGCTGGGGGCAACCTTCACATATTTCGTCTGGGGCGGCGGTGGAGGTGTGGGAGGCGATGGTGGAGCCGGAGCGGGCTTCACTGTCGGAGATGCCGCCACGGCTTGACTCGCCGATCGTTTGCGCACGAGTGATTGAAGGGCCTCGGCAGCGGCGGCCGCAGTGGGATACCGTTCCGAAGGTTGTCTCGCCATCAGGCGACAGAGTACCTCGATCACCCGATCAGGTAAGTCGGGACGGAGTTCCTTCACCGGCACCGGTTCCTGATTGATCCGAGCGAACATCCGATCGAGCGGGGAGGTCCCCGGATACGGCAAGCGGCCGGTCAGGAGGTGATACATCGTGCAGCCGAGGCTGAACAGGTCACTCACTGGCGACAATTCCTTACCCATCGCCTGCTCGGGAGACATGTAATCCACCGTCCCGACTGCGACCCCGTCGGCCGTGGCGAAGGCTGATTGATCGTCGGCCTCCATCAAGGTTGCCAGGCCAAGGTCGAGGACCTTGATCGTTCCATCTGAGCCGAGCAGGAGATTGGAGGGCTTGATGTCTCGATGCACGATCCCCTGATCATGGGCGTGCTGCAATCCCAGAGCGGCTTGAGCGATGTAACCCACCAGTTCGGCCGCGGGAATCCTTCCTTTGGACCGAAGCCGCTGCCCAAGACTATCTCCGGCGACGTACTCCATGGCGATGTAAAGGATGCCACGATCCTTATCTGCATCGAAGGCGCGAACCACGTTCGGATGATCGAGTTTGCCGACCAGTCGCATTTCCCGCTGGAACCGGGCAACCACCCGCTCGTTGTTGCTGATCTCAGGTGCAATGATCTTCAAGGCTGAGATCCGGTCCATCATCCGGTGCTTCGCCTTGTAGACCCGGCCCATCGAGCCGGCGCCAAGCTTCTCCAGAATCACATACCGCCCGATGGACAACGACCCGGGCCGGTTGGCGAGAAGGCGCTTCGCCTGGTACTCGGTCAGCATCTCCTCGCTGATCAGTTGCTGGGCCAGTTCGCTCGAGTCCATCGGGTAGTCACCGGCCAGGACTTTGGAACGAATGTCAGCCAGGCGATTCTCGGAGACAATGGCCGCCCGTTTGAGCGTGTCGAGAAACTCGACGGGGACATCGCTCTCAGATCGTGGCCGATCGCTCGTTGCCATGACGCGGAATCCCCGGCTGGTTTTCGTCGATGGTCGCCTTGACCTCACACCCCTCAAGCACTGTCAAGACACTAACATACGACTCAGGTCGAAACAATCGATTCGGGTGACGCGCACGCCGACCGTGCCCCCTTGTTCCCGATGGTCCCGATCGAGTAAAACGCTGTTTCACGAGCCATTCCAGTCAACCGGGCGGTTCGAACCGCTGAGTGGTTGATCGCCGGCTCCAGAACCTCCTCGGCTCGACGGCTCCCGACCCCGGAAGTGCCGAGCCTTTCCCGCGTTGTGACGTAGCCAAAGAGAGAGACGCCCATGTCGGCCGCTGCCGATCCCCAGGCCGCCCTGAGAGACTTCGTTAAGACCCACGATTTCTTCGTCGGGATCGACAGTGACGGCTGCGTGTTCGACACAATGGAGGTCAAGCACAAGGAGTGCTTCATCCCCAACATCATCAAGTACTTTGGCCTGGCAGCAGTCTCAAAATATGCTCGGGAAGCCGCGGAATTCGTTAATCTGTACTCGAAGCATCGCGGGATCAATCGGTTCCCGGCCCTGACCGGAGCGCTCGATCTGCTCGAACGACGGCCCGAAGTCCAGCGCCGAGGGGTCAAAATTCCCGAACTGCGAGGACTGCGCGACTGGATTGCCCGGGAGTCGAAGCTGGGGAACCCAGTTCTGAAGGCTGAGGTCGAACGAACCGGCGACCCCGACCTGACGCTCTGCCTGAAGTGGAGCGAGGCGGTCAACCAAACCGTGGGAGAGATCGTCCACAACGTCCCGCCGTTTCCGATGGTTCGGGAGTCGATGGAGGCGCTGAAGGGGAAGGCTGACGTGATGGTCGTTTCGGCCACCCCGGTCGAGGCCCTGACCCGAGAATGGGAGGAACACGATTTGGCCCAGTACGTCGGCCTGATCGCCGGGCAGGAGCTTGGGTCGAAGAAAGAACACCTGGGAATGGCCGCGGGAGGCCGTTATGCCCCCGACCACATCCTGATGGTGGGGGATGCCCCCGGTGACCGCAAGGCCGCCGAGGCCAACGGGGTCCTCTTTTACCCGATCAACCCGGGCTTCGAAGAGCAGTCTTGGCAGCGCTTTCATGACGAGGCGCTTCCTCGGTTCTTCAACGGCACCTATGCCGGGGCGTACATGGCCGAGCGGATCGCCGAGTTCGAGGCGTTGCTCCCGGAGCATCCACCCTGGGAGTCGGCGTCCTGAGCCGCTCACCGATCCGGACTGACTGAGAGCCGGTCGCACGCGACGCTCTCGACCGCGACTTGAGCAAACGCAAATGTGACGTCTCCCGAGCCCATGACTCCCCAAGCTTCCCGGCTTCCAGGTCGGGACCGCGATGCGATCCCCGAGGAACGGTCGGGACCGCGATGCGATCCCCGAGGAACGGTCGGGGATCGCCACACTCCGAGGTACTCCCATGCCCGCGTCCAACGTCGTCGTGGCCCAGTCCGGCGGCCCGACCTGTGTGATCAATAACAGCCTCCGCGGGATCGTCGAGACCTGCTTCCGCATGCCGGATCACTTCGGCAAGGTCTTCGCAGGCCGGTTCGGGATCGAAGGGGTGCTCAAGGAAGAGTTGATCGATCTCTCGGCCTCGCCGGCCGAGGAGATCGCCCTCTTGCGTACCTCTCCTGCCGCCGGTGGCATCGGGACCTGCCGATACAAGCTCAAGCCGGGGCAGGATGAAGATTTCGCCCGTGTCGTTGAGGTATTGAAGGCCCACAACGTCGGCTACTTTTTCTACATCGGTGGCAACGACTCGCAGGACACCGCCCACAAGGTTGCCCAGCTTGCTCACGAGAAGGGGCTCGACCTCATCGCCACCGGCGTGCCGAAGACCATCGACAACGACCTGGGAGACAGCGAGTTCACCCTGCTCGACCACTCCCCCGGCTACGGTTCGGTCGCCCGGTACATGGCCCAGTACGTCCGGCAGGTGAATGAGGAAAACGCCGGGAGTTGCCCGGCCGATCCGGTGATGGTCATTCAGGCGATGGGCCGGAAGATCGGCTATATCCCCGCCGCCGCTCGCCTGGCCGACCCGAACCGAGAGATGCCGCTCCAAATCTACATGGCCGAATCGAAGGTCAGCCTCGAACAACTCGGTCAGAATGTTGTCGAGACCCTCCGCGAGTTCGGCCGCTGCATCGTGGTCGTCTCCGAAGGCTTCGACGTGGGAGAGTTGGGTGCCTCGCGCGACACCTTCGGCCACGTCCAGTTCAGCGCCAGCCAGACGACCGTCGCCCAGGTCGTCACCAACTACATCAACTCGCTCGATCTTCCCGTACCCGGCAAGGCCCGCTTCCAGATTCCGGGAACCGACCAGCGTAACGCCATCGCCTACGCCAGCGTGGTCGATCTCGACGAAGCCTACCGGGTCGGCTGCCACGCCGTGGCTGTTGCCCGGAATGATGGCAACGGCTACATGGCGACCATCCTCCGCGACCGGACGCGAGGGGGTTACAGCGTGACCTACAATAAGGTCCCGCTCGAACAGGTCGCCGCCAAGGATCGCTCGTTCCCGGACCACTGGATCGCCCCGAACCGCATTGACGTGACCGACGAGTTCGTCGAGTACGCTCGCCCCCTGATCGGGGACGACTGGGTCAGCGTCCCACAAGTTGACGGGCTCGCCCGGTTCGCCAAGATTTCCCAGGTTCTCGCCCCGAAGAAGCTCTCGACCTACGTTCCCCAGACCTACCGTCGATAGCCCCGGCCCGATCGTCGTTCGCCCATACTCACAGACCCCGATCGACCCGACAGACAGAGAAGATTCTGATGTCCACTCCCACCGCCGACATCGGCCTGATTGGCCTCGCCGTCATGGGCGAGAACCTCGTTCTCAACATGGAGGACCACGGGTTCACTGTGGCCGTCTACAACCGGACCACCAGCCGGGTTGACGAGTTTCTGGCCGATCGGGCAAAAGGGAAGAAGATCATCGGGTGTCACAGCATCGAGAAGCTGGTCGCGTCTCTCAAATCACCGCGCAAGATCATGATTATGGTCAAGGCGGGCGCGGCGGTCGATGCAGTGATCGACCAGCTTGTCCCCCATCTGGAGAAGGGGGATATTCTGATCGACGGCGGCAACACCCATTACCCCGACACAACCCGGCGGACCCGAGCCCTGAAGGAAAAAGGGCTCCAGTTCATCGGCACAGGGGTTTCGGGTGGCGAGGAGGGAGCACTCAAAGGCCCCTCCATTATGCCCGGAGGCGACCCCGAAGCCTGGCCACCCGTCAAGCCGATCTTCCAGTCAATCGCCGCGAAGGTAGACGACGGCACCCCGTGTTGTGACTGGGTCGGCCCCGAGGGCGCGGGCCATTACGTGAAGATGGTCCACAACGGGATCGAATATGGGGATATGCAACTGATTTGTGAGGCATATCACCTGCTTCATTCGCTCCTTGGATTCAACGCCGAGGCGCTGCACGAGGTCTTCGATCGCTGGAACTCGGGTCCGCTCGATAGCTACCTGATTGAGATTACCCGCGATATCTTCGGCTACCGTGATCCCGAAACCGGCAAACCGATGGTCGATCTGATCCTCGACACCGCGGGTCAGAAAGGAACGGGCAAGTGGACCGTCGTTTCCTCGGCCGACCTCGGCGTGCCACTGACCTTGATCGCCGAGGCCGTCTATGCGCGATGCCTCTCGG
Organism: Tautonia marina; assembly: GCF_009177065.1. Classification (NCBI taxonomy): domain Bacteria; kingdom Pseudomonadati; phylum Planctomycetota; class Planctomycetia; order Isosphaerales; family Isosphaeraceae; genus Tautonia; species Tautonia marina. The sequence continues at coordinate 278,227 of NZ_WEZF01000003.1, forward strand.
CCCTGAAGGATGAACGCGTTCGAGCCTCGAAGATTCTCAAAGGTCCGGCCGACGAGAGTTTTTCAGGAAACATTCAGCAGTTCGTTGATGATGTCGAGATGGCATTGTATGCCAGCAAGATTATGTCCTACGCCCAGGGCTTCGCCTTGATGAACGCCATGGCGAAGGAGTCTGGCTGGACGATCGACAACGGCAAAGTCGCGCTCATGTGGCGCGGCGGTTGCATCATCCGGAGCGCGTTCCTGGGCAAGATCAAGGAAGCGTTCGATCGTACCCCCGATCTCGACAACCTGATGCTCGACCCTTATTTCCATCATGAGATCGAGCGTGCCCAGAACGGTTGGCGACGGGTCGTCTCTGTCGCGGTGAGCCGCGGGATCCCGGTCCCTGCCATGAGTTCGGCCCTCGCCTACTACGACGGCTACCGTTCCGATCGTCTTCCGACCAACCTCCTGCAGGCTCAGCGCGACTATTTCGGTGCTCACACCTACGAGCGCATCGACCGATCCCGCGGTGAGTTCTTCCACACCAACTGGACCGGACGAGGAGGAACCACCGCCTCGACCACCTACAACGCCTGAGCCCCCCGTCATCGGAGTTCGAATTTCGGGACAGCCTTCGCGGGCTGTCCCGGCTTTTTTCAGGCTCCTGTCCGGGAAAACCTGGATTGAGGATCTGCTCTCCTTTCGGAGGTCGACCGCCACACGATCGCAAGGAAGCCCCACCTTGGCTCAATTCACCGATCCGAGCCCCAACGCCTCAGGCTCGACATCAGTTGCGTGAAACCGGTCGTCATCTTCATCAAGCGTTCATCGATCCCGAATAGAATGAAATAGTTCACGAGTCGTTGTCTGTCGCGTGCCAACCGGCATTGAGAAGGGGCATCGTTCATGTGTCGGTCATCCTGGATTCTGGTGATTGCCATCGCGTTGGGAGTTGCCGGAGCAAGTTCGGCACGGGGAACGGAGGCCAGGGCCGGCTCGGATCACTCGAAGACGGTGGTGGTCTGGATCAGCCTTGATGGCTGGCGTTCGGATTATCTGGACCGTGGTGCGTCTCCCTTTTTGAATGAGTTGGCGCAACAAGGAGCGAGCAGCCGAGCCTTGATTCCAGTCTTCCCCTCCCTGACATTCCCGAGCCATGTCTCACAGGCGACAGGAGTGGGAGTCGAGAAACATGGAATCCCAAGCAACAGTTTTTATGATGATGAGACCGGATTATTCTACCGATACCCGGGTGATGCCGCTCTGCTGGAGGCCGAGCCCATCTGGCTGACGGCCGCTCGCCAAGGCTTGCGGGTGGCATCACTCGACTGGACCCTCTCACATAACCAGCTTGGTCCCATTCGAACGGCCTATTTCGACCCTGCGTTCGATGGCAAGCTCTCCGACGCCGAGCGACTCAATCGCCTGCTCTCCGTTTGGAGAGAGGATCGCGGCAAGGAACCGCTGCAGCTCTTGCTCGGCTATGCAAGTGGCCTTGATAAGGCTGGCCACTCCAACGGTCCCGACGCGCCCGAAGTGGTCGATGCGATCCGAGAGATCGATGGCCTTCTCAAACACTTTCATGGCGAATTGCTTGAACTATGGCACTCGAAGATGAAGCCGGAGGACCAGCTTATCGTGCTCCTCACGACCGATCACGGCATGTCGACCGTTTCGACGATGGTGGATCTCGATCGGTTGGCCGGAGTCGAGCGGGCTCCGGGAGTCGTCCGTCTGACCAGTGGCAACATCGGACATCTCTTCTTCACCGAACGCAATGATCCGGAACGTGAGGCGAAGATCGACAAGGCTATCGAACGCGTGAACACGTTTGACTTCGCACGTGCGTTCCGTCGTGAATCGCTACCACAAGCCTGGGAGTACCGTCACCCGACTCGGGTTGGCGACGTCGTCGTCGTGCTTGAGACTGGCTTCGCCTTCTCGGGGAGAGGGTTTGAATCCGCCGATGGCCGTGCCACCGCTGCCGTTGAGGACGTTGACGGTCCACTGGGAATGCATGGCTACGACCCCGTCACAAACCCCGAGATGCTCGGCGCGGCCATCGTTTGGCGCTTTCCCGAACCGATCGGCGGCCTCGACCTCGGCCCTGTTCACTCCCTTCAGCTTCATGCCACCGTGGCCCGATTCCTGGGCATCGCCCCCGCCGAAGGGGCTCGGCAGGATGGAATCGAGCTTCCAAGTCCAGAGTGATTACGCCTCGAACTCCAGGCGCACCTCTCCCTCATCGAGTTTCAAGCGAGCCGCGAACGGTTTGCCAGCCCTGGACTTGAACCCCTTGAGCGTGGCGGTTTTTCCCTGCGTGAGCAGTGTCCTGGCAGTGCGGGCCGTGATTCGCTTCCCCGAAATCGATTTCCAGAGAGCGAACGAACAACCAGATTTCCACGCCCGGCAACTGAACGATTTTGGTTGTTCCACCACATCTGCACCGCATCGAGGGCAGGGGCCAAGAGCAATCGGGGCGAACGCCGACTTTGATTCTTCCCCTGACACCGTTTCCGGAGCCTTCCGGCGCTTCGAGGACTTCGATCGCGGAGCACCCATCGTTCGAGACGGTTGGCTCTTGGAAGCACCAAACCGCCTCGGAAGCGCATGAGGAACCGGGATCGGAAGGAGGTCTCCCGAATCGGCCAGCCGCAGCAGGCATGGACCGGAGGAGGGCAGGGCGATCGCCCGAGCCAGCACCCTGCGCTGGAGGAGTTCGCGAATCTGATGGTCGGTCAAGGGAACCCCTTCATATTCTCTCCAGAGGACGAAGCTGCAACCGTCTTTCCATGCCGAGCATCCGAACCCCCGCTTCCCAGCGATGACCGGACGGCCGCATCGGGGGCAGTCGCCAAGGCGATCCGGGTCGATCGGCTGGTCCGGTTCATCACCGACGATCGCTTGGGTGAATTGGGCAATCTCGTTCATGAAGTGCTCCGGGGCGAGCCGACCGCGCTCGATCTCTCGGAGTTTGGCCTCCCAGTCACCGGTCAGTTCCGGCGAAGTCAGAGGCCGTGATCGGATTGAAGCGATGAGAAATCGCCCCAGATCGGTCGCGGCCAGCGTCTTCTTGTCGCGGACGACATAGCCTCGGGTCAACAAGGTTTCAATGATCGACGCCCGCGTGGCGGGAGTTCCCAGCCCGCGCTCTTTGAGGGCGTCACGAAGCTGCTCGTCCTCAACGAACCGGCCCGCGGTTTCCATCGCGGCAAGCAAGGTCGCTTCGGTGTACGGCTTCGGCGGGGTGGTCTCTCCGCGCCGGACAAACGGGTCGTGTGGTCCGGATTCTCCCGCGACGAACTCAGGAAGTTCCTGTTCCTCCTCTTTCGTGTCGTCGGTCTTACGGGGATAGAGCGTGGTCCAGCCAGGATCGACGACTCGTACACCTCGGGCCCGAAAAGGAATCTCGGCGGAAACCGCATTGACGGTCGTGACTTCCTTGATGCACGGAGGAAAGAACGCGGCGATCAATCGGGTGACGACCGCGTCGAAGACCTTCGCCGCGGCAGGAGCAAGTGATCCGGGAGCCTTGCCGGTTGGGATGATGGCGTGGTGGTCGCTGACTTTTTTGTCGTCGATGATTCGACCGCTGAACGGGAGCGATGAACAGTCGAGCGATCCGACGGCATCTGGCTTCAGCACTTGAAGCTTTTCCAGGATGGCGGGGAGCTTCCCTTTCATGTCGTTGCCAAGGTATCGAGAGTCGGTTCGGGGATAGCTGATGAGCTTTGCTTCGTAAAGCGATTGGGCGGCCTTGAGCGTGTCGTCGGCGGAAAGGCCGAATCGGCGGTTCATGTCACGCTGCAGGTCGGTTAGGTCATAGAGCTGGGGAGGTAGGACTCGCTCTCGTTTTCGATCCACCCCCAAAAGATGAAGGGGTTGATCCCTGACACGGTCAAGAAGCGCGTTGGCGTCCTCCTCGGTCTTGAAGCGGCCGCCCGTGTAGGAAAACGTCACCTTCCGGTAGCGGGTCATCAGCTCCCAGAACGGTTCGGGCCGAAAGATCCGGATCTCTTCATCTCTCCGAACGATAAGTGCCAGAACGGGAGTCTGCACACGGCCAACGCTCCAAAGAATTCCCGTCGATCGCTGCCGAACGGTCTGGGAGCGGGTGGCGTTGAGGCCGACGAGCCAGTCCGCCTCGCTTCGGCAGCGGGCGGCTGCATAAAGGGAGTCGTAGTCGGACAGGGGACGAAGGCGATCGAAGGCGTCTCGAATGGCCTCTCGGGTCAATGAACTGAGCCAGAGCCGACGGACTGGTTTGCGGGTACAGCCGGTCAGTTCGAGGATATAACGGACAATCAGCTCGCCTTCCCGACCGGCATCGGTCGCGGCGATGATCTCATCAGCCGCTCGAAGGAGCTTGCGCACCGTGGCCAGTTGCGTACCGGCTCCGCGTTCGGTGACGGGTTTCAGTTCAAAGCGATCGGGGAGAATCGGTAGCGTCTCAAGCGACCATTTTTTCAACAATGGATCGTAATCTTCCGGTTCCTTCAAGGTTGCCAGATGCCCAAGCGCCCAGGTCACCTGATAGCCGTTGCCTTCGAGGTAACCATCTCGACGGCTCGATGCGCCAAGGAAGGCGGCCAGATCACGAGCGACCGACGGTTTTTCGGCGATGACGACGATCATGGCCCCCTCGATTCCAACGTCCCCCGGCGTCCGGAGCGTATTCGTTCCGAATGCCTGACACGCGAATTGTCTGACCGATTGTACAAGCAAGCCTCGTGTGATCGAAACCGGACGCTTCGACCTTCGACGCGAGCATTGGTCGATCAAGCTTCATGGTCGATGACGAATCACACGCGGTGAAAGGAAGCATCGGCGGTCAATCGCCATTACAATCGGGGGGTCCGGGACGGTCACCCACGATAAAGTCGTGGAGGCAATCCCCGGGGCGCATGGGAACCGTGCGTCGACTCGAATCGGAATTCCTAACGGTGCAACTGGAGGAATCATGATCCGCAACGCGACCCTCTCTCGCTGGCTCGTCATGCCCGCGGTCGTCCTGCTAATGAACTCCGCGGCGCAGGCTCAGCCGCAGATTCCCGACGACGCCAAGATCGGTGGCTTCGCGATCGGTTGCCAGGCCTATACGTTCAATCGCTTTACGGCCTTCGAGGCGATTGAGAAAACCGCCCAGGCAGGCGGCAAGGTGATCGAGTTCTATCCCGGCCAGGCCCTCAGCCCCGATGAGCGCGACCTGAAGGTCGGCCACGACCAGCCGGAGGAGGTCACCGCCAAACTGAAGTCGAAGCTCGATGAGCACGGGCTGATCGCGGTCAACTACGGCGTGGTCGGCGTCCCGAACAATGAGGACGAGGCTCGGAAGATCTTCGAGTTCGCCAAGGCGATGGGAATGCGAGCGATCACGACCGAGTCGGTCGACGCCATCGATGTCCTTGAGAAACTGGCAAAGGAATATAACATCGGCGTGGCCTTCCACAACCACCCGAGCCGTCCGGACAATCCCGATTACAAGGTCTGGGACCCGAATTACATCGCCGAGCTGGTGAAGGACCGTGATGAGCGCATCGGGGCCTGCGCCGATACGGGTCACTGGGCTCGATCGGGGCTCAACCCCGTGGAATGCCTGAAAATCCTCAAGGGGCGCATCATCAGCTCGCACCTGAAGGATCTCAACGAGATGGGTCGAGCGGGACATGACGTCCCCTACGGAACCGGCGTGTGCAACATTGCCGGCGTCCTCGATGAGTTGAAGGCGCAAGGGTTCGAGGGAAACATCTCGATCGAGTACGAGCACGACTGGGAGAATAACGTCCCGGGCGTCGCTCAGTGCATCGGCTTCGTCCGAGGTTACACCCGCTGAGCGGGCTCGCTCCAAAACCGCCGAACCCTCAGCGGATGCTCCGAAGTGGCCGCACCACCAGGCCGGCCACTTCGGGAACTGACGATGACCTCAATCCTCGGGCTCTGGAGTCACGCGGACATCCAGGTTCATCTCGTTTCCAATGGCAAACAAACCGTCGCTCCAGGAGGTTTCGGCAAGCTCGGGAGGAACGACAACACTTGCCGACATGTTAAAGAGAGGGGCACCACCAAAGGGAGCTGAGGTCGTCTCGGTCTCCATCGACTCGATGTTGATTCCCTGGCTCGACAGATGACGGGCAACCCGATGGACGATCCCTTCATCGTCAGCCCCTTCAACCTCAATTCGAAACGCCTGCCAGCCGGGATGGACTTCGGCGTAGGGGCGTTCGGTTGGCGTGACGGTAAGCTTGTAGCCGAGAGAGGCCAGCCCCTCCAACCCTTGACTTAGATCCTCTTGCCGAGCCTCTGGCAAGCTCACAAGCATCAGGACGGCAAACTCACCGCCGAGCCTGGCCATTCGGCTCGTCTCAACGTTCCCATCGCGTTCGAGCAAAATCCGGGTCAACTCCTCGACAATGCCGATCCGGTCGGCGCCGGTTAGGGTGAGAATGACATGCCTGCTCATCGACCGTCCCCCGTCGCAATCTTGCCTTCGCCTCGATTCTCGGCCACCATTCCATGAGCTTAACCCGCTCGTCGCCAGGAACGAAACGGGATGGGAACGATTCCCGTCAACTTCTCAACGCAAAACTTCCTGGGAATGCCTGGAGCCTCCTGATGCAACTCGTTCCGATTCGCGTGGCGTTGCTCCTCGCCCCCTGGCTGTTGTGTGTTGCGGAAGCGGCGCCACAGGAACTGACCGGTGAGACGCGCACGTATTCCAACCGACTGACCCCGATCGACGATCCACAGCCGATTCTTGCCGATTTTCCCGAGTTCGTGGCCCCGATCGAGGAGACGGCTCGCTTCGAAGCACCGGTCCTCGTGGACGATCCCGAAGCCGATCTTGAGGTTCGAGCCTGGCGGTTCTCCTACAACGCCAGAGGAATCATCGAGATCCCCAACCGCCTTCGGAGCGACCGTACCGCCATTGTGGTCGTTCATCCCTGGGGAATCGACGACGGTCAGGGGTGGGATACCCCTGAGCCGGCCGGTGCCGCGTTCCAATGTACGCCGGTCAAGAATGCAATCGCACTCGACCATGCAACAGCAGTCATCAATCCCTTCCTGAACGCCTGGCGAGATCAAGTCGGCGCGGTCGTCTACAGCCTTCCCGGCACCGAAGACCCGATTCGGGGCAAACTCTACCGATCCGTCCGCAGCACTCCCAGCCCGGAGGATCGAGTGAACGGTCAGCGGGAATTGACCGAAGCACTGCGCTCCTTTACGTACCAGGGCGATGCCTTGCCACAACAACTCGAGGTCTCGACTGAAACACCAACCATCGACTACTTCCGCAACTTTCGGGGCCTTGACGCTGGGCCGACCTACGACCCGCCGGGATTTTGGGAACTCCCCATCCCGGTTATGAAACCCATCGAAGTCGCTCCCGAAGATGTGGTCATCTATGACGGCGAAGGATACGACCTACTCCGCGAGTTCCTCCAATCGCAAGGCATCCGGCACGTACTCCTGGCAGGTTACAACACCGACATGTGTGTTTGTTCCACCACAGCCGGATATGAGAACCTGCGAAAAGACTTTAACGTCTTCCTGATCGGCGATGCAACGCTCGCCACGTTCCCTGCAAATCCCCGGCCCAGCCTGGCGACGAATGCCGCCGTCTCGTTCGCCGCACTTGATCTGTTCATCACTCAGGTCTCCTGGATCCGACCTCGGCAAAACACCCGTTCAACCGATTGAGCTGGATTCCATGCAATCCTTCCTCCAGAGAGAAGTGATGATTGACCGACGGCAATTCCTGGCCAAAACCACGGCCCTCTCCACCCTTGCGACCACCTTGCCGAGGGCCATAGCCCGTGGCCAGGACGACGAGACGAAACCCGCGCAGATCGCGATCACGCTTGACCTGGAAATGTCTCGCCAGTACCCGACTCGTGACCAGTTTCATTGGGATTACGAGAAGGGGAATCTGGACCGGGACACGAAACGATACGCCGTGGAAGCCGCCCGGCGGGTCGCCGATCGCGGAGTCAGGATCCACTTTTTTGCCCTCGGCCGCACCATGGAGCAAGAGGACGTTTCCTGGCTCCAACAGATCGCCGAAGCCGGTCATCCAATCGGCAACCATACTTACGATCATGTGAATGTTCTCGCCACGGAACCAGGGGCCATTCAGTTTCGATTTGAACGCGCTCCGTGGCTCATTGAAGGTCGAAGCATCAAGGAAGTTCTCCGCGAGAATATTCGGCTGGCCGATCGAGCCTTGCAAACTCGGCTCGGCATTGATGTGGCCGGATTTCGAACCCCGGGCGGGTTCCACGAGGGCATCTCACCACGCTCTGACATCCAGCAATTGCTCATCGACCAGGGCTATCACTGGGTCAGCAGCAAGTATCCTGCGCATCCCTCAAGCAAGCCCGGGACAGCCCCCGATGACGCACTGCTCGACGCGATCGTCGCGGCCCAGGCCGAGGCTCAGCCGTTTCGTTATCCTTCGGGACTGATCGAGGTTCCCATGAGCCCGATCAGCGATGTCGGGGCGTTTCGAACCAGCCGGTGGCCGCTGGAGGCCTTCCTCGAATCCATCCGACGCTGCATCACCTGGGCGATCGACCGGGGGGCGGTCTTTGACTTCCTTGCGCATCCCTCGTGCCTGCTGGTCGAAGATCCCGAGTTCCGCTCGATCGACTTGATCTGCGATCTGGTCGACAACGCGCAGGATCGGGCCGCCATCGTCGATCTGGAGACGATCGCCCGACGCGTCTCGGAGTGAGGAGGTAAGCCAGTCCAGCTCGGTGTTTTCCCGAAGCGGATTCTCGTGGTAACCTGAATCGTGAGTATACAAGGCCCCTGGGAGTTCATGTCCCCGGGTCAAGCACTGCCCTTCGAATGTCGCGACGACCTCCCGTCTTGGTCACAGAGGAGCAAAGGGCATCATGGATTACATCGACCCGCATATCCACATGGTCAGCCGGACCACCGATGACTACAAGCGCATGGCCCTGGCCGGATGCGTCCTCATCAGCGAGCCGGCCTTCTGGGCCGGGTTCGATCGGTCGGGGCCGGAAGGATTTCGAGACTATTTCCGGCAGCTCACGGCGTTTGAGCGGAAGCGATCGCTGGCCCACGGAATCGAGCATCGAACCTGGCTTTGCATCAATGCGAAGGAGGCCGAGGACGTCGAGCTTGCCCGAGCCGTGATCGCCATGATTCCGGAGTTCATCGACAATCCCGAAGTACTTGGCATCGGCGAGATCGGCCTGAACAAGAATACGCCGAACGAGGCGACCGTCTTCCTGGAACATCTCGACGTCGCCGCGAAGCTTGATGAGCTGGTGCTCGTCCACACGCCCCACCTGGTGGACAAGTACAAGGGGACCCGGATGATTCTCGACATGGTTCGAGAATACCGCGACGCCATCGCTCCCGAACGGGTTTGCATCGACCACGTCGAGGAGCACACGATCAAACCCGCACTCGACGCCGGCCACTGGGTCGGCATGACACTCTACCCCACCACCAAATGCACCCCCGCGCGAGCCGCTGATCTGATCGAGGTCTACGGCACCGAGCGCATCATGGTCAACTCGGCCGGTGACTGGGGCCACAGCGATCCCCTGGCCGTCCCTGAGTTCATCTTCGAAATGCGTTCCCGCGGTCACGACGATGCGACCATCAAAATGGTCGTCTACGACAATCCGCTGACCTTCTTCTCTCAATGTCCGAGGTTCTCGTATACCCCAAGGGCCACGGAGGGGGAACCGTCGGTCGTGTGACGATCCTGGCGGCCTCGGAATTGTGTCCTCTGGGTCACCGCGACAAAAGCGATCAATCGGATCGTGCCGCACGCGGCCGCTTCAGAAGGTCGAGCACCAGGCGAACGACCTCGGAGCTGGAGCTGGGCCGCTCCTCATTCCCCTTGATCATTCCCGGTTCGGAGCAGATGAGGACGCCGATGTAGAGGTCGCTGGGCGGAGGAGCACCGAGCGATCCTCGGACGTGGTCCGGGTTGAGCAAGGTGGAGTCTCCGATCGGAATGGACGACTCGGTGACGACGACAGGGCGTTCGTCTTCGGAGATCCACCACGACGGCGCAAACCAGGAATCCGGACAGGCCACGAGGACAACATCCCCCGCCCTCGGGTGATCGAGTCCCAGAAGATTCCGCTGTTCATCCGAGGCGACTACCAGCGCCACGCCGTCGCTCTGTGCTCCTGAAAAGGTCGAGGCCACGGTCCCCGCCACCGAGGGATCATTAAAGTAGATGTGGCAAAGCTGATGGTCGGCCAGGGCAAAGGCCGGGGAATGGGAGAGATCGACCCCGATCCCGCCTGAGGGCAAGGCCACCGTCTTGAGCAAGCCGAGATCGCGCAGAATGCGATTCGGAAAAATCGTCTCGGTGACCGGCGTAACAATCGACTCGGTCACGGCGACAACGGCGGTGCCCTCAGGCAGCGTCTTGAGAAAGTCGGCGAGCATCGCGTCGAGCGTTCGGATGGCCCGACCTGCGTGGCGACCATCGGGTCCGTAGCGACGGGCGATTTGCCCAAGGTACGGCACGCGAATGACGGCCAGGTCGGGCCGTTCTTCCTGGATCATCCGCGAGGCGCTTTGAAGAATCCAGGTACTCGGCGGTTCGAAGGTGGGCTCGTCGGTCTGCTCTTCCTTCGGGAAAGGGCCAAGCTCAAGTTCGAGTCGGTTTTGCAGATCCTCGGGGACGGTGTGTAGCAGGCGAGGGCGATCAACCCATGCCATCAATTCCACGTCAGCGCCTCGAGTATCGGGCGTGAACCAGAGCATCACCCTCGCACCGGGTCGTTCTTCGCGGGCCATGTGCCAGAGTTTCTGCCCCAGCACCGCCGAGTCGGGCAGGGGGACCGTTACCACGTTCCGGGCAACGCGGTCCAGGAAGACATTCCCGATCAGTCCATGCTCGCGAGGTTCAAGCCCCGTCATCAGGGTGGCAAAGGCCGAGGAGGCCAACCCCGGAAAGGGTGGCACGGCCGAGGTCATTGAACCTCGGGAGGTCAGGCGTTCCAGCGATCCGAGTCCGCCGGGGGTCACATCCCGACACCGAAGCTGGGGAATCGTCAAGAGAACGACACGGTCAGACATCGGTACCTCGGCATCATGCTCAGAACGCGCTCGACGCCCAACGGTGAACCCAATCAACCCCCAAGGAATCCTCAAAGCCCTGGAGGTTCCAGGGAACGCTCCTCATCAGGTCGAGTAAATCCATCGGGCCGTCAGGGAGGCCGGAATCCAGAGCGCAGCCACGGCAAGAGCCGAGGTCGGCTCTCGAACGCAGGCAACGACCCCAACATGCAGCCAGATCAACGAGAGGACCCCAACCTTGACCGCCCGTTGCAACGTCTCGGGCCTCGGTTCGCGCACCGCTCGACCACTGGCCCAGAGAATTCGAGACGAGACGAGGATGAGGATCACGATTCCAAGGATGGGAACACTCGGACGATCGGTCCAAGGACTTGGGAACGATCCTCCGGAAATCCCCGCGCCGAACAGGGCCGCGATCCCGATTGCTTGAAGCACCAGGCCCGAGGCAGGGGCCGCTCGACGGCCGACTTCCGTCTCGAAGCGGCTGATCCAGGTCACTCCGGCAATGAACACGGCCATTGCCGCCGCGACCGTCCAGGCAGCCGGGCCGCCGAACTCAGGGGCAAGGCTCATGCCGAGCAGGACATTCAGGCCCCGGCAGAGTCCCATCAATTCCGGCCCGAGGATGGTTCGACGCACTCCCGCATCGTATGCGACGACGGAGGCAATCAAGGCCCCCGCCACCATCGCCGATCGCAGACCGGCGAAACTCGCCGAGGCGAATCCGACCGCAAGCAAGGCCACCGCCATGCTCACCGCGAACGTCACGGACACCTTCCCGGAAGGCAAAGGGCGACCGGGCCGTTCGCCTCGGTCGACGTCCAGGTCAAACACATCATTGAGGGCGATCCCCGCGGCATAAATCGCCATCGAGGCGACGACCAGCGGCAGCCAGGCCCTTGCACCCACCAGAAGTCCACCGACAAGCAACCAGCCACTCAGACTATCGGCGGCGGCCGTGAAGACGTTCGGGAGTCGAACCAGTTGAAAATACGGTTTCAATCGCATGGAAACGCGGTTCATCCGGCGTCGGCGGGGGTCTCGACCAGGGGTCGCAGGTGTTCGATCGCCTGTCGAGCTGCCTCGTCGGGGTCGTCGACAAAGGGGTAGAGTTCGACCGTGACCCAACCGTCGTAGCCGGTCTTGCGGATCGCGTCGAAGACTCCCGGGAAATCGATCGCCCCCGTGCCGGGGACGAGGTGATGATGCACTCGGGAGGCCGCGATGTCCTCGACGTGATAATGGTTGGTCAAATGCGCGAGCTTGGCAATCTGAGCGGGCAAATCCTCGGCCATGCAGTAGGCGTGTCCCACGTCGAAGTTGAGGCCAAGCGAGGGGGCATTCACACGTTCGGCAACTTCAAGATACTGATCGGTGGTTTCGAGCAAGAGGCCGGGTTCCGGCTCAATCAGGAGCAACACCCCGCGTCGATCGGCATGCTCGGCCAGGGGTTTGAGGACTTCAACAAACAGATCAATGGCCTCTTGCCGCGACTGTCCGGGAGCGATCGGTCCCCCTGGTTCAGTCGTAATGTGAGGAGCGCCCAGTTCGGCACACAGGTCAAGCGATCGCCGGGTGTGATCGATCCGGACACTGCGATAACCTTTGTCGGGCTCGATGAACGAAGGATACCAGTACGGTTGCCGAGCGTCGGCAATGGCGTTCATCATGAACGCGTTGACGTTCGAGAACCGGAGCGCATGCCGCTGCATGCTCTGAGTGATCGCCTGCTTTATCCCGTCGAGCAGCCCCGCCGGCCAGGCGTGGGGCACATCGGCCATGAGTTCAAGCCCTTCGTAGCCGATTGCGGCAATCCGCTCGGCGGCCTCGTCGAAGGGGAAACGCATGTACGCATTGGTGCTGAACGCCAGTCGCATCGACGCCTCGCTCGGCCGGTTTTGCGATCCGGGCCTGGGTGGCCGGTCATCGAGCGGCTATTATGACCAGGGTCCAGGTCGGCTTCAACCAGAGCCCCGGTCGAGTTGAGGGGATTCGGTGGAGTTTCTCATGCATTGCTCACCAATTCGCGGGAAACGTCGCTCCGAAGGCGTTTGAGTTGCAGCCTCTTGATGGATCGGAGCGCGTTTCACCGTCGATTTCGATCGTGCCACCCTCTGTCCCGCTCGGAATCTTATGGATATTACCGCTCATGTCGTCTCTCGAATCCGGCCGTGCAGCTACGTGCCGTCGCAGGCGTCTCGCATGGAATTCGAGGTCGTCAGAACGATGGACCCGGACGATTATCTTCGACGGCTCCAGGCCGGCTGGCGGCGGTTTGGTCGGACCCTGTTCCGGCCTCGGTGTCTGGGATGCTCGGAATGCCGATCGCTTCGTGTCGATGCCCGTCGGTTTCGCCCCGATCGAAGCATGAAGCGTGTGCGTTCCCGGAACCTTGGCATTCTGGAGTGGACCGTTCAGGAGGCCTCCGGTCCACCCGATCCGGAAGTGCTCGACCTCTACGATCGCTACCATTTCCGTCAGAAAGAACTGCGAGGATGGCCCAGCCACGAACTCGACGCTCCCGAGGACTTTTACGACGCCTTTCTCGACAACCCGATTCCGACCGAGCAATGGTCGTATCGACTCGACGGCCGATTGATCGGCGCGGGGTTCGTCGATGTCCTTCCCGGAGCCTTCTCAGCCATTTATTTTGTCTACGACCACGCGTTTCTCGACCGGTCCCCGGGAACTTGGAACATTCTCTGCCTGCTTGATCGAGCAGCCGAACAGGGAAGGCAACACGTTTACCTCGGATACTTCGTGGCCGAGTGCCGATCGCTGTCTTACAAGGCTCGGTTTCAGCCCAACGAAGTGCTCGATTCGAAGGGAAACTGGGTCCCCTTTGTGAGTTGAGGGCCCCTCCCTTGTCGGACAAAAGTCGGATTCGAACTGTTCCTGCCCAGCGTGTCGTATAGAATGACCTGCGGGATGACCGCCGATCCGGATGCAAACGATCTGCTCGTCGGAGAAAGGGAGGCAGCGCCATGGCCCTGGGCACCGAGCCGCAACAGCAAGGCAGGATGCTTGACTACGAGCAGTTCGTGGATCATCAACTGCATCTCACCCGGTCTCGCATCCGAGCGACCGAAGTCTTCACCGCCTTGGTGGTGATGGTTACGGGCATCCTCGGCTTGTTGTTGTTGGAGATCGTGCTCGACCACTGGATCGGTCTCCCCTGGGCGGTGCGCGCGGTGATCTTGTTCGCGGCCTTGCTGGTTGGGGGGTACGCCTTTCTCCGGTATGTGGTGCGCCCACTGCTCTCGTCGGTCAACAGTTTCTACGCGGCTTGCACGATCGAGTCATACGATCCTCGCTTCAAGAACAGTTTGCTCAATTATATTGACCTGCGTCGACATCGTGCGGAATTACCTCCCGCGATTCTCCGGACGCTGGAGGCCCGTGCCGTCCGCGACCTGGCCGAGGTGCAGGTGGAAGCGGCGGTCGATCAGCGGTATCTGACGAAGTCGTTCTACGCCCTCGCCGCCGTGGTGGTCCTGTTCTGCCTCTATGTGGTCCTGACGCCGAAAAACGTGCTCGACTCGGCGCGGCGGGCGCTGCTGGCCGATGTCGCCCGGCCGACGAACACCCGTCTCATCAATATCAAGCCCGGCGACGATGAGACGCTCTCCCGGGTGGTCTCCGGCTCGAATGTCACCTTCGAGGCCGAGGTCGATTACCGGGGGATTCGCCCCGACGAGGTCCGGCTCCATTACAGCAGCGACGGCGGCGAGTACTTCGCCTCGACCAGCCTGGATGAGGGCGAGCAGCGCTACGACCCCTGGTCGGTCACGCTCCGCAATGTCCAGCAAGACCTGATCTACTACCTCTCCGCCAACGACTTCGAGACCAAACAGTACCGCCTGACCGTGCTGCCCGCGCCCCGGGTCGTCTCCGTGGTCCACGACCTCGATTTCCCGGATTACACGGGCGTTCCCGATCGGGAAGGGGTGGAAGGGGGCAACGTCCGGGCGCTCGCAGGCACGATGGTGACGGTCCGCGCCACCACGAACCAGTCCGCCCGGAACGGCAACCTGGACCTCGGCGCCCTGGGCACGGCCCGGCTCGTCGTCTCACGGGGCAATCCCCAGGAATTGACCGGCCGGTTCAGGGTCGACGAGAACGGCTCGTACTCCATCAAGTTCGAGACGACCGAGGGTCAGTTGAATCCGGAGCCGGTCGTCTACGACATCGAGGCCCTCCCCGACCGCGTCCCCGAGGTCCGCTTCATCCAGCCCGAGCCCGACCGGATCGAGGTCCCGAGCAATTCCCGGATCGCGCTCGCGCTGACCGCCTCCGACGACTTCGGCCTCTCCTCGGCCATGCTCCACCTCGAACGCGAGGGGGCCCCGGTCTTCGACCCTCGGGATTTGCTTGAGGGCAAAGAGGCTTCCCGGTCGCTCGATCACGTCGAGCCGCTCGATCTCGAGGCGATCGGCGCCCGCCCTGGCGATCGGCTGACCTACTGGGCCGAGGTCCGCGACAACCGTTCCCCGACGGCCCAGGATGCCCAGACCAGCCGCCGCATCCTGGAGATCATCGATCCGATCGAGGAACCCGAGGAAACGCCCCAGCCTGACCAGCAACCGCCTCCTCCGGAGGATCAACCTCCTCGCGACGGCTCCACACTCGACGAGCCCCCCCCACAGGATGCGACTCCTCCCCGGGACGGCCAGGAGCAGCAGGCCGGCAACCAGCCTCCCTCCCCCGAGGGCAACCCTCCCCCCGACCAGCAGGCTCCTCCAGAAGGCCAGGGTCAGCAGGGTCAGGGCCAGCAGGGCCAAGGGGCGCCTGGAAATGAGGGGGCAACTCAGACCGATCCCTCACTAGCCAACAACGCTGACGGCTCCCCCCGCGACGAACAATCCCGTCCCGACGACCGCCCGCTCTCCCCCGAAGAGCAGGAAAAGCTCGACCGCATGCTCAACGCGCTCGACCAGGATCGTCAAGAACCACCCCCCAACCAACGCCCTCAAGATCAGCCCCAGCAGGACAACCAACAGCGCCAGGGCGAAGGCCAGCAGCGCCAGGGCGAAGGCCAGCAAGGCGACCAGCGCCAGGGCGAAGGCCAGCAGCGCCAGGGCGAGGGTCAGCAAGGCGACCAGCGCCAGGGCGAAGGCCAGCAAGGTGACCAGCGCCAGGGCGAAGGTCAGCAAGGCGACCAGCGCCAGGGCGAAGGTCAGCAAGGCGACCAGCGCCAGGGCGAGGGTCAGCAAGGTGACCAGCGCCAGGGCGAAGGCCAGCAGCGCCAGGGCGAAGGTCAGCAAGGTGACCAGCGCCAGGGCGAAGGCCAGCAGCGCCAGGGCGAAGGCCAGCAGCGCCAGGGCGAAGGTCAGCAAGGTGACCAGCGCCAGGGCGAAGGCCAGCAGCGCCAGGGCGAAGGCCAGCAAGGTGACCAGCGCCAGGGCGAAGGTCAGCAGCGCCAGGGCGAGGGTCAGCAAGGTGACCAGCGCCAGGGCGAAGGCCAGCAGCGCCAGGGCGAAGGCCAGCAGCGCCAGGGCGAAGGCCAGCAAGGCGACCAGCGCCAGGGCGAAGGCCAGCAAGGTGACCAGCGCCAGGGCGAAGGCCAGCAAGGCGACCAGCGCCAGGGCGAAGGCCAGCAGCGCCAGGGCGAAGGCCAGCAAGGTGACCAGCGCCAGGGCGAAGGCCAGCAGCGCCAGGGCGAAGGCCAGCAGCGCCAGGGCGAAGGTCAGCAAGGTCAGCAGGGCCAGCAAGGCGATCAGCGCCAGGGCGAAGGTCAGCAAGGCCAGCAAGGTCAGCAAGGCCAGCAAGGTCAGCAAGGCCAGCAAGGCCAGCAAGGCGATCAGCGCCAGGGCGAAGGCCAGCAAGGTCAGCAGCGATCCGGCGAGTCTGGCGAAGGCATGGGTGAACCCGAAGGAGAGGTCGGCCAGGCGAAATTGCCTCAGAGACTGCCGGATGCAGAGGATCTGAGCGAGCCTCCGCCGAAGCCAGATGGCCCGCCGCAGGTCGGCCGTGAGGCCCCCATTCCCGAAAACCTCCAGGCAAGGGACCAGAAACTCCGCCGGATTCGGGAAGCACTTCAAGATGAGGACCAGACGCGCAAGCTCGAAGACCTCACGGGCATGACCCGCGAGGAAATGTCTCAGTTCGTCGAACGCTTCTCCGGACCTCCCGAAGGCCCGTCACGTGAGGGGCAAGAGTTGGAGGTCGACCTCGATTCTGAATCGGCGCCTCTCGACCCAAACCGAGTCGTTCCCGACCCTCTCTCCGGCGTCCGACAGAGCGAAGGGGCCAGACGATCTCAGGGGACCGGCGTCAACGATGGCCTCGGCATGAGCCGTCAAGGCGGTGGAACGCCTCCGCCTCCCCAGCTCCGGAAACTCGTCGAGGCTTACCAGCGCCGGCTTTCTGACACCAATCCCCCCACCACCCCGCCCTCTCGGCCCTCGGGCGGTCCCCCCAAGTAAGTTCAATCTGGTACCAGCTTCCTGGTACCAGATTCGTCTCGGCTCGATCACCTGCTCCTTGCGGTCCAGTCATGACGACAGCCCCGCAAGGAGCATCGAGTTCGGACGAATCTCAAGAAGAACTCCCTCGATCCACTCGCCAATTTCTGGAACCGATCCCATGATGAGCGGTTCGTGTTACCATGGAGAATCTGGGAGCAACGAATCTCCTCTCGATGAGATTGGCTCCCGTCCTCGCCCGTAATCCTCCTCCGCCCCCGACATCGGAAACCCTCCCCCGATGATCGATTCGCTCGACCTCCCCCGTCGTTACCTCATCCCGTTCGACCCCCGGGATCTGCCGCACCACTTTACAGACGTGCTTGTCATCGGTGGCGGTCTGGCCGGACTTCGGACCGCGCTCGGAGTCGATCCGTCGGCTCGGGTACTCGTGGTGACCAAGGACCAGATCCGAGAAAGTAACAGCACCTACGCCCAGGGAGGCATCGCCTCGGTCCTGGATCCCGAAGACAACTTCGATGACCACGTTGCCGATACCCTGGCCGCCGGCAAGGGACTCTGTGATCGCTCCGTCGTCGAAACGGTCGTACGAGAGGCTCCCGGACGAATCGCCGAACTGATCGACTGGGGAACCGCGTTCGACCAGATTGACGGTCAGGTCGCCCTCGGACTCGAAGGCGGGCACTCCCATGCCCGCATCGTCCACGCCCTGGGAGACGCCACCGGCCGAGAGGTAATGCGGGCCGTCGTCGCACAGGCCCAGTCTCGCCCGAATGTCCGGATCTGGCAGAACAGCTTCACCATCGACCTGTTGACCTTCGAGGGCCGATGCCGAGGGGCGATCGTCTGGGACCGTCGCCGAGGACCCTCGTTGATCTGGGCCAGGGCCACCCTCCTGGCCACCGGAGGGGCCGGCCAGCTCTACCGCGAATCGACCAATCCCCCCATCGCCACCGGAGACGGCCACGCCCTCGCCTACCGCGCCGGGGCCGAACTCCGCGACATGGAGTTCATCCAGTTCCACCCGACGGTCCTGTACATCGCCGGATCGTCTCGCCATCTCCTGACCGAAGCCATTCGAGGCGAAGGGGCCTACCTCCGCGACTGCAACGGCCACCGCTTCATGCCTGAATATCACCCCGACGCCGAACTCGCCCCCCGAGACGACGTCTCGCGCGCTATCGTCGCTCAGATGGCCAAAACCCAGCACCCCTGCGTCTTCCTCGACCTCTCACACCTCGATCCCGCCCTGGTCCGACGACGGTTCCCCAGCATCGACTCCCTCCTACACGGCTTCGGCCTCGACATCACCCGCGACCAGATTCCCATCCGACCCGGCGCCCACTACATGATCGGAGGCATCACCGTCGACCTCGACGGCCGGACCGACGTTCCCGGCCTCTGGGCCGCGGGCGAAGTCACCAGTTCCGGCCTTCACGGCGCCAACCGCCTGGCCTCGAACAGCCTGCTCGAAGGGCTCGTCTTCGGAGCCCGAGCCGCCGAGGACATCAATCGATCCCTCAACGGTTCCATCCCCTCGCTGCTCGAAGTCCCCCCCATCGCCGTCGATCGCCACGATACTCCTCACGAACCGCTCGACCTGGCCGACATCCGCAATTCCCTTCGCGCCCAGATGTGGCGCAACGTCGGGATTACCCGAGACGCCCGAGGGCTCGACGAAGCCGCCCGCCAGGTCGCCTTCTGGTGCCGCTACGTCCTCGACCAGAGCTTCGATGACCCCGAAGGCTGGGTTCTCCAGAACATGCTCACCGTTGCCCACCTGATCATCGCCGGCGCTTCCCTCCGCGAGGAATCGCGAGGCACCCACACCCGCCGCGACTTCCCAAATCCCCGAACCGACTGGGAACGACCCGTCAGTTTTCGACGCCCCCGACTTCCCGAAGACTCCGCCCCGATCGATCCGGCCCTCGTCTCCTGATCGTTCGAGCAAAGAGTTTCAAGCGCGTGCCTTGAATTTCGATCAATCCGTCGGTATCTTGGTCGTTTTGCCATGCCGGTCTTCACCGTCCGGTCACGTGCTTCGACCTACGACTTGGGTCACTCCGACCATGATGAAGTGTTATCAGGCCAAGGCCAACGAACTGGCCCCTCAGTGGTACGTCATCGACGCGACCGATGCCGTCGTCGGCCGACTGGCCGCGCAGATTGCCCCCATTCTGATGGGCAAGCATCGCCCGACCTACACCCCCCACATCGATACGGGTGACTACGTCATCGTCACCAATGTCGACAAGGTTGTCTTCACCGGCAACAAGTGGCAACAGGTCGTCTACCAGCGCTATAGCGGCTATCCCGGCGGCCAGAAAGAAGAAGTCGCCTGGAAGCTCTTCCAGCGCCACCCCGAACGCATCCTTTACGAAGCCATTCGCCGCATGATGCCGAAGTCCAAGATGGGCCGGCACATGATGTCGAAGCTCAAGCTCTACGTCGGCGATCAGCACCCGCATCAGGCCCAGCAGCCCATTCCGCTGGAGCCGAAGCTCGGCCGCCCGACCGCTTCGGGAGCCATCCTCGCCCCCGAGCCCGCTCCGCCCAAGCCGAAAGCCCGAAAAGCTCCCAGGCCCAAGGCCGAGCAACCGGAACTTGAGGCCGAGGCCACCCCGACCGCAACTCAGGCGGCTCCCGTCGCGTCCGCTGCTCCTTCGGCTGAGGAAGCAACCCCGGCGCCCGAGTCGCCCGACACCGCCGAACCGACCAAGACCGACGAGAAGGCCGAGTAAGCTCGGCCCTCGCGTCTCACTGTTTGTTGTCTTACTGATCCGAATCAACGGAGCATATCGCCCCGGAATCTTCCCGGGGGATCGCCGAGGAACCCCGAGACGATGGCCACGGTTAATAATCCGTACACCTGGGGCACCGGTCGCCGCAAGACGGCTGTCGCCCGCGTTCGTATCCGAGAAGGCTCGGGCCAGTATCTCGTCAACGGTCTGCCCGTCGACGAGTACTTCAATACCGAAACCGAGCGCGCCGACGCCCGAGCGCCGATCCATGTCGCCGATCTTGGCGGACGGCTCGATGTGTTCGTCAACGTCGGCGGCAGCGGCAAGAGCGCCCAGGCCGGTGCGGTGATGCTCGGCCTCGGTCGCGCCCTCTCCGCCTACCGGACCGACCTTGAGCCGCAACTGCGCGACCACGGCTTCCTCACCCGAGACGCCCGTATGGTCGAACGCAAGAAGTACGGCCACAAGAAAGCCCGTCGCAGCTACCAGTTCTCCAAGCGTTGATCGAGTCCTTCCCAGCTCGATCTTCCGCGTGTACCGACTTCCTCAACGGCCTCGGCGATCCAATCATGGTTCGCCGGGGTCGTTGTTCGTTTGATCAAGTTTCGCTCATTTCCCTCTCCAAGGCATCACAAACCATCGCGCCACCTGAGGAGGACAAGGATCGGGATGATCGCCGCCATTGCCAGGAGAATGGCAATGCCCAGCCATGATGGCACATGCAGATGCCCATGCCGCTCGGCGACGGCCACGATCACCGAGCGTACCCCGGCGGCAGTCATTGCCGCGCTGGGGATCAGGAGCCAAACCGGATCAGCCACGGGTCTGAGGAGCGTCGCGGCCAGCGACAGCGCCAGCCCGACAAGCATCAGGACAATGGGAAACCTCAAGGGAAGTACTCCAAGAGCCTGGCAGTCGCCCTCATGACCTCCGGCCGACTTACTGCTTCAGCCTGAAGCGCTGATTGAAGCCAACGGCCAGGACCACCACCACCCCAAGCACCAGCCCTTCGATCTGACTCGGTTCGATCCCTTCGACCACCAAGCCGGTCCCGTTGATGACGATCCGGATGAGAACCAGACCGAGGACCGTCCCTCGGATCGAACCGACACCCCCGGCGAGGCTACAGCCTCCCACGACAGCCGCCGTAATGGCCGACAGCTCATAGGCAAAGCCCATCGTCGGATTGGCCGATCCGGTGTTGCCCAGAAACAGCACCCCGCCCAGGGCCGCAAGAAGTCCTGAGATGGCATACGAAACGGTCTTGAGCCTCCTCGTCGGCAAGCCGCTGAGCCGAGCGGCCGACTCGTTCCCTCCCAGGGCATAGAGGTGTCGTCCGAGAACCGTCTTGCCCATCATCAGACTCAGGAGCCCGGCGACGACCAGGAACAAGGGAATCGTCACCCAGTACTCACTCCCGAGTACCCGAAACGTTCGGTCCGAAACCGTGATGCTCCGATTCTCGCTCAAGATCATCGCCAGGCTGCGCAACCCCGCCAGCGTTGCCAGCGTGGCGATGAACGGCGGGAGCTTGAACGCGTTGATCAGAAA